>NZ_JANFVR010000241.1 GCF_024609805.1 Tahibacter caeni | reverse complement strand
GCCTGTTTCCGCTCGTCCCCGGCGCGACCGGCCTGCGCCAGCCCGTGCATGCCGACGACGTCGCGGCGGCCTGCGTGGCCGCGCTGGCGGGCAATGCGGCGGGGCGGGTCGTACCGCTCGGCGGCGGCGAGCGGCTGAGCTACGCGCAGATGCTCGCGCGGGTCCGCGCCGGGCTCGACGGGACGACCTTTCCACTGCCGCTGCCGACCGGACTTCTGCGTCTGGTGATGCGCGTCACAGGCCGCGGCGGCGGAATGGTGCAGCGCCTCAAGCAGGATCTGGTCGCCGACAACGCACCGGCGCAGACCCTGCTCGGTCTGCGGCCGCGCGATTTTCGTCCAGCCAGCGGATGCTGGCAGGCCGACGAAGGCGTTCGTGCGCGACGTGTCGGACCCAAAAATGAAACAAAGTAGCTATGTGGATTAAATGAACTTGCGGCGCAGTTTTGCTGCGTCGCAACAGCAAAAACTGTCCCGGCCAGTTCGTTAAATCCACGTTGCCAACGCGCGTTTGAACTCCCTAAGATACGTGAGCGTCGCGTATCCACACTTTTCCCAAGGAATCTTCCTATGCAGGCCCGAAAGAGTTTGGCACTGGCGTTGTCGTCTGCGCTGCTCGCCGCGTGCGGCGGCGGCAGTAACAGCCCCCGCGCCGTCGCGACGCCGCCGGCGAACAACGGCAACGGCACGCCCGTCACCGGCGTCATCGCGGCCCGCTTCGATCCGAGCACGTCGGTAATCCCGCTGCCGAACAATCTGCTGCTGTCGGGCACGACGGACCTGACGCTGAACATCCCGGTCGCGAATCCGAACAACTTCGCCGACCCGCAGGTCGCCGTGAATGCGCTGGACGGCTGGAGCACGATCGGCCCAGGCCAGGTGCAGTTCTCCGCGGCGCCGAAGGCCAGCACGCTCGTGCCGGGCGACACGATCCGCCTGTTCGAGGTGACCCTGACCGGCCCCGGCGGCGGCGTCACCGGCATCGTGCGCGAACTCGCCGCGAACACCGACTTCGTCACTGCCGTCGCGCCGTCGGACACGACCGCCCGCACCGTCGCGATCGTGCCGACCAAGCCGCTGAAGCAGCTCACGAGCTACATGGCCATCGTGACGACCGGCGTGACCGACAACAGCGGCAACGACGCGACGCCGGACCAGACCTATTTCCTGTCCAAGCGCACCAGCCCGCTCTGCGTCAACGGCGCCTCGACCGAGCCGCTGCTGCCGGCCGCGACGGCCTGCTCGCTCGAGCCGCTGCGCCTGCTGACCAATTCGCACCTGGCCGCGGCCAACAGCAAGGGCATCACGCCGGACAAGGTCGTCGTGAGCTGGGTGTTCACGACGCAGGGCATCACGCCGGTGCTGCAGGCGGCCGTCGGCAAGGTCGGCCAGTCGCCGGCGCCGCTGACGCGCGTCGCGCCGACCGGCAAGACGATCGGCGATATCGGTCTCGGCCTCGCACCGATCGCCGACATCTTCATCGGCACGATCGACGTGCCGTACTACCTGAAGGCGCCGGCCGCCGCGACGCCGACGGCGCAGGCCGGCGCCGTGCTGCAAGGCTTCTGGCAGGCTGCGCCGGGCGCCTACGTGCCGCCGTTCAACGCGGCCGGCCTGTCGCCGACCTCGACCAACGTGACTTTCGCCAATCCGTTCCCGGTCGCGACCAAGACCGAAACGATTCCGCTGCTGCTGACCGTGCCGAATGCGGCGTCGGGCAAGACGCGTCCGAATCAGGGCTGGCCGGTCGTGATCTACCAGCACGGCATCACGCGCAACCGCACCGACATGTTCGCCGTGTCGCAGACGCTCGCCTCGCAGGGCTTCGCGGTCATCGCGATCGACATTCCGCTGCACGGCCTGCCGCCGGGCCATCCGTTCAACATCGAATCGACGCCGCTGGCCGCGACCGGCGCGCACGAGCGCACGTTCAACGTCGACCTGATCAAGAACGACGGCTCGGCCTGCCCGACCGGCCAGTCGATCTGTCCCGACGGCCAGCCGGATCCGTCCGGCGCGCACATGATCAACCTCGGCAGCCTGCTGACCTCGCGCGACAACCTGCGCCAGGGCATCGTCGACCTGTTCTCGCTGTCCAAGGCCGTCCCGACGATCAACTACGACGGCGCCGCCAGCGCCGACTTCGACGGTTCGCGCATCAGCTTCGTCGGCCAGTCGCTCGGCAGCATCATCGGCACGAGCTTCGCGGCGTTCGATCCGGCCATCAACACGGCCGTGCTCAGCGTGCCGGGCGGCGGCATCGCGCGCCTGCTCGACGGTTCGGCCACGTTCGGTCCGCGCATCCGCGCCGGTCTCGCCGCAGCCGGCGTCACCGCCGGCACGCCGGACTACGACCGCTTCATGGGCGCCGCCCAGCAGGCCGTCGACAGCGCCGATCCGCTGAACACGGCGTTCGCGCTGGCCGCCAAGCGCGTGCTCGTGCACGAAGTCGTCGGCGGCGGTTCCGTGCTGCCCGACCAGGTCATTCCGAACACCGTGCCGGGCGCTCCGCTGGCCGGCACCGAGGCGCTGATCCGCGCGCTGGGACTGAGCTCGATCACTGCGACCACCCAGTCGGCTACCGGCGTGCGCGGCGCGACGCGCTTCACCCAGGGCAACCACGGCTCCCTGCTCGACCCGACCGCCTCGCCGGCGGCGACGGTGGAAATGCAGAAGCAGATGGCGAGCATGCTGGTCAGCGGCGGCAGCGCCGTGCAGGTCAGCGACACCTCCGTGATCAGAACGCAATAAGCGACCGACCAGGAACTTGGGGAATCCACACATGAAGAACGACACCAACTTCCGCGGCTCGCGTCGCCCGCTCGCTGCGGCCGTGGCCCTCGCGCTCGGCGCCCTTGCCGTCGTGCCGGCCCAGGCCGTCGAGTTCGGCAGCCAGGACGGCTTCCACGGCACGGTCAACACGACCGTGACCTGGGGCGCCGCCTGGCGCGTGTCCTCGCAGGACGACGATCTGATCGGCAAGTCCCAGTTCAATCCGGCCATCGGCCAGCTGCCGCTCGGCAGCCCGGAGCAGCGCGCCGCGCGCGGCCGCTTCTCGGTCAACAGCGACGACGGCGACATGAAGTGGGAGGACGGCGACGTCTTCACCAACGCCGTCAAGGCCACGGTGGAACTGAGCCTGATGTACGGCGCGAACACCGGCGCCTTCTTCCGCGGCTACAGCTTCTACGACTGGGAGAACGCGAGCCGCTACGACCTGTCCTCCGAAGCCAAGGAAAAGGTCGGCAAGGACACCAAGATCCTCGACGCGTTCGTGTTCCACAACTTCAACGTGGGCGACACCAGCGCGACGGTCCGCGTCGGCCAGCAGGTCGTCAGCTGGGGCGAGAGCACGTTCATCCAGGGCGGCGCGAACGTCATCAACCCGATAGACGTGTCGAAGCTGCGCGTCGCCGGCGCCGAGCTCAAGGAAGCGTTCCTGCCGGTCAACATGATCTGGGGCTCGGTCAACCTGACCGACACGCTGTCGGCCGAAGCGCTGTACCTGTTCGAGTTCGAGCAGACCGAGGCCGATCCGGCCGGCACCTACTTCTCGACCAACGACTTCGCGACGCTGGGCGGCAGCTACGTCATGCTGAACTTCGGCACGATCCCGCAGCCGGTCATCAATCCTGACTTCTACTACGGCTACTGCTTCAACAACTCCGGCGGCACCGACAATCCGAACCTGCCGGCCGCGCTGAAGCCGGCCGCCTGCGGCGCGGCCGTGCCGCGCGCGCCGGACCGCTTCGCGAAGGACTCGGGCCAGTACGGCTTCCGCCTGAACTATCTGGCCAACTGGCTCAACAACACCGAGTTCGGCTTCTACGCGCTGAACTACCACAGCCGCCTGCCGCTGCTGTCGGGCCGCGCGGTCACGAGCACGGCGGTCACCTCGGGCCGCTATTTCGCCGAGTATCCCGAAGACATCCGCATGTTCGCGGTCAGCTTCAACACGCCGCTCGAAAGCTCTGGCATCGCGCTGCAGGGCGAACTGTCCTACCGCCCGAACGCTCCGCTGCAGATCGACGACGTGGAACTGCTGTTCGCCGCACTGAGCCCGCTGAACGCCGTGATCCCGGCGCCGGGCCTGCGCTTCGGCAGCCAGCTCGGCCAGTACGCGCCGGGCGAGGAGATCCGCGGCTGGGAACGCCACAAGATCTCGCAGCTGCAGGTCACCGCGACGAAGGTGTTCGGTCCGGGCAATTTCCTCGCGGCCGACCAGATCTCGCTCGTCGGCGAAGTCGGCTTCACGAACATCTGGGACCTGCCGGATCCGTCCGTGCTGCGCTATCAGGGCGACGGCACCGACACCGGCGGCGGCTACGACGTGACCTCCGGTGCGCTGCGCAATCCGCAGACCCAGGTCGACGGCTTCCCGACCTCGTTCTCCTGGGGCTACCGCATCGCCGCGCGCGCGGACTACAACAACGCCTTCGGCAGCGCGTTCACGCTGTCGCCGCGCATCGCGTTCAACCACGACGTCAACGGCATCACGCCGGGACCGGGCGGCAACTTCATCGAAGACCGCAAGTCCGTGACGCTCGGCGCCGAAGCCAACTATCTCAACAAGCTGGCCTTCGATCTGAGCTACACGAACTTCTTCGGCGCCGGCAATCTGAACCTGATCAGCGACCGCGACTTCGTCGCGTTCTCGGTCAAGTACTCGTTCTAAGCGTTTTCTGCGGGAGGGAAATACATGACGATGCTCAAGAAGACCCGGACGGCGGCTCTGGTGGCGTTGGTGCTCGTGTCCACCGCGGCGCTGGCCAAGGTCAGTCCGCAGGAAGCGGCCAAGCTCGGCGCCACCGGCACGCCGCTGACGCCGATGGGTGCCGAACGCGCCGGCAACAAGGAAGGCACGATTCCCGAGTGGAAGGGCGGCATCACGACGCCGCCGTCGGGCTACAAGGTCGGCGACCACCATCCCGATCCTTACGCCGACGACAAGCCGCTGTTCACGATCACGGCGCAGAACTACAAGGACTACGGAGACAAGATCGGCGCCGGCCAGATCGGCATGTTCGAGAAGTACAAGAACTGGAAGATGGTCGTGTATCCGACGCGCCGCAGCGCGTCGTATCCGGCGCGCACCTACGAGTACACGATCAAGAACGCGACCACCGGCGAGCTCGTCGACGACGGCGAAGGCGTCGCGAACGTGGCCGAAGGCGTGCCGTTCCCGATCCTCGACAAGGATCCGGTCAAGGCCGGCTACGAGGCGATCTGGAACCACAAGCTGAAGTTCAAGGGTGTCGCCGGCCTGCGCTGGGCCGACCAGGCCGCGCCGACGGCGACCGGCGCCTACACCTTGACGCGCATCAAGGAAGAGCTGCTCGGCCTCTACTACAAGCCGGGCAATACGCTGAAAGACATCAACAACGTGCTGATCTACTTCTATCAGGAAGTGGTCGCGCCGCCGCGCCTCGCCGGTCAGGTGCTGCTCGTGCACGAAACCCTGGACTCCAAGAAGGAGCCGCGTCAGGCCTGGGTGTACAACCCCGGTCAGCGCCGCGTGCGCCGCGCCCCGAACGTCGCCTACGACAATCCGGGCACCGCGTCCGACGGCCTGCGCACGAACGACCAGACCGACATGTACAACGGCGCGATGGACCGCTACGACTGGAAGCTCGTCGGCAAGAAGGAAATGTACGTCCCGTACAACTCGTACAAGGCGCACAGCGACAAGATCAAGGTCGACGACCTCGTCAAGCCGGGCTTCATCAATCCGGACCTGCTGCGCTACGAGCTGCACCGCGTCTACATCGTCGAGGCCACCCTGAAGGCCGGCCAGCGCCACATCAATCCGCGGCGCACGTTCTACATCGACGAGGACAGCTGGCAGATCCTCGTCATGGACCACTACGACTCGGCCGGCAAGCTCTGGCGCTACTCGGAAGCGCCCAGCGTGAACTACTACGAAGTGCCGCTGTTCTGGTCGACGCTCGAGACGCATCACGACCTCAAGTCGGGCCGCTACATCGTGTCGGGCCTCGACAATCAGGAAGCGATGTACGACTTCTCGTACCAGACCACGCCGGACATGTTCACGCCGCAGTCGCTGCGTCAGCGCGGCTTCCAGTAAGCCGTCGCGCGTGCGCATCCCGATCAGCCGCCGCCGGTCCGGGGCGGCTGATCGCGTTTCGGGCGCTGCGCCTGCAGGCGTCCGCGGCGTCGCGCGCGCGAAGGTTGCGCGCGCTGCGCGAGCGTCCGCAGCCATTCCGCGACGGCCCGCGATTGCGCTAAGGTGGCGACGCCGCGGCGGGCTGCGAAAACCGCCGGGCGCCAGTGTCGCGACGGCCGGCCGAGCCGGTCGCGCCGCACGCGCGCCGTAACGACAACGAACGAAGACGCGGACGCATTCCGCGTCGCCAGGGGAGAGCCGGGAGGGGCGCTTCCCACGCATTGCGAGGGGCTGGCTGATGGGACGTTTGTCGCGTGAATCCTTGACCACGGGAACGCCGTCGTGGCGCGCCCTGCTGCTGTCGTCGCTGCTGCTAGTCGGAGCTGCGGTTGCGCAGGAATCCGCTGCGCCGGCGGCGGCGCCCGCAGCAGCGCCGGCGGCTGCCGAAACACCGGCGACGGCGCCGGCGGCGATGGCGAATGCCGCGCCCGCAGTCGCCTGGCCCGAGCCCGTGAACAGCATGGCCGAGCCCATGCCGCTCGTGACGCAGTCGCTGCTGCTGGATCTGGCCGAATCGGGCAACCGCGCGATCGCGGTCGGCGAGCGCGGCGCAGTGATCCTGTCCGACGACCGCGTCAACTGGCGCCAGGTCGCCGACGTGCCGACGCGCGCGACGTTGACCGCGCTCAGCACCGCCGGCAGCAAGGTCTGGGCCGTCGGCCGCGACGGCGTGATCCTCGCGAGCGAGGACGCCGGCGAGCACTGGAAAGTGCAGCGCCGCGATCCGTGGCTGCCGCCGACCGACGCGAACGCCGGCGACAACGCGCGTCACGGCGCGCCGCTGCTCGACGTGCTGTTCCTCGACGAGAACCGCGGTTTCGCGGTCGGCGCCTACAGCCTGTTCCTCGAAACCAGCGACGGCGGCGCGACCTGGAACGAACGGCACATCCTGTCCGACGCGGCGACGGCAACGCCTGCCGCTGCGTCCGCCGCGGGCGGCGGCGACAAATGGACGTTCTCGAAAGAGGAACTCAAGATCGAGGACGAGAGCGAGCCGCATTTCAACGCGATCGCGCGCACCAGCGACGGCTCGCTGCTGATCGCCGGCGAACGCGGCAGCCTGCTGCGCTCGCGCGACAACGGCGCGAACTGGCAGCGCATGAAGCTGCCGTACGACGGCTCCATGTTCGGCGCGATCGGCTTCGAGGGCCAGCGCGCGATCGTGTTCGGCCTGCGCGGCCACGCCTTCGAGACCGACAACCTCGGCGACAGCTGGCGCGAGCTCAAGACCGACACCGAGCTCAGCCTGCTCGGCGGCGTGAAGCTCAGCGGCGGCGGCGTCGCGCTGGTCGGTGCGAACGGCCTCGTGCTCGTGCGCCGCGCGGCCAACGAGCCGCTGCGCGCCGGCGCGATCGATCCGGCCGGCGCGCTGGCCG
>NZ_JANFVR010000240.1 GCF_024609805.1 Tahibacter caeni | reverse complement strand
GCCGGCAGCGGCGGCGCGCTCGCCGCGCTGCTCGGCCGCGAGGCGCTGGAACCCGGCGCGCTGCAGCGCGGCCTCGGCGGCCTGCCGATCGGTCTTGCGCCGGGACGCTGGCAGGCCTATACGGAAGTACTCGCCGCGGGGTTCGCCGAACTCGCGCCGGGCCGCTGACCGCCGTTTCGCCGGAACCCTTCCCGCATGCATCCATCCGACAGCCTGTCGCCGGTCCTGCAGGCGCAGCTCGCCGCAGCCCGCGGCGCCGCTGCGCAAGGTCGAATTGCCGAGGCCGAGCAGCTGTTCCTGCGTCTCGTGGATGCCGTGCCGGGACTCGCCGAGGGACTCAACTTCCTCGGCATGTGCGCACTGGCGCGGCAGCAGACCGGCGAAGCCGTCGCGCTGCTCGAACGCGCGCGCCAGGTCGTCCCCGACGATGCGGAAACCCTGAAGAACCTCGGCCAGGCGTATCGCCGCGCCGGCCGTCTCGACGCGGCCGTCGATGCGCTGCGCGGCGCGGTCACGCGCGAGCCCGCCTATTTCCTCGCGCGCCTCCACCTGGCCGGCGTCCTGCAGCAGCTGCAGCGCGACGACGAGGCGCTGCCGGAATATTTCCGCGCGCTGCGCAGCGCGCAGGAGCATGGCGAATGGCTCAACGAGGCGACCACGCCGCCGGGTCTGCGCCAGCCCGTGCTCGCGGCCATGCGCTACGTCGACCAGGGCCGGCATGCGCTGTTCGACAGCGCGCTCGCGCCGCTGCGCGCGCGGTTCGGCAATGATGCGCTGCGCCGCGTCGCCCGCGCGCTCGCGATCTACCTCGGCGACGAGCCCGCGCATTACCCGAATCCGGCGCAGCGGCCGCTGTTCCTGTTCTTTCCGGAAATCGCGTCGCAGGCCTATTACGAGCGCTCGCGCTTCCCGTGGCTCGACGCGCTGGAAGCGCAGACCGGCGCGATCCGCCTGGAGCTCGTCAACCTGCTCGCGGCCGAGCACGGCTTCGAGCCGTTCCTGCGTTTCGACGGCGACGCGCGCATCGACGACTACCTCAGCGGCCGCGAAGGCCAGCGCGCCTGGACCGGCTTCTTCTTCTATCGCCACGGCGAGCGCCGCGACGACAACTGCGCGCGCTGCCCGGTCACGTCCGCGGTGCTCGACAGCCTGCCGATCGTGCGCATCCGCGAGCACGCGCCCGAAGTGCTGTTCTCGCTGCTGACGCCGGGCGCGCACATCCTGCCGCACCGCGGCGTTACGAACACCCGCCTGGTCACCCATCTGCCGCTGATCGTGCCGGACAACTGCGCGCTGCGCGTCGGCGGCGTCGACCACGTCTGGCAGGAAGGCCGCTGCGTCGTGTTCGACGACACCTACGAGCACGAGGCCTGGAACCGCAGCGAACGCACGCGCGTCGTGCTGATCCTCGACACCTGGCATCCGGACCTGACCGAGGTCGAGCGCGAGGCGCTGACGGCGCTCGTCGGCGTCATCGGCGACTTCAATCAACGGGCCGGCGTACGCTGAACCCGGCGCGGCCGGCGGTCCGTCTCCGGCTCGCCGGCAACCTGCGGTCGACGGAGCCGGCGTGTCGCCTCAGCCCAGCCCGTACGTCTTGCGCTTGCGATACAGGGTCGACGCGTCGATACCGAGCTGGCGCGCGGCAACGTCGAGCGTCGGCGTCGCGCCGAGCACGGCCTCGATGTGCGCGCGTTCGAGCTGTTCGATCGTGACCGGGTCGCCGGCGCGCGGCGTCGCACTCGCGAGGCTCGTCGCGTTCAGGCCGGCGCTCGCGAACGGCAGGTGTTCGTAGGCGATTTCCTCGTCGGCGCAGAGGATCACCGCGCGCTCGATCGCGTTGGCGAGCTCGCGCACGTTGCCGGGCCAGGAATAGGCCAGCAGCGCGTTGCGCGCGGTCTCGGTGAAGCGCCGCGCCGGCCGGCGGTAGCGTGCGACGAGGCCGGTCAGCAGCCGGTCGGCGATGCCGAGTATGTCCTCGGGCCGCTCGCGCAGCGCCGGCACGGTCAGCGCGATGACGTTGAGGCGGTAGTACAGGTCGTTGCGGAACGTGCCGTCGGCGACGGCCTGGGCGAGATCGCGATTGGTCGCCGCGATCAGGCGCACGTCGGCCGTGCGCGTGCGCGGATCGCCGACGCGCTCGTATTCGCGGTCCTGCAGGAAGCGCAGGAACTTCGGCTGCAGCGACAGCGGAAACTCGCCGATCTCGTCGAGGAACAAGGTTCCGCCTTCGGCGACCTGCACGCGGCCCTGGCGATGATCGTGCGCGCCGGTGAATGCGCCTTTGACGTGGCCGAACAGTTCGCTCTCGAGCAGCTCGGCCGACAGCGACGGACAGTTCACGGTCGCGAAGCCGGCCTTGCGCCGCATGCTCCAGAGATGGATGTTGCGTGCGAGCACGTTCTTGCCGGTGCCGCTTTCGCCGAGCAGCAGCACGGTCGCGTCGGTCTCGGCGGCCTGGCGCGCCATTTCCAGCAGCCGGCTCATGGTCGGGTTCGCGCTGTCGAGCAGGTCGGGCAGGGTCTCGGCGCGCGCCGATTCCAGCTCCTCGATGCGCCGCTCCATGCGCCGCGCCTGGATCTGCTGCTCCACTGCGTGCAGCAGCTTCTCCGGCTCGCAGGGCTTGATGAGGTAGTCGGCCGCGCCGGCGCGCATCGCGCTGACTGCGATGGCCGCGTCGGATTCGGCCGTGGCCATGATCACGCGCATCCACGGCGCCGCGGCGCGGAGCTGCGGCAGCAGATCGAGGCCGAAGTCCTCGCCGACGTGCAGGTCGAGGATGCAGACGTCGAACACGCTGCGCGCGACGGCGGCCAGCGCCGAGCCCGTGTTCTGCGCGGTGTTGACCTGATAGCCCTCGTCCTCGAGACAGAGGCGGAAGTTGCGCAGCACGGTCGCGTCGTCGTCGACCAGCAGGATGCGTTCGCGCGGTGAAGTCACGGTTTCGTTCATTGCGATCTCAAGGCTGAGCCCTTGCACTCTGCACGGGCCGCGGGCGCTTTCCTGCAAACCGCCCAGCAGCAATGTCGGCGATGAAGAGCAAGGCTATGAAATGTATCGGGAAAATTCCAGCTTCCCGCCTGGCATGCGGATTGACTCCGTTAACCCGACCGCGGCGGCAACGCTCAGCGACGCGGAAAGCAAGCCTAAGGAGATAACCCATGTTGCATTACGCCGTTGTGTTTTTGGTCGTCGCACTGATCGCGGCCGTGTTGGGTTTCGGCGGCATCGCTGGTGCGGCCGCCGGCATCGCCAAGATCCTGTTCTTCGTGTTCCTGGTGCTGTTCGTGATCTCCCTGATCACCGGCCGCCGTCGCGTCTAGCCCGGCCGCCCGTCCGGCCGGGGCCTGCGGCCCGCGGACGGCGGCTCTATCCGCCACGCCAACCCCTGGAGAATTGCATGAGCACCGCGAGCAACCTCAAAGACCTGATCGAACTGCTCAACGACGGCGAGAAGTTCTACAGCGAAGCCGCCACGAAGGTGAAGACCCCGGCCTACGCCAACCTGTTCCAGCGCATGGCCCAGCAGAAGCAGGCCATCGCGAGCGATCTGTCGGCGCGCCTGGCTGCCTACGGCGAAACCGCGCCGCAGGGCGGCACCATGCTCGGCTCGCTGCGCAAGCTCTATGCCGACGTCCGCGCCAGCATGACGAAGGACAACGAGTCGGTCTACGTCGGACAGCTCGAGCAGACCGAGGACCGCATCCTCGAAGCGTTCCGCGACGAGCTGACCCAGAGCGAGGACATGGAGCTGCGCCGCATCGCCGAGCGCCACTATCCGGACCTCAAGCGTACCCACGACGAGATGCGCGACCTGAAGCGCCGGCTCGCCGCCTGAGAGGACCGCCCGAATGAACCGCGACATCATCCAAGGCAAGTGGAAGCAGCTGGCCGGCCAGGCCAAGGCGCAATGGAACAAGCTGACCGACGACGATCTCGGCGTGGCCGACGGCCATCGTGACTATCTCGTCGGCAAGCTGCAGGAACGCTACGGCTGGGAGCGCGAACGCGCCGAAACCGAAGTGAAGCAGTTCGAGTCGCGGCTGCACTGACGGCTGCGGCACAGGGCGCCGCCGCGGGGAACTTGCCGCGGCGGCGCAGGATCGAAACTTGAGTCCTGTCCGACAGGACCCACTTTTCCCCTAACGGACCGGTCACCGCTGAACCCTTCCCCGACCGACCGGTCCGGCACCGCTGAGAAGCGGCGCGGCACCCGCCCACCCCAAGGGGCCGAGTGCGGACCCGAAGCGGCGACGTTCCCCTGCGTCGCCGCTTTTTTTGGCTGCGTTTCCACCGGTGCTTGCGGCTGCGGCCGCTTCAGAAGCGCTGACGGTAGCTCGCGTACCAGTAGCGGCCAGGTACGTCGAAATCGGCGAAGAACGAATTGAATTGGGTGGAGTAGGCCACCGGCGGATCGCGATCGAACGCGTTGCGCACGCCGAGCGTGAATTTCGCGTTCCACGGCGCCTGCCAGCTCGCTTCCAGGTCGAAATACGTCACGCTCGCGACGCGGTTCTGCGGCGCCGGCGACGCCGTGCCGGAGCCGTCGACGTCGATCTCGCGATAGGGCCGCGAGCACAGCGAGTTCAGGTTGGGCTGGCCGACATACTCGGCGACGTCGGTGACGATGCTGCAGTCCTCGTCACCCGGCGAGAAATAGCGTGCGCCGACCGAGGCGCTCCAGTCGTCGCGCTGCCATTGCAGGCTCAGGTTCGAGCGCAGACGCCAGACCACCGTATAGAAGCCGCCCGGCGTGCGGTTGTCGGCGACGATGTTGCCCTGCGCCAGAGTGCCGTCGGGCAGCAGGGTGTTGCGCGCCGGCTGGTGCAGCTCGCCGTAATAGTCGACGTAGGCGTTGTCCCAGACCACCGCCAGATTGCCGGCACTGGTCGTGCGGCGATAGGTCAGGCCGAAGTCCACGCCCTCGGTCTCCAGGCCGCCGGGCAGGTTCTGCGCCGTCGCGACCACGCTGTAGAGGCTGCCGTCGGGCGCACGCACGATGCGCCGGCACGCGGCCGCGTCGCCGCGGTCGTAGCAGTCGCCGAGCACGGCTTCCGGCGTGCGGTCGCCGATCGCGTCGCGGATCTGGATGCGGTACCAGTCCAGGTTGACCTCGAGCCCTTCCAGCCATTGCGGCGAGTAGACCAGGCCCAGCGAACGCGACAGCGCGCGCTCGGGCTTGAGCTCGCGGTTGCCGCCGTAGGTCACGTAGGTTTCGCCTTCGATCACGTCGACCGGCACGCCGGCCGCCTGGCAGCGCGCGAGCGTCTGCGCCGACGGCGAATTGGCCGCGGCGCAGGGATCGGTGACCGGACCGATGCTGTCGTAGTTGCCCGAATACAGGTCGAACAGGCTCGGCGCGCGGAAGCCTTCGGCGATGTTGCCGCGCACGAGCAGGTCGTCGACCGGCTTCCAGCGCAGGCCGAACTGCGAATTGGTGGTGCCGCCGAATTCGGAATAGTCCGAATAGCGCGAGGCCAGCGACACGTCGAGCTGGCGCGCGAACGGCTGGCCCTCGAGCAGCGGCAGGTTGAGTTCGGCGAACACTTCGTCGACCGCATAGCTGCCTTCGGTCGCGTCGTAGGTCACGCCGGTGCCGTTGGCGTTGCCGCTCGCGATGACCGCGTCGGGCCGGTTGTAGCCCTCTTCGTCGCGCCGCTCGTAGCCGACCGCGAGGCCGACCGGCCCGGCCGGCAGGTCGAACACGTCGCCGGCCGCATGCACCTGCAGGTCGCGCGAATCCGAGCGCTTGCGGTTGTGCGCGGAGATGCCGACGTAGTCGAGCATTTCCGGCGTGATCGAGCCCGGCGGACCGAACAGATTCAGCGGCACGCAGCCGGCGATGACGGCGCCCGGGCTGCCGCAGCGCGCGACACCCGACGCGTCGCGGAACGACGGACCGAGCGCGAGCGCGAGGCGGCTGTTGTCCGCATACGGCGAGACGAACTCGCGCGAGTCGGCGCGAGTCGCGCTGTAGTTCAGGCTCCAGGTGAAATCGCGCGCGCCGAGTGCGAACAGGCCGTCAAGTCCGAGTCCCAGCCGCGTCGTCGTGGTCTTCTGCTCGAAGCGGCGCGGACCGGCCTCGCTGAAGCGGCGCGAGCCGGTCACGACGGCTTCGCCGAACGGGTTGTAGACGTTGTCGGCGGCGATGCCGATGGAGTTGCCGGCGGGATCGAGCAGGAACGGCGAGAACGAGACGACCGGCTCGGCGAGCTGCTGCGAGGAAAGCCGTTCGTTGCGCAGCAGGTTCGCGCTGAACGCGAGCTTCGGGCTGAATTCGTAGCGGCCCTGGGCGAACAGCGCGCGGCGCTCCTGCGGCGTCTGCAGATAATTCTGCACGGTGTAGTTGTAGCCGTCGGTCGCCGGATTCAGCGGACGGAAATCTTCCGGCGACGTCCCCGGCCGGCCGTCGATCAGGCGCCGGTAGCCGCCGCCGGAGGCCAGGATCAGGCGCGAATACGGCGAGGTCAGCGAGCCGGTCGCTTCGAGCGGCAGGCCGTAGTAGGGCAGGCGCGAGATCGCGCGGTCGCGCGCGAAGATGGGCTCGTCCTTGCTGTAGGTCGCGCCGGCCGCTGCGCTCCAGCCTTCGCCCTTGGCGCCGTAGGTCAGGTCGAACGCGCGGCGCTGGCCGTCGCTGTAGCTGTAGTTCTCGCCGAAATAGGCCGAGGCTTCGCCGCCGGTGTAGGCGCGCCGTGTCACGATGTTGACGACGCCGGCGATCGCGTCGGAGCCGTAGATCGCCGAGGCGCCGTCGCGCAGCACTTCGACGCGTTCGACCAGGGCCAGCGGGATTGCTGTCAGGTCGACCGCGCCTTCGAGACCGGAGACGAAGCGCTGGCCGTCGAGCAGGACCAGGGTGCGGTTGTCGCCGAGGCTGCGCAGGTTCAGGCGCGCCTCGCCGTTGCCGCCGTTGTTGATGTTGCGGTTCAGCGTCTGGCCGTTGCTCGTGATCGTCTGCAGGATGTCGCCGACGTCGGTCAGGCCCGTGCGCAGCAGCGCCTCGCGTTCGATGACCAGCACCGGATGCTGCGTCTCCATGTCGACGCGGCGCAGATGCGAGCCGGTCACTTCCACCTGTTCGAGCTTGATCGCGTCGTCGTCGACCTTGAGCTGTTGCGCCGCGGCCGGCGCACAGGCCAGGGCCAGCAGCGAAACCACGAGCGCGGTGCGATGTCTTTCCGCCGTCATTAGCGACTCCTGGGGCAGGATGCGGGCTGCTTCCAGTGG
The DNA here is from genome assembly GCF_024609805.1 of Tahibacter caeni. Lineage (GTDB taxonomy): Bacteria > Pseudomonadota > Gammaproteobacteria > Xanthomonadales > Rhodanobacteraceae > Tahibacter > Tahibacter caeni. Next base: position 334 of record NZ_JANFVR010000240.1, on the reverse strand, counting down.
CCGCCGCCTCGTGCTCCGCGGTATTGCCGCGGCATCGTCCGCGCCGGCGCGCCGGCGGCGGGGACGCCGGAAGGTGCGGAGCGGGGACGGCGGTCGGTGCGCTGGAGGTTCCCGAAAAGTGATGTGTCGAAAATTGCGCGAGCGGCCGATAGTAGCCAAATGCCGGCTGACTAGGAAAGTCTTCGTACGAATCGAATACTAGACATCGCGGCCCGGCCGTCTGCCGCACCGCGCCATCGGCGTGCGCGGCATCGTGCGGCCCCGGGCCGGCGCTCGTGCCGGCTCCGCTTCAGTGCGCCGCGGCCGCGAGCGGCAGCTCGAACGCGAACACGCT
>NZ_JANFVR010000024.1 GCF_024609805.1 Tahibacter caeni | reverse complement strand
GGCCGCCGGCCAGGCCGCCGAGCACGAGCACGAGCGCCTGCATTGCCGCGCCGGGCCAGCGCAGCGCGAGGGCCGCGGCGATCACGGCGATGCCGGCGCGCGGCAGGTCGGGACACAGGCTGCGTGCCATGCCCCGGAGCGCCTGTGCGACCACCGCAACCGCGACGACTTCGAGGCCGTGCAGCCAGGCAGCGCCGCGGTCGACGCCGCTGCCGCGCAGCAGCAGCCCGAACGCGACCAGCAACACGGCCGACGGCAAGGTGAAACCGAGCCAGGCCGCGCATGCACCGCGCCAGCCCGCGCGCTGCAGGCCCAGCGCGATGCCGACCTGGCTGCTCGCCGGCCCCGGCAGGAACTGGCACAGCGCGACGAGATCGGCGTACGCGTGATCGTCGAGCCATTGCCGGCGCTCGACGAACTCGCTGCGGAAATAGCCCAGATGTACGAGCGGGCCGCCGAAGCTGCTCAGGCCCAGGCGCAGGAAGATCCGGAACACCTCGGAGGCCGGGCCTCGCGCCGGCGCCTCGGCGGCAGTGGTCATGCGCGCGGCCTCGAACGGAAATCCGCGCCGATGGTAGGAAAGCGCCGGCGACGGCGGCAACCGCGCTGCACGCACCGCGCGGGCGCCCAGCGGCCGCGACGGGCGATCCGTGCCGCTGCCGGCCGCGACGGTACCGCGACCATGGTCGCAACGGTCCAGCCCCTGTTTCCGGCCGCAATCGTCCCCAACTGGCAGCGATCACGCGTCCGCCCGGCTTCGCCGTCGCGGCGCCGTCCAGTCACTGCGAACGGAGAATCCGATGCCGCCCATTTCCCTGCTCGAACTCGGCCGCGTCCGCGAAGGTTCCGACCGGCGCACGGCGCTCGACGACGCGCGCGCACTGGCCCGCGAGGCCGAAGGCTGGGGCTATCGCCGCATCTGGGTCGCCGAGCACCACAACATGCCGATCGTCACGACCGCGGCGACCTCGCTCGTCATCGCGCATCTCGCGGCCGCGACGCGGACGATCCGCGTCGGCGCCGGCGGCATCATGCTGCCCAACCACGCGCCCTACGTCATCGCCGAACAGTTCGGCACCCTCGAGACGCTGTTCCCCGGACGCATCGACCTGGGCCTCGGCCGCGCGCCCGGAACCGATCAGGTCACCCTGCGCGCGCTGCGCCGCGATGCGTCCGCGTCCGACCACTTCCCGCAGGACGTGCTCGAGCTGCAGGCCTTCCTGGCGCCCGCGCAGCCCGGCCAGCGCATCGAAGCCGTGCCCGGCTCCGGCACGCAGGTACCGCTGTGGATACTCGGCTCCAGCCTCTACGGCGCCCAGCTCGCGGCCGAGCTCGGCCTGCCCTACGCGTTCGCCGCGCATTTCGCGCCGCAGGCGCTCGATGCGGCGCTGCGGATCTATCGCGAACGCTTCAAGCCGTCGGCACAGTTGCAGCAGCCCTATGCGCTCGTCAGCGTCAATGTGATCGCCGCACCCACCGATGCCGAAGCGAAATTCCTGGCCACCTCGCAGCAGATGTCCTTCGCCGACCACCTGCGCAGCACGCGCCGGCTGACCCAGCCGCCGATCGCCGACATCGAAAGCTACTGGTCGCCGCAGGAAAAGGCGCACGCCTCGCAGATGCTCGCCTGCAGCATCGTCGGCAACCCGGCCACGGTGCGCGAGGGACTGCAGGCGCTGATCGATCGCACGCGCGCCGACGAACTCATGATCGTCTCCGACGTCTTCGATCCGGCGCTGCGCCAGCGCTCGTTCCGCATGATCGCGGAGATAGCCGGGGCGTCGCCGGCGGCGCCGCAATAGCGCCGCTGCGCGCTCGGAAGGACTGGCGCCGCGCAGACCGTGGGTTGCCCCGGCACTGCCGCGTCCTGCCCGCACGGCTTCGGTCCCGCCGGCATTGCCGCACGCGCCATCGCCAGCGCGGACATGCCGCAGCAAAGCGGCGCTTCAGGCCCAGCCGTCGCGTCGCGCTCGTTCGGCTTCCTGGCGCTTGGCGATCGCGGCCAGGTTTTCCGCGTTCAGGCGATCGTAGTCGTGATGGCGTGCGAAAAACGGCCCGAGCCAGCCGTCCTCGTGCGTGAAGGCCATGGTCCAGGCGAGGTTCGGCGGAAACACCAGATATTCGTCGCGATCGCACTGCGTCGGACGTTCGTCGGTAGCGACTGCGGCATCGCCTTCGCCGGTCATCACGACGTGGGACGCGGCGACGGCCTCGCCGTATTCCGCGCGCGCAGCGTCCAGCGCGACGCTCAGATGGCAGCCGAAGCTGAAGACGTGCCACAGATAAGGCTCGACGGAGACGTCGCCGCGCCGCCGGCCGAACGCAATCAGCCACTGCGCCATCCAGTGCGCCGCCTCATTGCGGGTGTATTCGCGGATTATGGACCCGGGCGCGACGATGATAGAGGGCTTTCGCGATTTCATGCGGACTCCGATGACGTGATGGCATCCGATCTGGCAAGTGCGTTGCGCGCGTCTGGTCCGAACGCATCATCGCCCCCCCTGCGCGCCACCGACTGTAGCCGGTAATCCCCAGGCCCGTGATCCCCGGCCTCGAACCCTGCATCGCGTTTCCGGCAACCACCGAAACCTCGCGCACCGTCGACTGGCTCGGCGCCGGCGTCGACTAACCGCGCTGTACGGTGACCGCGTTCTTCGACGCGCTCGCTGCGCTGTGCGCGGATTCGCGGCAGCAGCTCGTGAAGGCCGGCGTACACGTCTGCGACCTGTGCCAGTTCCGTGGGCCAACGTTCACCGGCTGCGTGTTCGTGCCGTGCGACAGCGCCGTGTGCGCCGCGCCGGTCGGAATCGTTCATCAGATCGCCGTGCACCGGCATCGGCCGCCGGATGTCTTCGCCGACGCCGTGCTCGCGTGTCCGCCGATGCGCAGCGTGGCCTATCGCCGGGCGCTGCCCGCCAACCGCGGTCACCGTCTCATCGCGCTCGTCGGCCGCCGAGCATCCACGCCTCGTCGGGTCCCTGCGGCCCGAACCAGAGATCGGGCACGTAACCGGGCTCGCAGCGCGAACGCAGCAGTTCGGCGTTGACCCAGCGGCGCACCGGCGCGCCGGGTCTCGTCAACAGCAGCCAATGCGCGCGCAGGCCGGTACTGCCGTGTCGAGGCGTCGCGAACGCCGCGACGGAATCCCAGAACGACGCCGACGCGCGCGGGCGCAGACAGGCCGCCATGCACCAGAACTCGCGGCGCACGCGGCGGCGCAGCCAGGCCAGCGCGATCGTCTCGAGCGCGGCAGCGCGCGACGCGTCGAGCGGAACGCGCTTGAGACGATGCCAGATGGTTTCCTTGGTATAGCCCGAGCGGAAAAACCACGGATCGACGTCGAGAAAGGCGATGGCTGCGTCGATGCCGCGCGATTTGCCGGCGAGGAATGCGGCCCACTGGCTCGCGCCGCCCGGAAACGCGAGTTGGTCGAAGCGCGCGTGAAAGTGCCGGCAGGCGTCGGTCCAGGCCTGCCGCTCCGCGACCGAGCGGTCGCGCGACGCGAACGTCTCGTCGACGTGGCGCTGCAGCCGGTCGATCTCGGCCAGGTTGGCGCGCATCAGGGTGACGAACTCGGTCATCGGATTTCCGTCGCGACAACGGCGCCCATGCGCCGTCGCCGTAGAGAACGACGCAACCGGCCGCTGCCGAACGGAGCCGGACGCAAACGCGACCGTCGCGGCGGAACTCGCGCTGGATCGCTCGCCCGGTGCCGTCCCAGGCCGCTGCGCGCAGTGCTCAGTCGATGGCGGTCTCGTGCCGCGTGCGCTGCCAATTCCTCGCGCCTGCGTCCAGGTCGAAATCCATCTCGACATTCCTCGTCGAAGCGGGTTGCGCGCGCAGAGCCGCGCGCCGCCTGCCGGAGATCGGCCGGCGCGGCTGCGCGAGGTCCCGGAGCACCGGCAGATGCCGTTCGGGCACGAACGGCAAGCAAGACCGACCGGTCGCCGTACGGCGTTGGCCAACGCGGCGCGCGGACAACATACTCCGGCGGTTGCCGCTTCGCGCACCTGCCATGACTGCCCCGAAACCCGTCAGTGTCCTGTGCGACTGGAAACCGTCCGGCCGGATCTCGCTCTGGCGCTATGCCGGGAACACGCGCCATTATCCGGGCTGGCACCTCAACGCCGATGCGGCCGGATGCCGCTCGCTGATCGATCTGCTCGATGCGCTCGCGACGGAATACGGCCGCTACCGGACGGTTCCGCTGCTGCCGCCGGGCGCGGCCCAGCTGCGTGTGCCCGACAATCGCCGCTCGGCCTGCATCGCGGCCACGAAGCTGCAATGGATGCTGTCGGACGCGACCACGCTATGGCGGTTTCCGCCCGACGGCGATCCCGCCGTGCTGACGGTCGGCAGCGACTGGCTCGCGCCGCTGCGCAGGGGGCTGCACGACATCGCGCGCGGACGCGGCGACTACTGCATCGGCGGCGACCGCAACGGCAACCTGCCGCTGTGGTTCTGGTGGGGGAGTTGAGGACGTTCATCGGCGCGACGAGGCGCTAGCCCGCTGTCTCCGCGTTGACTAGGATCGCCGCACCTCCCTTCGAACGCCGCCATGACGTCCGCCGATCCGCTGCCGCCGCCCGGGCCTTCGCCTCAGCGCTTCACGTTCGCCAATGTCAGCAGCGCGCTCGCGCTGGCCGTCAGCGTCTTCGCGCTGGCCATCAGCGCCTACCAGACGCGGCTGATGCAGAGCCAGGCGCGCGCCGCGGTCTGGCCGTACCTGGCCCAGGGCAGCACCTACGCCGCCGACGACGATGCGGGCAGCTTCGTCTGGCTCGTGGAGAACAACGGCGTCGGTCCGGCCAGGATCAAGAGCGTGGCGCTGACCCTCGACGGAAAACCGATGCGCAACTGGAATGAAGCGCTCGCCGCGCTCGGGGTCAGCGGCAAGACGCAGTTGTCGCTGACGCGCCTGTCCGGCGAAGTCATTCCGCCGAGCCTCAACCGCGAAACCGGCATCCCGCTGATCCGCGTCGACGGCCGCGACATCGCCCGGCTGCTGCAGGGCGCGCAATCGCGCTTTCGCCTGGACGTCTGCTACTGCTCGGTCTACGGCGACTGCTGGCTGTCGCGCTGGCAGACCAGCGGCGCGGAGCCGCTCGCGCACTGCACGGCACCGGCCGTGCCGTTCGAGGATTGACGAGCCGGCGCCGGTACCAAGGCGTAGCTGCTCGCGTCATGAAGCCGGCGCCGAAAACCGCGGAGGCGCCGGACTTCGACTTCTCCCCACCCCGGTCCGCCCTCCCGACATGCGTCGAGAAGAAGGAGCGAGGCGCCGGCCACCTGCGACGCCTTGCGCACCGGCGCCTTCGGGTATCGAAGCCAACGACGCTTCGCGTATCGAAACAGCCGGCGTTCCGTACATCGGAATCGCCGGCGCTTCGCGATACCGGAGTCGCCGACGCGTCGCCCATCGAGTGAGCCGCCGCCTCTGGCGCGGCGCTCACATCGGCCGCATCACGCCAGATCGAAGCGGTCGAGGTTCATGACCTTGACCCACGCCGCGACGAAATCCTTGGCGAACTTCTGCCGCGCGTCGCTGCTCGCGTAGACCTCGGCCAGCGCGCGCAGCTCGGAGTTCGAGCCGAACACGAGGTCGGCGCGCGTGCCGGTCCATTTCAGCGCGCCGGTCGTGCGGTCGCGGCCCTCGAACGCATCACCCGCCGGTTTCCACTCGGTGCGCATGTCGAGCAGATTGACGAAGAAGTCGTTGCTCAGGCTGCCCGGCCTGCTCGTGAACACGCCGTGCGCGCTGCCGCCCGTGTTCGCGCCGAGCACGCGCAGGCCGCCGACGAGCACGGTCATTTCCGGCGCGGTCAAGGTCAGCTGCTGCGCCTTGTCGATCAGCAGCGCTTCCGCCGGAATCGCGTACTTCGCCTTGACGTAGTTGCGGAATCCGTCGGCGACCGGCTCCAGCACCGCGAACGATCCGGCGTCGGTCTGCTCGGCGCCGGCGTCGACGCGGCCCGGCGTGAACGGCACCTCGACCGGCGTGCCGGCGGCCTTCGCGGCCAGCTCGATGCCGACGCCGCCGGCCAGCACGATCAGGTCGGCCAGCGAGATCCTGCCGTAGGCCTTGCGGATCTCCTCGAGCTTGGCGAGCACCTTGGCCAGCTGCGCCGGCTGGTTCACGGCCCAGTCCTTCTGCGGCGCGAGCCGCACGCGCGCGCCGTTCGCGCCGCCGCGCTTGTCGCCGTAGCGGAACGTCGACGCGGAAGCCCACGCGGTCGAAACCAGCTCGCCGACCGAAAGGCCCGACGCGGCGATCGCCGCTTTCAGCGTGTCGACGTCGGCAACGCTCGGCGGGGCGAAGGACGGCTTCGGCAGCGGGTCCTGCCAGAGCAGATCCTCGGCCGGCACTTCCGGACCGAGATAGCGCGCCTTCGGGCCCATGTCGCGATGGGTCAGCTTGAACCAGGCGCGCGCGAACGCGTCGGCGAAGGCCTGCGGGTTGTCGAGGAACTTGCGCGAGATCTTTTCGTAGGCCGGATCGAAACGCAGCGACAGGTCGGTAGTCAGCATCGTCGGCAGCTTGTTCGGTCCGCCGTGCGCATCGGGAATGATCGCGTCGGCGTTCTTGGCCACCCACTGGTGTGCGCCGGCCGGCGACTTCGTGAGCTCCCACTCGAACTTGAACAGGTTCTCGAAGAAATTGTTGCTCCACTGCGCCGGCGTCCTGGTCCAGGTGACCTCCAGACCGCTCGTGATCGCGTCGCCGGCCCTGCCGGACTTGTAGCTGCTGGCCCAGCCCAGGCCCTGCGCCTCGATCGGTGCGGCTTCGACGTCGGCGCCGACGTGGTCGGCCGGGCCGGCCCCGTGCGTCTTGCCAAACGTGTGGCCGCCGGCGATCAGCGCGACGGTTTCCTCGTCGTCCATGGCCATGCGCGCGAACGTCTCGCGAATGTCGACGGCGGCCTTGAGCGGATCGGGATTGCCGTTCGGACCTTCCGGATTCACGTAGATCAGGCCCATCTGCACGGCGGCCAGCGGGTTCTCCAGATCGCGCTCGCCGGAATAGCGCCTGTCGCCGGCGAGCCAGGTCTTCTCGTTGCCCCAGTACACGTCCTCGTCCGCTTCCCAGACGTCCTCGCGGCCGCCGGCGAAGCCGAACGTGCGGAAGCCCATGGATTCCAGCGCGACGTTGCCGGTCAGGATCAGCAGGTCGGCCCAGGAAATGCGCTGGCCGTACTTCTGCTTGATCGGCCAGAGCAGGCGGCGCGACTTGTCGATGTTGACGTTGTCGGGCCAGGCGTTCAGCGGCGCGAACCGCTGCTGACCGCGACCGCCGCCGCCGCGGCCGTCGCCGGTGCGGTAGGTGCCGGCACTGTGCCAGGCCATGCGGATGAACTGCGGACCGTAGTGGCCGAAGTCGGCCGGCCACCAGTCCTGCGAATCCGTCATCAGCGCAAGCAGGTCCTTCTTCAGCGCGGCGTAGTCGAGCTTCCTGAATTCCTCGCGGTAATCGAAGCCCGCATCGAGCGGATCGGACCTGGACGAGTGCTGGCGCAGCAGCTTGAGATTGAGCTTGTTCGGCCACCAGTCCTGATTGGTGGTGCCGCCGCCGACGGCGGTGTGATTGAACGGGCATTTGGCTTCGGACGACACGACTTCATCTCCGTGGCAGGGGTTCAGAAAAAGGCGTCGTGGCGAGACGACGTAGGGCACTGTAGGCGCTGCGCCACCATCGTGGAAATCAATTGAATCTACCGGTTCGATATGTCGGGACTATGATGCGGCGTCGCATGCGGAATCGGACCGCCGGCCGCATCGCCACGAAGGATGCGCCTGTTTCGCGGTGATTTCTTGGATATTCCGGCGCAGTGCGAGAAGCGTGCCGCGGCCTGACGCAGGCGGCCTCCGGCAACAGCCGGCGGCACGGCCGCCGCAGACTGCACCGGCGATCAATGCGCCGGTGCGATGTCGCCGTCGTCGTCGGCGACGACGGCGACCGTCGATCCGGGCGCGAGCGCGTCGACGGTCGCATTGACGACGAGCAATGCCAACACTTCGCCATCCGGTGCGCTGACGACACGCGCGAGCTCGCAGGATGCATGGAAACGATCGGCGAAACCGTCCGGCCGCGTCACGGCGACCGTGATCCGCCGGCCCGCGAGGAAACGCGGCGGCGACGATACGAACAGCACGCCGATGCCGCGGCCGCGTATCGAGAAGGTCTGCGCAATGGTGCCCAGCATCATCCCTGCTCCCTCCCGACGGACGCCGATCGCGCGGACTGACTCATTTCAACGCGGAATTGCCGCCACGGAACGCTCCGGACGCAGTCGGTCGAGAACGTCTCCCGATCAACGCGCGACGTCAACCAGCGGGCAGTCCTGCGGCGCGCCGCAGCTCCTGCACGACCGGGTGGCTGCTGAAGCCCGAGAACATCCGCGACTTCGGCATGAAGGTGATGCGATTGCCGAACTCGGTGTCGCGCTTCAGATGGATGGTCACCGGATGGATGTTGATCCAGCGATTCTCGGTGACGTCGGCTATCGCCGCGAGCGGCACCTTGATCTCGCGAAAATAATTGGAAACGTAAAGATTGCCGTCATCGATGCTCACGCGCTTCAGCGGCATGCACATCCACAACATCGCGAAGGCGCCGATCCCCCATATCAGGAACGGAAACGCCCCCAACCCCGGCGACGCCTGCGACTCACGGAAATGGGCGGCCAGCACGATGCTTCCGCACAGCACGATCCACACCGCCGGGAAAACCAGCTTCATGAAGAAGGTCTGGGCGGAAGACAGGTTTCGCTGCATCGGAGCAATCGCCGGGTCGTGAGGTCGTGCCGCTGCACGGGACATGCGCGGGCGAAAGGGTGAATCGGAGGCAACTGTCGGCCAGCGGAATGCGTCGGTCAATACGATCGCGACGATTCTTTCGCGAGCCCCGCCTTACGGCCCCAGCATCCCCGGCACCTGCTCCACGAGCGCGTCGATCGCCGCGCGCGTCCGCGTCGGCAGGTAGCGCGACTGCGGCCATACCGCGTGGACTTCGCTGGCCACGGTGTGCTGGCTGCTCGTGACGAGGGTCAGCTCGCCGCTGCGCAGACGCGGCGCGATCAGCCAGCACGGCAGCCAGGCCAGACCGTGACCGGCGATGGCCGCGTCGGCGATGGCCTGCACGTCGTCGAAGCGCAGACGGCTCCCGATCAGGGGCTCGCGCAGCTCGCCGTCGGTGTCGCGGATACGCCACTGCGCGGACGAGCCGTTGAGGCCGTAGACGATGGCCGCGTGCGTCGCGAAATCCGCCAGGCCGCGTGGCGTGCCGCGCTCGGCGAGATACGACGGCGCCGCGCAGATGCCCATGGCCTGCGAACCGAGCCGCCGCGCCGCCAGGGTCGCGCTGTCGCGCAGCGGGCCTATGCGCACGGCGAGATCGAAGCCTTCCTCGACGAGATCGACGACACGGTCGCTGAAGGACATCTCCACCTGCAGCCGCGGATGCCGGCGCGCGAGCGTCGCGAGCACCGGCGCCACGCACTGGCGGCCGAACAGCAGCGGCGCGCTGACGCGCAGGCGGCCGACGGGCTCGCGGCGGCCGCTGTCGAACGCCGCCTCGGCGGCGTCGAGCTCGGCCAGCGCGCGCACGCAGCGCTCGTAATAGGCCTGGCCGTCCTCGGTCAGGCTCTGCTGCCGTGTCGTGCGCTGGAACAACCGCGTGCCGAGGCGCCGCTCGAGCCGCGCAATCGTCTTGCCGACGGCCGAACGGGTCAGGCCCAGGCGTTCCGCCGCGAGCGCGAAACTGCCGGCGTCCACGGCCTGTACGAAGGTGTCGATGCCGTTCAAGCGGTCATTCATGACGCAATTGGTTCCTGCACGGATACACAGATAGTACCGAATCTCTCCACTGAGGAAGGTAAAGAAACTATATCGTGCGCAGCCATCCGGCCACGGCTCTGCGCCGCCGCCGGTTTCCTTCCCCTTCGGAGCACGTCATGCAGGCCTATCACGTCCATCCCGGCAAGAATTTCGACGGCATCGTCGCCTTCCAGCGCACGTTGCCGGCGCCCGGCCCCTACGAAGTGCGCGTGCGCATTCGCGCGGTCGCATTGAACTACCGCGATCTCATGGTGATCCGCGGCGACTACAACGGCGGCGACGCCGAGCCCGTCGTGCCGGCCTCCGACGGCGCCGGCGACGTCGTCGAGATCGGCGACGAGGTCACCCGCTTCAAGGTCGGCGACCGCGTCGCGACGACGTTCTTCGCGAACTGGATCGAAGGCCGCCAGACACCGGAAAAATCGAAGGACTCCTTCGGCGGCCTGATCGACGGCGCGCTGGCCGAGGAAATCGTCGTCTCGCAGGACTCGCTGTTCAGGGTGCCCGCGCATCTGGACTACCACGAAGCCGCGACCCTGACCTGCGCCGGCGTCACGGCCTGGAACTCGCTGTTCGTCGAAGGCCGCGCGAAGCCCGGCGACAGCGTGCTGCTGCTCGGCACCGGCGGCGTGTCGATCTGGGGCCTGCAGCTGGCCAAGGCCGCCGGCCTGCAGACCGTGATCACCTCGTCCAGCGACGCCAAGCTCGAACGCGCGCGCCGGCTCGGCGCCGACGTGACGATCAACTACGCGACGACGCCGGACTGGCACGAGGAAGTCCTGCGCGCGACCGGCGGCGAAGGCGTCGACGTCGTCGTCGAAGTCGGCGGCGCCGGTACCCTGAAGAAATCCCTGCAGGCCACGCGCATGGGCGGCACGGTCGCGATCGTCGGCGGCGTCTCCGGCTGGGGCAGCGAGCTCGATCCGTTCCAGATGATCCGCGGCGCCAAGCACCTCAGCGGCGTCTACGTCGGCAGCCTGGCCATGCTCGAAGACCTCGCGCGCTTCGTGGCGCTGCATCGGATCAAGCCCGTCGTCGACCGCGTGTTTCCGTTCGCGCAGGCGCGCGCGGCCTACGAGTACCTCGACAGCGGCAGCCACTTCGGCAAGGTCGTGATTGCGGTGGACTGAGATCGGCGCGCGCAGGCGCCTGGATCGGACGGCGCCACCGGCCGGCGGCTTTTCGCCGCCGGCTCTACGGATCGATCACCGCAACGACGCGCAAGCATCCCGTCGGCGAACGGTCCGTCAGCCCGCACGACGGCGCGCGCCCGCCGAGAGCAGGTCGTGCGACGGCGCACAAGCCCCGCAATGCGGCGTAGTCCGGTCGGCACCGGGCATCTACGGTAACGGACGCGCGCCCGCCGCCTTCCGCACCGAGGACTTGCCGTGCTCCATCGCCGCCGTTTCGCCGCCGTGCTGCTGTTCTCGCTGTTCGGCGCCACGGCCGCCCGGGCCCAATCCGGCGTGCTGATCGGAACGACCACCGACGCATTCACGCACGAGCCGCTGGCCGGCGTGCTCGTGACGGTCGTCGGCGCCGACGCTACGGCTCCGAAGACGGCGACGACCGACAGCGACGGGAACTACCGCATTGCCGACCTCGCGCCCGGCACCTATGCGGTGCAGTCGGCGAAAGCCGGCTACCACACCTTCGTTCGCCGCGACGTCCAGGTACGGTTGAACCGCACGCTGCGCATCAACGCGGAACTGCTCGAACGAGCGCCCTGACCGCCGCATCACGCCGTTGCGCTCACGGGCGCGAAAACGTGGCAGGCTCACTTGGCCGCGGTCAAGACGGGGCCGGGTTCAGGCCGGACGCGACGGCCCACCTGCGCGGCTTTGCCGCTGCGGCGCACCGCCGATGGCTTCGGCGGCCCGGGCTTCGTTTCCGTCGTTTCCCATTTCGACGACGAGCCTTTCCAGCGCGTAGTCGGCGATCGTCCGCTTCGTTCCCGTGGCGTGGCTGGCGTCGCCGCGCAGATGGTTGCGAATCGCGGAAAGCGTCTCCGACTCCGCAGCCGCCAGAGCGCTCCCTCTTCCCGTACGCCGCCAACGCAGGAAGTCCGAAAGCGCCACTAGCTGGTGGCTGTCCAACTGCCGGATCAGCGCCGCAGTCTGCTCCGCTTTCGAGAGGTCCAGGAACAGCGGCCGGCGTCGCCAGCCTTTGGACTCATCCATCGCCTCGCCGATGAACTCGGCGAAATTCGCCGCCATCCGCTGCAACAACCGCCAGCGCCTGTCCTCGTCAAGCCGGCTGCGCATCAGCCGGTAGTTCTCGTCGATGCAGGTCGCGAGGCGCTCGCCTTCTTTTTCGCCGTGCATGCGGATACGCGCGATGGTACCCGCCAGCGCCTCCCTGTCGTAACCGTGCAGGTCCAGCGTTCCGCCCTGCCGGTGCCGGTCCATCGCCTCGACATGCAGATCCACGACCTCGGCAGCCGTCTGCCCGATGATCCGTGCGGCCGAAAACAGCAGGAATGTCGCCGCGCCATTGACCAGCGTCGCAAGCTTGAGCGGCTTGTTGCTGCCGAGGTACTTCATGTACCGCGCGCACATGCTCTCGAAGTCTTCCTGAGAAAGCAGGCGTACATCGCCGCGCAGCGCGCGCGGCAGGACCGACCTCGAATTGTCGGCGGACAACGCCTGAATGTCCTTGGCGATGGCCTTTGATTCGAAGATACCGGTTTCGATGTAGTCGGCGATGCTCGGCAGGATGGGCCATTCGCCCGGACTCAGCGCGGCATTGTCGTCAAGGAAATCCTGGATAGGCTCGTCGATCGACTTGGACAAGAGCACGAAGTCCAGCCAGGCCGCCCGGTCGCGAATGAATTCGACCAGAGCCGGCCTCATCGAATGGTCCTTGCGGATCGCCAGGGTCGTGGCGGCGATCATCGTCAGCACCGCGTCGGTCTGCTCCTTGCCTGCTCCGGCAGCGGCAAGCTCGATGGCGATCGGCCGGCAAAGATCAATGACGGCTCTGACGCTGCGCAAATTGCTGGTGCGCGCGGCGCGAATCGCGGTCAGCAGCTTCGCGCGACTGCCGCGGAGCGCAGACTGGGCTCGCTCGTCCTCGACCGCGTCGACGAGTCCATCGAAGGCGCTGTCGATGCTCGGCTCGAACTTGAACGCGTAGGACACGACCTTCTCGCGAATGTCCTTGTACTTCGCCTCGTGCGCGGCCAGTTTCGTATCGTTGGCCTGCAGCTTTTCTTCATCCCCGATCAGCAGGACCGGAACACGCGCCTCCTCGATCAGGTGCTGTACGAAGCCGATCAGGACCTGGGGCGCACCGCAGAAACGTTCGAGATCGTCGATGCAAACCACGGCCAGCGCCGAGTTGAGATCGGGTTTCGGCGCGATGTCGTTGAGTTCCAGCTTCACCGAACGCAGCGCCGCCTTCAGGGCGATGCCGGACAGGCCCGCGGCACTGGAGTTCATCAGTGGATAGACCGCCCGCAGCAAGGCCGCATCGAGATCGCCGCTGGTAGCCAGCCCGGAAACCGACAGATAGAGCGGCCGCAGCTTTCCGCTCCCGGCGTCGATCCCCGCGATGGCCTTGAACGCGTGAAGCCGGATGAACGTCGACTTGCCGCTGCCCCACTTGCCGTGGATCAGTACCGCGCCGCCGGGCGGGCGCCGGACGACGTAGGCGCGCAGGAACTCCAGCAGCCGGTCGCCGAGCACGCCGGCGGGAGGGCTGAAACCTTCCCGTACCGGCACCGTTCCATTGCCTCTGCGGAAGTAACCGAGGAACTGGGCCATTGGAGCCGCAACCTTCGTCGTGTCGCCGTTCGGGATCGGGGGAAAACCACGGGAACCGGAAGTGCCACTTCGGAACAACGCCGTCATTTGCTCATCGCAATCCCGACGAGCACCAGCGTCACGGCGCTGATCAGCGTGAACGCCGAGAACGCCGTGCCCAGCCCCGCGAGCACGCGCCGGCGGCGCTTCTCGAACAACCCGGCGATGCCCAGGCACAGCGCGATGAATGCCAGGCCGAGGAACAGGAACATCAGCAGGCCTATTCCGGCCGCGAGCGGCGAATCTTCGCGCACGCCGCCCGGTGTGCTCAGTTCGAGATAGCCGGCGACGGCGAACAGCGAAACGATGCAGAGCGCCGCGACGATGCTCATCATGAACGAGGCGATGCCCAGGCCCGAATGGCGGAGTTCTTCCACGGATGTCCCCTGTCGAACGATGACCGCTGCTGCAGCCGGAACACGCCGGACTGCCCTGCCTACACCGCGAAATCTCCCCTCGCGCGCCGGCGAACGACGCCAGAGCTTATCGGATGCGGCCGGCGCGTGCGCACCGGCGTCGGCCGGCTGATGGACCGCGAGTTGCCGTCATCGCTCGCATCCGCCAGATGGTCTTCGTCCCAGAAATAACGGAATGTCTGCCGGAAGGCGGCGCACTGACGGTACAGGCGGCGAGCCTGCCACGGCAGCAGCAGGTAGTTCTGCGCCCCTTCTCCGGGCAATCCGCAGACAGCGACGGTCAGGAGCGCGAGCCCGGCCGCGCGGTCGGCCGCGAGCAGCACGACGGCGCCGGCCGCCGCGACGATCAGCGACGCGACCGTCACGCCGCGCGACGAGCGCCGGCGATGCAGCCGCTGCGCCGCGAGGAAGTCGCTGTCGGACAACTTCCCTGAGATCACGCTGCCTCCTGCGGATACGGAAACTGCCGCCATCGTAAGTGCCATGGTTCCTGCTGTCGCGTCCGGCCGGGCGGCCTGTGCCGATGATTCGTCGAGCGCAGCGGGACAGGCGCACCGGCCGGCAAGTTCGACCGGGCAGGAGTTCGGGAAAGGCTCCTGCGCGCGCACGACGGCGGTCGCGCGGTGCGAGGCGTCGCCTGCGGGCCGAGTCGCCGCGAGTGCTGAGAGAAACGGATCTGTCGCGACAGGAGTACGAGGCTCGCAAACCCAGGCTGCGACGGCTGTCCATCCGCACACGAGCCCAAGCGTATCTGACCGGCGATCGGCAGACAGTCATTCACCAGATGCAGGAGAAGCCATGTACAAAGGACCTTTCTCGATCGCGGTTTCGGATCGCGCCGAACGGATCGATCTGACGGCGCTCCCCGATGCGGAACGCCAGCTGATGACGCACGGCATCCACTTTTCTCCCGACAAGCACGAGGCTTTCCGGTTCTTCGTCGTGCCCCAGATCGAAGTCCTGAGCAGGAAGCCGCACAGGACGATCCACAACGTCTCGTTCGAAAAAGTCAACCGCGTGCTCATCGACATCCGGGCCTCCGGCGCCGACGTCCAGTTTCTCGGCATGTTCCCGACCACGCTCACCACGGACGGACGATGGGAACTCGATTTGAGCGGCGAGGCGCTGCTGAACGTCGTGGTTCCCGGCGCGGCGGCGCTGAAACTGACGGCGCTCGCAAAGAACCTGGTTCGCCGGAAAACTCGCCCGTCGATCAAGGCGCACCGGACGAATCAGGTCGCGCAGTGGATCTTCTTCAAGGAATGGCTGGACAAGGGCGCCGACTTCCGGATGCAGATCGTCTGTGTCGTGGACCGGTCCGCAGCGCAGGATGCCCGCCAGGTGACCTGCAACGCGAAATTCGCGGACGACGGGCGTCTCATCAAGAAGGTCGACAACAAGGTGATCCGCTTTCCCGAAAGCTGATCGGCGCGACCGGCGGCACCGATGTTCGCGCACGGGACGGGCGCCACGAACATGATGTGTCCCATTCCGCGACGCGTGGCCGCCCCGGTCGTCTTCGGCTCACCGTTGCAGCGCCGCGACGTCGCGGCATCGGGAACCGGAACGCTCCGCGGAGGCTCACTGAGTCAGCGGCATCGCAGAACGAATCAGTTGCCGCCAGGGTTCATTGCCGAAGCGCTTCTTCCGGTCGATGGTCAGCGCGCGGCGCCACAGGTTCCGCGCGATGCGCTTCCGGCCGATCCGGATGTAGGCCATTCCGGCGTCAAAGTAATCCTCCAGGATCGACTCGGTCGTCGGCGGACTCGTCTCGATCAGGCGACGCAGACGCCGCGCCCCCTCGGCATGGTTTCCGCGCATTAATTCCAGACGCGCCAGCAGCGCCGGCGCATAAGCGTCCAGCTGCCCGTAGGCTTCGACCCAGGGATCCTCCAGCGACTGATCGACCGCCTGCTGGGCCAGGTGGAGATCGCCCAGACGGAAACCCACGCGGAACCGGTGAAGACGCACGTTGAATATCCAGCGCAGCGCGTTGCTGTCCAGCGCGACATGGCGCTGGAAGACGTCTTCGGCGCGATCGAGCTCGGCCAGGAAGCGCGGCGACGCGTCGCGCTCGACACGCTGCGAGATGGCGTCGATCCAGGCCGAGTAGGCAGCGACGCAACGGCTGATCGCCTCGGAGACTTCGTTGCCGCCGAGGCGCGCCGACTCGGCGCTGACGAGGAACAGGCGCGCTGCTGTCGCGAAATTGCCGCCCAGCCGGTCGATGTAGGCGAGATCGTATTCGGCGCGCGAGACTTCGACGAACAATTTCCAGCGGCGCAACAGCGGCATGATCTTCCCGAGATCGGCTCTGGCTCGGTGGTGTTGGCCGGCCCGCCGATACAGGTTCGCGAGCCTGACGCCGAGAATCGCACCGACTTTCCTGGCCTCTGGAGCGCGAGCTCCGCGTCCGGATGCGAGCTTGCGCAGACAGGCCTGCAGGAACGGTTTGTAGAAGATGCCTTCGACGTCGAGATAGACCAGGCTCACGTGGAGCTCTTCGGCCGAAAAATAACGAGCCGTCGCTCGCCGGGCCACGAGTGCACGGACATGCCTGGCGAGCACGCCGACCAGCCGCGCGCGTCCGCGCGCTCCGGTTCCGGGTTTCATCATCGAGGCGCAGGCGTATACCTCGCGGTAGTACTCCTCGCCCCGGTGCGCCGCGAGCTTGGCGAGAAAATAGTCTTCGCGGGACAGCAGCTCGAACAGGCCGTCGACGTCTCCGGCGCCGATGAGCTGGTGCGGCAGTTCGGACAGTTTCCGCAGATTCGGCCGCTTCGCATCGCCTCGGCCGAGAAACAGGGGCTCGGCCCGGAAATGGCGGATCAGCGCGCGCCGGAATTTCGCGCGCGACGCTTCCGTCGGCAGGAAGGCCTGCGCCACGGCCTCGTCGAAGATCCGGTGAAAGAACGTCAGCGCCGCCGTCCCGTCGGCACCGCGCTCGACCAGGAAGGACGCCAGATCGTCGCGCAGCCGCGACCAGAAGATCACCGGCAGGTTGCGCAGCGGCGGAAGATCGTTTGCGCGATTGTTCGCCTCCACGAGGCGTCGGTACGATTCGTCTTCCCACAGCAGGGCCAGCAGTTCCGATTCCGTCAGACCCTGCTTCGAAGCGGCCAGCAGTCCGCAGACGTTCGACACGAGCAGCGGCGCGTGACCGCCGGGACCGGAAAGCTCGGTAAAGAACCGGCGAATGAGCGCGACGGTAGTCATCGGCAGATGCGGCGTCCGAACGCGCTGCCCGTCGTAAGCCGCCCAGCGCCGCGCGAAGAACGCGGCGACGCGCAGATACAGGGGTGAGCCTTCCTTGCCGAACAGGCGCAGCACGTGATCTTCCTGCGTACGCTCGAGGCAGCGGTCGCTCTCGCGCAGCAGCGAACGCAGGACGTCGCGACCGGCCGGTGCCGGCAGCGGTCCGATGCGAATGCTGTCGGCTCCCACCATTCTTCGGCGCAACGCGTCCAGCAACTCGCCGTCGACCGTCGAAATCAACACCGCCACTCCCGCCGGTGCCGGCCACGGCAACCAGTCGAGGCTGCGCGCCGGATCGCCCCGGGGCAGCTGGTCCAGCGCGTCCAGCGCCAGCAGCACGCCGCGCGGTCTCGTGGCGGCGACGTCGGCGAGCCGGCGCCGCAGATCGCGGCCGAGCTGCGCCAAGTCCGGGGATTCCCGCCCGATCTCGCTGCCGGGACCGGCGAGCTGCCGCAGCAGGCCGGCCAAGAGCGAATGCCCCGCGGAAGCCGATGCGGTCGCGCCGACGTAGCGCTGTACGACGAACAGCCCTCGATACGTGTCGGACGCCATGGACGCCGCTTTCGCCACGAGGGTGGATTTTCCGATGCCGCCGACGCCGTGCACGATCAGTCCGCGCCCGCCGGACTGGTCGAGAAACGCGTCGACGCGGCCGATCAGATCCTCGCGCCCGAGGACGAGCGCGGCGCGATCCTGACCGAACGCGTCGTGCCGCAACCATTCCTGTTCGTCGTCGCGCAGCTGTTCGAGGCGCGAGATTTCGTTCTGCACGAGCCGCCCGAGCAGACGCTCCGCGTTGGCCGCGAAGGCGGCCTCGTAGTCGCCGGAATCGCCGCCAGGCCCGACGAACTCCTGATAGACCAGCACGTTGTCGCCGAGCACCGACTGCACCCGCGCAACCAGGGCAGCCAGCCGTTCCGCCGCTTCCGTATCGAGTTCGCCGGCCGCATCGATGTCGTTGAAAGACGTGTCCGGCGGCAGCGCGGTCGCCGGCGGTATGCCGAGCCGCCGCCGCACGAAGCACAGCACGTGCTGCCGGAAGTCGGGTCTGGCCGCATGCGCCTGCGTGTCGAAGACACCGCGCGCGATTTCCTGCGCGGTAGCGGACAGGAAGTATTTGTCACGCGTCTCGGCGGACAGGCCGGCAGCGCTCGCGCCGGCGCGGAGCGCACTCCGGAGTTCCTCTTCCACGACACGCCAGCGATGCGGGTCCCGCGCCAGGCTGCCGCTGCGCGGCTGCAGCACGCGATGCGGCGGGATCTGGTTGCGATCGAGCCGGTACCAGCGCTCCAGCAGCGCGAGCCGGCTCGCCGGAAACTCTTGGCGCAACGCTTCGACGATGCGCCGGTACTCGTCGTCCGGGATCAGGTTCGGCAGCGGCTGCCAGCCATAGCGGCCGCCGACCAGCGCGAGGAAACAGGGCTGCAGCGATGTCTGGATGCAGCGCGTCACCTCGTTCAGGCAGACCCGCAAGGTCTGCTGCGAGCGGGCATCTTCCTCACCGATGCCCCAGCGTAAATCGATGGGCTGGAACTGATAGCCGCGGTCGGCGCAATAGCGCTGGAGCTTCGGGAAGATCAGCGTATCGAGGATTTCGCGTTCGCGACGGAAGTCGCTGAACGTCGAGCTCACGAACAGGCGAATGCTGCTGGCGCGGATCGGCATGGTGTTTCTTCAGTGCGTGGAGCGGACCGTCACGGCGAGCGACGTGCGACGCAGTCGTCGGTCGGCTGGGGATGGCACAGGCGCGTGTCGTCGATCGTGTACGCGGCCTGTTGCAGCAGGGCCGTCAGCGACCGTCCGCCGTCGACTCCGCAGACCAGACGTTCCGTTCCGCACAAGCGCCGGGGGTCGACGCCGCAGTTCTCCAGCTGCGGCAGACGGCCTGCCCACGAGGACGGAGCGCTGGCGAGGCGACCACCGATCGCCACGGCAATGATCTGCGGCAACGCGCTTCGCTCGAGCACTTCCGCGAGGCTGCG
Source organism: Tahibacter caeni (assembly GCF_024609805.1). Taxonomy (GTDB): domain Bacteria; phylum Pseudomonadota; class Gammaproteobacteria; order Xanthomonadales; family Rhodanobacteraceae; genus Tahibacter; species Tahibacter caeni. Next base: position 11,371 of record NZ_JANFVR010000024.1, on the reverse strand, counting down.
GCGACCTTCGGTGTCCAACAGCACGAGGTCGGCCCACTCGGCGGGCGCCAGCGCTCCGACCTGCCCCTGGAGTCCCACTGCGCGCGCGCCGCCGGCGGTCATCATCCGATGCACGTCGGCAGCGCCCAGGCGTCCGTGCAGGCTGTCACGGCTGTAGCGCGACAGGCAGCGCGCCTCGTCGAGCAAGGTCAGCGAGCCCGAAGGCGCCCAGTCGGTGCCCAGGCCGAGCGTCACGCCCGCATTCTTCAGCTCGATGACCGGCGCCGTCGCGGCATAGAGCCGAAAGTTCGACCGCGGCGACAGCACGACAGCGACGTCCTGCCGCGCGAGCTGCGGAATCTGCCGCGAGCTGATCGCAACACCGTGGATGAATGCATTCGGCGTCGACTTGCCGGCGACGGCCCGGAGCAGGCAATCGACTTCGTAGCGGGCGCTCGCGTCGGTTCCTTCACCGACATGCGCAAGGAAGGGCCGCTCCGGATCGGCATGCACCGCGCCCGCCTCCGCCGCTGTGCAGGACGCCGCGAGTTTCTCCATGCTGGCGCCGTCGTCGAGCGGAAACGTGCTGTCGGCAATCGGAAGGCCGGCCGGCGTGCCGAGCGGTGCTTCGGCGAGACCCAGATTGCGCACGAATGCGCGAAACTCCTTGGCGCCCGAGAGCGACGTCGTGCCCGACAGCGCGTGACGCAGCATCGCGCGCTCGCTGACGTCGGCTCTCACTCCGGCATCGGCCGGTGCGTCGCCTTCGAAGCCGCGTTCGGCTGCGTGGAGCCGGCGCCACTCGTTGCGGTGTTTCCAGCGGTGCACAGGTGGCTGCGCCGGCTGCTGGTAGCTGTAGTCGATGTGCTCGTGGAGATTGATGAAGCCGGCGGACACCAGCGCGCCCGGACAGTCGAGCACGACGGCGTCGGCAATATCCGGCACCGCACACCCGGCTGCTTCGATACGACCGTCGGGGCCGATCGTCAGGCTCCCGCCAAGGTACAGCCGGTCGCCGCTGATCAGGTTCGCGCGCAACACCTGGCGCGGTCCGCTTCCGCTCAGCGTGCAATCGGCGAAGACGCCGACGTAGGACGCGTCGCAGCGTTCGATCCGATAGCCGCCGCCGTCGAACAGGCGCTGATCGGGCGCTCGCACCACGTGGCGCGTCAACGGCGCACACCCGCCGAGCGCCACCACAGCCGCAACGAGGAACCGCGTCTTCATCGATCGATTGCTCCGCTGTCGTGTCGAGATGCCGGCCGCACATGCCGGCTTCCGCGTCCCGGGTCGAACGTCCGCCGGACGGAAACTGTCGGGAAAGCAAGCAACCTCCCACGAGGCGTCCGCAGGAGGTGTGCAGGACGCGGCCGTTGCGCGCAAGAAGCGGGCAGGCTCGCATTGTGTCAGCGAGTCGCTCGGTGCCTCGGCGGTCTTCGACTGCGAAGCGAGAGTGAATCCAGCGCGGCCTGAGATTCACGGCCGCGCGCGGTGCCGCCGGGCACGGAGTGAACCGCAAGTGCCCTCTGTATCGTCTGCATAGCGATCCGACGAAACGCCCGCAAATTCCGAACGGCGGTCGTCGCCGGCCGCACCCCAAGCACACGCAGGACGTGGCTCCGGTGCGACAGTCGCGCGGGCAGGCCTGCCCTGCCTTTTGGGATATTTTGATTTGTCGGGAGACGGCTAAGCTCCGGCGACCTGCCGCACCGGAGATCGCGATGTCGCGCCGTCTGTTGTTCGTGTGTCTTGCCGCCTGCCTCGCCGCCTGTCAGCCTGCCGCCGTACGCAAGCCGGACGGCGCGGCGGCCGGCGTGGACGCCGCGGCCGCCGACCGCGCCTTCGAATCGCTGTCGGCGCGCTGGCTCGACGAGTCCATGCGTCATTCGCCGGTCGGCGCGACCCTCGCCGGCGACCATCGCTACGACGCGGAGCTCGACGACCTCGGCGCCGAAGGCCGCGCCGCGACCGACGCCTTCAACCGCGGCCTGCTGCAGCAGCTCGAACGCCTGGACCCTGCGCAGCTGTCGCGCGCGAACCAGGTCGACTGTCAGATCCTGCGCAACCAGCTGCAGTACGAGCTCTGGAATTCCGCGACGTTCCAGTCCTGGGCCTGGAATCCGCTGGTCTATAGCTCCCTTGCCGGCAACTCGCTGTACCTGCTGATGATGCGCGACTTCGCGCCGCTGCCCGACCGGCTAAACCACGCTACCGCGCGCATCGAAAAGCTGCCGCGCCTGCTCGCGCAGGCCCGCGCGAATCTCGATCCGGCGCGCGTGCCCAGGGTGCATGCGGAAACGGCCGCGCTGCAGAACGGCGGCCTGCTCGATCTCGTCGACCAGATGATCCTGCCGCAGGCCGGCGTGCTCGGCCCGGCCGACAGGAAGCGCCTCGACAGCGCCGTCGCAGGACTGCGCAAGGCCGTCGCCGAACACCAGGCCTGGCTCGACGGCACGCTCATTCCGGCCGCGCGCGGCGACTTCCGCGTCGGTGCGCAGCGCTTCGACGAAAAGCTCGCGTTCGCCGTGAACTCGCCGCTGCAGCGCAGCGAGATCCGCCGCCGCGCCGAGGCCGAGCTCGAACGCGTACGTGCCGAAATGTATACGCAGTCGGTTTCGCTGCTGTCGGCCCGTCCCGGCGCACCGGCCTATCCGGCGCGTCCGGACAAGGCGACCGCGCGCGCGACGATCGCCGCGGCGCTGAAGCTCGCTGCCGCGGAACGACCGACACGCGAGAACGTGATCGCCGAAACCGAAACGGCAGTCGCCGAAACGACCGCGTTCGTGCGGCAGAAGAACCTGATCACCCTGCCGGACACGCCGCTGCAGATCGTGCTGCGGCCGCCGTTCCAGCGCGGCCTCAACCTCGTGACCTGCGAGCCGCCGGGACCGCTGGAGAAACATCTGCCGACGTTCTATACAGTGTCGCCGATCCCCGACGACTGGACGCCGGCGCAGGTCGAATCCCATCTGCGCGAATACAACACCCGCTCGATCCGCGAGCTGACCATACACGAAGCCATGCCGGGCCACTTCGTGCAGATGTGGCATGCGAACCGCTACGCCTCGCCGCTGCGCGCCGTGCTCTGGTCGGGGCCGTTCGTCGAGGGCTGGGCCTGGTACTCGCAGAACATGATGGTCGACGAAGGCTATCGCGGCGACGATCCGCTGTACCGGCTCGTGCATCTGAAGTGGCTGCTGCGCGGCATCAGCAACGCGATCGTCGACCAGATGGTGCATGTCGACGGCAAGAGCCGCGACGAGACCGTGCGCTTCATGATCGAGGAGACCTTCCAGGAAGAACGCGAGGCCGCCGGCAAATGGACGCGCGCGCAGCTCGACGCGGCGCAGCTGTCGACCTATTTCGTCGGCGCCGAGGAATGGATGGCGCTGCGCCGGGAAGCGCAGCGCCGCGAAGGCGCGAACTTCGATCTCAAGCGCTACCACGACGGCGTGCTGGCCTTCGGCGCGCCGCCGGTGCGGTTTGCGCGGGCGCTGTACTTGAACGAGGCGATACGCTGAGCAGGCCAGCTGCGCCCGCGAGCGGCTCGGTGCGGCCTGCGCGGATGCAGGACTGCGCGAGCCGGCCGCGAGCAAGGCCGTCCGCCAGGCCGGCCATCCGAGCGCGACCGGCAGCAGGCTGACGGCGGCTCTGTCCGCTGCGGTGCACCGTGCCACGTGCGACGACGGTCTTGCAGGGCCTGAACTTCGCAAGGCCCCATTGATCTGCCGCGGGATGTGCCGCACGTCGGGACAGCGGCCCGCGTCGCCGCCGATCGACACGACAGGGCCGGGTCATCGGGCGAGCTGGAGCAGACGCTGGAATACGCGCGCCGTTTTCGCTGCCGGAGACCGCCATGCAACGCTACGCCAGCCAGTCCGGCAAACCGTACGGCGCGACCGGGTTCGAGATCGAACCCGGCGCGATCGTCGTCCGGTTCAGGAACGGACGACGCTATCGCTACACCCTTCGCTCCTGCGGTGCGCCCCACGTCCGCGCCATGAAGCGGCTGGCGTTGGCCGGCGAAGGGCTGAGCACGTATGTCGCGCAGCGGCAGCCGGAGTACGAAGATAAGTTCTGACGAATGCGGCCGGCGCGAACACTCCATGAGCGTCGGCGAGGATCCGGCTGTATAGAATCGAGCGAGCCATCGCCCGCTGCCGATCACCATCCCAGCGCCAGCCCTCATGTCCGACGAACAGGAGCCGATCTATTTCTATACCAGAGCGATGGCCTACTGGGGGCTCAGCAATTTCGCGCCGCCGGGTGTCGCGCTGGATGGAATCTACTGGCCGACGGTGGAACATTATTTCCAGGCCCTGAAATTCCTCGACGCGGCCCACCGAACCCGCATCCACCGCGCGCCGACGCCGCACGAGGCGCGCACCTTGGGGCAGTCGCGGTCCCTGCCGATACGGCACGACTGGGACGTGCAGCGCGACGCGATCATGCTCGAGGCGCTGCGCGCGAAGTTCCGTCAGCCTGACGCACGGCGCCTGTTGCTGTCGACCCGGCAACGGATGCTCGTTGAGGCTTCGCCGTATGACTACTACTGGGGCGCCGGACAGGACGGCTCCGGCAAGAATCGACTCGGCGAACTGCTGATGCAGGTGCGTGCGGAGGCGCAAGCGGACACCTGAGCCGACCGGGGACCCCCATGCCCCTGAGTTGCGGAAAATCGGAACACCCATGTGTTCCGAGCTTCCGGAGTCCAGGACGCGGGCTCGTAGCCGGTTTTGAGGCGCTCATCTCGGCGGCCGCTCCTGTTTTCCGAAGCGCGCCGCGCCGCATCGCCAAATCGTGCACCGTCGGCCGGCAGGGGGCTCGGACGCCTCTCGCATGCCGGCGAAAGCACTCCTGTTGCGATGCTGGATACGCCCCCTTGTGCTTGCCAACGGGCTCGGCACTGCCTAGATTGATTCCGTGCCGCCCGCCGGCCAGATTTGTGCAAAGCGGGAAGAGGGGGCCGAGGCCGTCTGCTGCGTTCCGACAGGGCCGCTGGTTTCCGAACCCTGGACACGATCGCCGTCAGAGGCAGATCACGATGCGCAATCCGCTCAAGCTGTCCGCGCAGGATCAACCATACGCCGGCAGTCTCGAAGAAATCCTCGTCGATGACCTGTACCGGCGCGCACCGGTGCCGGCGGTGATGCTGTTGCCCGTGCTCGGGGCGTTCTACTGGGTCCTCGCGGATGTCATTCCCCAACGTCCTGTCATCGGCTGGATCTTCATCGCGCTGGTCCTGCTGGTGATTCCGCGGCTCCTCATCGTTCTCCGGGCCGACCGCATCAAGGCGCGCTTTCCGGAAGCCCATCAGCGGCTGCTGTTCTTTGCAGTGCCGACGGTGGTGGTCGGGCTCGGCATGTCGGCGATCAACATCATCGCCGCTCCGCTGATCACGGCGGAACAGCTGGTCATGCTCGCGATCATCGCGGCCGGCATCAATTCGATCGCGATCATCAGCATGAGCTCCAGCCTGGGCACCTATCTGCTCTACATGGCGCCGAACATCGGCTCGATCGCGGTGGCCGAGCTGATCGGGCCGCCGCTGGCGTTCCGCGGAGTCTTCCTGTTCCTGGTCGGCACGAACCTGTTGTCGCTCGTGGTCATGGCGACGAGCGTGCACCTGAAGGCCCGACGCAACATCCTGCTGCAGCTCCGGAACAACGAGATGAATGCGTTGCTGCAGGAGGTCAACTGCCAGCTGAAAGGCGAAGTCGAAGAGCGCATGGCCGCGGCCGCGGAGCTCAAAGCCCGGAACGAAGACCTCGAAGCGCTGAACCTGCGCATGGCCAAGACACATGCGCGCATGCTGCAGTCGGAGAAAATGGCGTCGATCGGACAGCTCGCGGCCGGCATCGCGCACGAGATCAACAACCCGATCGCGTTCGTGCGCTCGAACCTCCATAGCCTTGCCAGCTACGTCAACGACCTCGTCGCGGTGATGAAAGCGTACGAGAACGCGGAGGCAACCCGCGACGGCGAGGTGGAACGGCGCAAGCTTGCCGAACTCAAGCGCTCGACCGATGTGGACAACGTCATCGGCGACATACCGCCGTTGATCGCCGAATCGTCCGACGGACTCAGCCGCGTGGAAAAGATCGTCAGGGATCTGAAGAAATTTTCCCACGGCGGCAAGGCGTCATGGCAGAGCGTCGATCTGCATGAATGCATCGAGACCACGCTCAACCTCGCGGCCCACGAGATCGAGCGCAACGCCGAGGTCGTTCGCGAGTACGGCACTCTGCCGCCGGTGGCCTGCCTGCCGGGGCAGATCAATCAGGTATTCCTGAACCTGTTGGTCCATGCGGCGCAGTCGCTCGTGCATCGCGGCACTATCACGATTCGCACCGGCCGCGACGGCGACTCGGTCTGGGTGCAAGTGCAGGACACCGGACCGGGCGTTTCGCCCGAAGACCTTTCCCGCATCTTCGATCCGTTCTTCACCACGGACTTCACGGCCAAGCAGGTCGGCACCAACCCGGGACTCGGGCTGTCAGTGTCCTACAACATCGTTCAGCAGCACGGCGGCTCGATCGACGTGGCCAGCGAAGTCGGGAAAGGCTCCACGTTCACTGTGCGGCTGCCGATCGAGCATCGGCCGTCGGTCGAGGATGCGGCGTAGGACCGCGGGTTGACAGCGAGGCCGGAGGGGTCGAGGCCTAGGACGCCGAGCACAATGCCGTGCGCATCGCGATCGACACGCCACTGCTCTATCTCAGGGGCGACGCCGACGGTCGCGACCCCGCCGACTATGTCGACGGACTCCGCGCGGCGGGCGCGGAGAACCTCGCGTCGGGAGACGCCTGCCGAACTCGGGCGAATACGTCGCCGAAGAGGCGTCGGACGCGTTCATGGCGGCCGTTCGCCAGTTTCGGGAGCGGCTAACGGAATGACCGGCCCCAACAACACCGATCGGGACACCCAACGCTCCGGAGAGGCGGCCGGACGAACGCTGCCCTTGCCCAGCTTGGACACCTTATTCCGGACCGATGAATGTCCCGACTTGGATTCGCAGTTGCAGCTGTCCCAAATTGATTCCTGACAGACCGCGAGCGGCTGCGCAATGAAACCATGTTCGGCTACCAGCACAAACGCAGTCCGTTCATCGACTCCAGATTCAGACATTCGGCGTTCACACCACATCCCACCCCACCGCCCCCTTCTCGAGCACCGCTTCCGCCAGCGCCTCGATCGCCTTGTCTTCGTTGATCGTCATCCCCCGCACGTTCCGCCGCAGCCTCCGCCGCGCCTGCCGCGTGAACACGTCGGCGATCGTGATGGCGCTCTGCTGCCCGGGATGGTTTTCCCTCACCAGGCTGTCCGCCCGCGACAGCACGCAGAGGCCGACGAACAGGTCAATCGCGATGTCGGCGATGCGTTTCTGCGCGTGCTGTTCGTCCGCGATGCCCTTGCCGTACTGGCGCAGCAGCGCGTCGGCGGCTTTCGACAGCTCGACCACGTATTTTTCGTAGACGGTCGCGGCCTTGCGCAGGCTCGGGTGGAGTTCGCGCAGGATCTTGTCGGTGCCGTAACCGGTGGTTTCGCTGGCTTTGCGGCGGACGTAGGTGCTCAGGACGCCGAAGCCTTTGATCGGGTCGTTGAAGATGTTGCCGACGGCGTGCTTGAGTTCGCTGAGCGTGGCGCCGACGTCCTTGAGGCCGGACAGCGCGATGTAGAGGCGCAGGATCTCGTTGGTGCCTTCGAAGATCGAGAGGATGCGCGTGTCGCGCGTGACCTGCTCGTACGGGAATTCGCGCATGAAGCCGTTGCCGCCGGCGATCTGCAGGGCTTCGTAGCTCGCACGCTGGACGGCTTCGCTCGCGAAGACCTTGCTCATCGCGGCTTCCACGGAATAGTCGGTGCAGCCCGAATCGATGTAGTGGGCGACCATCCAGACCGCGCTCTCGGCGGCGAAGCAGTCGACGGTCATCTGCGCGATCTTCTCGCGCACGAGGCCGAACTCGGCGACGGGCTTGCCGAACTGCTTGCGCTCCTTGGCCTGGGCGCAGGCGAGCTTGATCAAGGTCTTCATGCCGCCGACAGCGCCGCCGCCGAGGCCGGTGCGGCCGTTGTTCAGGATGGCCATCGCGACCTTGAAGCCTTTGCCGACTTCGCCGAGCACCTGGTCGGCCGGCAACTTGACGTCGCTGAAGGCGACCGTGGTCGTGCTCGACGCGCGTATGCCCATCTTGTCTTCGTGCGGGCCGTGGCTGACGCCGGCCTGACTGGCTTCGACGATGAACGCGGTCATCTTGCCTTCGGGCGTGTCGGTCTTCGCGAACACCGTGTAGAAGTCGGCGATGCCGCCGTTGGTGATCCAGATCTTCTCGCCGTTCAGGGTCCAGGTGCCGTCGTCGTCGCGGGTGGCCTTGGTGCGCACGGACGCGGCATCGGAACCGGCGCCGGCCTCGGTCAGGCAGAACGCGGCGATCATCTCGCCGGTCGCGAGCCTGGGCAGGTACTTGGCCTTCTGCGCGTCGGTGCCGAACAGCAGCAGGCCTTTCATGCCGATGGAGCTGTGCGCGCCGATCGTCAGCGAGACCGACGAGTCGTGCGAGCTCGTCTGCGTCAGCACGCGCGCATAGGCCGCGTTGGACAGGCCCAGGCCGCCGAATTCCTCGGGAATGATCAGGCCGAACAGGCCCATGTCGCGCAGGGCCTGGATGAATTCGGGCGGCTGCTCGGCCTTGCGGTCGTAGTGCTTGAGGTCGGCGTGCTTCGGCGCGAGGAAGTCGTCGATCGCATCGAGCATCGCGCCGAGCATCTCGCGATCCTTGTCGCGCATCTTCGGGTACGGGAACAGGTTCTCTTCGACGATCTCGCCGAAGAACAGGTTCTTCGCGACGCTCTGGTCGCGGCGCAAGGTGTCGGCGTGCGCGCCGGCGGCGGCTGGGTTGGCGGCGGTGGTTTCCATGAGCGAACTCCCTAGGCATGACGCGATGCGGCAGTGTGGTATCGCCGCGGCGGCGGGCGCAACAGGAAAAGTGGATTGAGCGCTTGACCGGTCTGTGGTGAGCAGGTGCGTTGCAGTGCACCATGATCCAGCGCGCGCAAAGGCTGCGTGCGGTCGCGCGGCTCGCCGCGGATGCACACGGGCCGGCTGCGCAATCGCGGTGTGGTTTCGCCGCCCCGGCAGCCGCGCATGGGTGACGCTGCCCGATGCTGCGCAGCCGAAGGTGTGACGCAGCTCCGCGGCGTTTTCTCCGGCGCGTGTTCCGCGCGGCTCAGCCGTCGAATCGACCGGCGAAGATCCCGTCGTTGCTCCCGCCGTAAGCCAGCTGGAACCCGCCCTGCGCGGCGGCATTGAAGCCGGTGACGACGACGCTCACGGGCTGGTCGCTCGCGCTGGTCGAGGTCAGCAGGCTCTGCGGCCGCAGCCTTCGTCGTCGGCGACTGTCGGGAAAGCGCCGCGGATCTGGATGACGGTGTCGAAGCTCGCGAGTCCGCACGTCGCAAACGTGTAGGTATGGCCGGCCTGTGCATTCAGCGCGCAGATCCACTGGCCGCGCGGACCGATGCGGCCGATGCCGGTGACCTGCGTCGCCGGGGTCGGCAGCAAGGTGGCGATCACGTCGTTGATCGTGACCGGAAACTCGTGGCGTCCCCGGGCCGAATTGTTCGCGACATTGGCATCGGTGCCGCCGGTGCCGCCGAGGTAGATCACCGGGTGGTAGATGCCGACCGGTACGCTGCCGCTGATGAGATAACTGCCGAGGTTGAGCAGCGCGAGGCTGTTCGGGAACGGCGGCACGGTCGTGACGTAGTCGCTGCGGCCGAGATGGACGCTGCTGTTGTAGGCCATGCGCGCGCGCCGCTCAGATAGACGTCGACGGCCGGATTGCCGAGACTGCTCGTACCGAGGTTCTGCAAGGTGACTGCACCGCTGAAGCCGAGGCTCTGGCCGTGCGTGTAGCTCGCGAACGTCGTCAGCGTCGGCGAAGATGCCGAACGCGGCGCAGACGATGCGAGTGGCGAACATGCGTTTTCCCCCTTCCGCTGCGGCGCGAGATCGCGCGCTGCCGCAACGGCCGCCGCGAGGACGTCCGCTGCGCACCCGAGGCGACGATGCGGACTCCGCTTCCGCGCCGCCGCCCGCCTAGCCTGTGCCAACGACGAAAGCAAGCGGCGATCATCCGCGGCCATCGACCGCGCAGGCTCGAAACCAACGCTGTCGCGACGGCCGGAGTTCTCGCATCCGCGAAGGCGGCGGTGCGAAACCGGTCATCGTCGTTTTGCCGGGGTACGGGAGTGCGCGGCGATGCCGAGGCTCAGGGCGATTGCCGCAGCGACGCCCAGGCCATCAGCCGGAAATACGGCATGACCGGCGGATCGCGCCGGCGCAGCGACGGCCACGGGCGATTCAGTTCGGCCGCGGCGAGCGCCCATTCTTCGGCGAGCAGACTGGTCTCGCGGACGGTGCTGTCCTGCAGCAGCACGGTGGCGCGCACGATATCTCCCTCGCGCAGCGCGAGGCGCAGCTGCAGCAACGGCAGGATGTCCTGGGTGACGAGATCGGCATCGTCGGCCGGCGGCACGTCCGGTGCGTCGCCGCCCAGTCTCAGCGCTACTATGCGCACGAGGCTCGGCCAGACCGGATCGCCGGACTGGCGCGCTTCGGTCGCGGCGCGATCGAGCGCGGTGTCGCGCGCGGCCGTGTCGCCCTGGCGCTGGGCGACCTGGGCGAGCATCAGATTGGCGTCGAGCAGGCTCAGGGTCTCGCGCTTCTCGCGGGCGCGCGCGAGCGCCTCGTCGACGCGACGGCGCGCGTCGGCGACGTCGTCCTGCTCGAACGCCAGCGCGGCAGCCAGCAGCGGCGCGCGCAGAGCCCAGTCGTCGCGATTGCCGCGGCGGGCCAGCTCGGAGGTGTCGGCCAGCGCCGTGCGGGCGTGCGCGACGTCGCCGCTGCCGTAGGCGAGCAGCGCGTCGAGCGCGGCCATCGCGACCGGATTGCGCTGCGCATCGAGCCGCTGCAGCACGGCGCGCACGCCGGCGGCGTCGCCGAGCGCTGCGCGCAGCGCGAGCAGATCCTCGACGCGCCGGTCCTCGAGCGCGGTCACCGGAATCTTGCGCAGCTCGTCGAGCGCGAGTTCGTTCTGGCCGCGCTGATGCAGCAGCTGCGCGGCGGCATAGCGCAGGATCCAGGCGTCGGGACGCAGGTCGAGCAGCGCGCCGATCGCGGCCTTGATGTCGACGCTGCGGCCCTCGGCGAAGGCCTGGGCCATGGTCAGGTACGCGGCGACGAACGCGTCGGGCGCGCCGGCCGCACGCGTGCGTGCCTGCTGCAACCATTGCGCGGCGCGCGCGCGATCGCCGGCGCTCGCGCGCCAGACCGTCAGCAGCAGCGCCGGCAGCGGCGTCGTCGCATCGCCGTCGTGGACGGCGGCGAGCA
>NZ_JANFVR010000239.1 GCF_024609805.1 Tahibacter caeni | reverse complement strand
GCGCCCCATGCGTCGGCGCCGGCGCGCCGCCGTCTCGCTCCGGCGACGTGCGGAGCGCCGCCCGGCGCGGCGGCGGAGCCGTTCTCGGCCGCCGGTTCGGCGGACCGTCGTCGCGTCCGGCCGCGGCCGCCGGGGGATGCGCTACGCTTGCGCTTCCTCGACGCTTCGGGAGCTGCCATGGGTCACGTTCACTGCCGCGCCGTGCTCGCGGCCTGCCTGTTCTCGGCCGCGACGGCCGCCATCGCGGCGCCGCCGCCGGTCAAGGGCAAGACCATGAGCGAGGTGCTCGCCGCGAGCTCGCCGGCGGACTGGCGCCGGCTCGACCCGGACAATACGGTCTATCTCGATTTCGCTGCAGGCCGCGTGATCATCGAACTCGCGCCGGCGTTCGCGCCGCAGCACGTCGCCAACCTGCGCACCCTGCTGAAGCAACACTACTTCGACAGCCTCGCGATCCTGCGCGTGCACGACAACTACGTCGTGCAGTGGGGCGATCCGGACGCGGGCGACAAGGACAAGGCGCGATCGTTCGGCGAGGCGAAGCGTTCGCTGCCGGGCGAGTTCGCGCGCGCGGCGGCGGGACAGTCGTTCGTGCGCCTGCCCGACGGCGACGTCTACGCGCCGCAGGTCGGCTGGTCCGGCGGCTTTCCGGCCGCGCGCGATCCCAAGGCCGGCCAGATCTGGCTCACGCACTGCTACGGCATGGTCGGCGTCGGCCGTGACAATGCCGCCGACAGCGGCAGCGGCGCGGAGCTCTACGTCGTGCTCGGCCACTCGCCGCGCCACCTGGACCGCAACGTGACCCTGGTCGGCCGCGTCGTGCAGGGCATGGAGCTGGTCGCGGCATTGCCGCGCGGCAGTGCCGCGCTGGGTTTCTACGACAAGCCGGAGCAGCGCGTCCCGCTGACCCGCGTGCGCCTCGGCAGCGAGCTGCCCGAGGCCGAGCGCAGCACTCTGGAGCTGTTGCGCACCGACACGGCCACGTTCACGGCGCTCGTCGAGACGCGGCGCAATCGCTGGGACGACTGGTATCTGCAGCGCGCCGGCAAGGTGGAACTGTGCAACGTGCCGCTGCCGGTGCGGCAGCCGTAGGCGAACGGCGCCGGCGTCCGCCGTCGCCGCGATAGCGGCGGCGGTCAGGCCGCCGCAGTGTCGCGGGCCTTGCCGTCCTTCGCGGCGGCGACGTCCTCGTTGCCGAGCAGACGGCCGAGGTCACGCAGCGGCAGCGGCTTGCGCACCCATTCGATCTGCCACTCGCTCGGCGGGCGGTCGTGCGGTCCGTCCGGCGGCGATGCGCTGTGGATCAGGCAGCGCGGCGGCGGTCCCGGCGCGCATTCGGCGCGCACGCGCCGGATCAGGTCGATGCCGTTCTCGCCGTCCAGGTGCAGGTCGACGAGCAGGGTGTGCGGCGCGAATTCGCGGCGTATCGCGAGCGCGTCGGCGATGCCGGCGGCGACGCGGTGTTCGATGCCGAGCGCGTCGAGCTGCGCGCTCAGGAGTTCGCGTATGGCCGCGTCGTCGTCGACGAGCAGCACGCGGCCGTGCATAGGCGCGGCGGTTTCGCCGTCGACATCGGGCGGGCCGGGCCGCAGCGCGATGCAGAACGAGAACACGCTGCCGACGCCGAGCCGCGTGTCGATCTGCAGGCTGCCGCCCATGATGCCGACGAGCTGGTCGGCGATCGACAGGCCCAGGCCGGTGCCGCGGCGCGTGCGGCCGCCGCCGCGTTCGAACGGCTGCAGCAGGCGGCGCAGCTCGCCGTCGGCCATGCCGGGGCCGGAATCGGCGACGCGGAACAGCACGCGCTCGCCGTCCGCGGCCTCGGCCGACAGCACGATGCTGCCGGCCGTCGTGAACTTGACCGCGTTGCCGAGCAGGTTGACGAGGATCTGCTGCAGGCGCGCCGCGTCGCCGCAGACGCGCGCCGGCAGCGCCGGGTCGCAGTGCAGGCTCAGCTGGATCGGCCGGTCGGCGAGCTCGGCGCGGAACAGCTCGGTCACGTGGCGCAGCAGCGCGCCGAGGTCGAACGGCTCGTCGCGCAGGTCGACGCGGTCGAGCGCGAGCCGCGCGTGGTCGAGGTAGTCCTCGGCGGTGCGCACGAGTTCGGCCGAGGTCGAGCGCGCGGTCTCGAGCAGGCCGCGCGCGCGGCGGTCGTCGACGCGCTGCAGCGCCATGTCGATCAGGCCGCTGATCGCGGCCATCGGATTGCGCACCTCGTGCGCGGCCATCGCGAGCATGTCGGCGCGCGTGCGGTTCACCTGGCTCAGCGCCGCGTTGAGCTGGCGCAGCCAGCGCAGGCGCAGCGCGATGATTGCGGCCAGCAGTACGCCGACGCAGAGCGCCGCGATCAGCGCTAGTGCATAGAGCCGAGCGCGCGTGCGTTCGCCGGCCTTGTCCGCCTCGGCCGCGCGCAGCAGCGCGCTCTGCAGTTCGCCGGACTGGCGCAGCGAGCGGATCTCCGCTTCGCGCTGCTGCGTGTCGTAGTGGTCGTCGAGCTCGGCCACGGCGCGGGCGACCTCGCGGCTCGACAGGCGCGCATTCAGGCTGACGAGTTCGCGCGAGGCGGCCAGGGCGAGATCGAGGCGGCCGGCCTTCTCGGCGATCTCGGCCTGGCTCGCGAGCAACTGCGCGGTGTCGCGGCCGAGTTCCAGCCGACGCGCGTCGGCGAGCGCGGCGTCGAGCATGACCAGCGCGTCCTGCGGCTGTCCGAGCGCGGCCAGCGCATCGGCGACGGTGCGGCGCGAGGAAATCGAATTCATGATCTTGCCGTGGCCCAGCTCGTAGTCGAGCGCGCGGCGCGCGGCCGCGAGTGCCGTCGCCGGCTGGCCGAGGCTCAGGTACAGCGAGGCGCTGTTGCCTTCCATCATGGCCTGGCCGCCGCGGCTGCCGAGCCGTTCGTAGCGTGCCTGTGCGACGCGCGCGAGCGGCAGCGCGCGTTCGGGTTCGCCGAGCGCGGCATAGGCCCACTGCAGCAGGTTCTCGCCGCGCGCGAGCGCGTAGTCGTCATTGAGTGCGGCGAGGCCGGAACGCGCGCGCAGGCAATGCGGCAGGGCCGGCTGCGCGCGCGAGGCGCGCAAGAGCAGGTCGCAGGTTTCCAGGTCGGCCAGCGCGCTCCAGTAGGGCTGTTCGAGCGCGCGCAGCGCCGTCGTCGCGCTGCCGGCCAGGGCCAGGCCGCTCTCGATCTGTTCGCCTTCCAGGCGCAGGCGCGCGCGGATCAGATCGGCCAGCGGGCCGGCGCTCGCTCGGCCGCTGTCGCGGCCGAGCGCGTCGAGACGGTCGGCGACCTGCGCGGCCTGATCCGAGGACAGCAGCAGCGCGGCGGTCGACATGTCGCGCAGCAGCTGCTCGCGCTGGGCCGGATCCAGTCCGCCCCGGGCCAGCAGCCGGTCGCCCTGCTGCAGCGCTTCGCGCGGTGCGTCGAGCATGGCCGGGCGCAGCGACAGGGCCGGTTCGGCCGCGGCCGCGGCCAGTGCCGGCAGCACGGCGAAACCGAGCAGCGCGCGGCACAGGAGGTTCAGCATCGGCCGGTTCGCAGCGATGGCGCGGGCACGGTCATGGGGCGGCGGGGCTGGGCGGAATAACGCGCATTTTGCACACGATGCCGGCTCCGTCACAAACGAAATTTTCCACACCGTGCCGCCGCGTCCGGAGCGGTGCCGGCCGCTGCGGCCGCGCCGCGGAAATCCGCGGCGCGGCGTCCGGGCTCAGGCCGTGTGCGCGGCCTGGCGGCGGATGAAGTCGCGCACGTCCGGATAGACCACGTCGCGCCAGCGCCGTCCGCTGAAGATGCCGTAGTGGCCGGCGCCCTTCACGGTCAGGTGATGCTTGCGTCCGGCCGGGATGCCGCTGCACAGCGCCTGCGCGGCCTCGGTCTGGCCCAGGCCGGAAATGTCGTCGAGTTCGCCTTCGATGGTCAGCAGCGCCGTGCCGGTGATGTCCGCCGGCCTGACGCGCCGGCCGTTCACGTCCCAGAGCCCGCGCGGCAGCAGGTGCTGCTGGAACACGGTCTGGATCGTGTCGAGGTAGTACTCGGCCGGCATGTCGAGCACGGCGTTGTATTCGTCGTAGAACTTGCGGTGCGACTGCGCGTCCTCGAGGTCGCCCTTGAGCAGGTCCTCGTAGAAGTCCCAGTGCGAGCTCAGGTGGCGGCCCGGATTCATCGCAATGAAGCCCGCATGCTGCAGGAAGCCCGGATAGACGCGGCGGCCGTGGCCCGGGTAGTTGGCCGGCACGTCGTGGATCACGGTGTGCTTGAACCAGGCCAGCGGCTTGGTCGTGGCCAGGTCGTTGACCTGGGTCGGACTGCGGCGCGTGTCGATCGGGCCGCCCATCATGGTCATGCTGCGCGGCGTGGTCTCGCCGTTGCTGGCCATCAGCGAGATCGCCGCGAGCACCGGCACCGTGGGCTGGCAGACCGAGATCACGTGCAGCTTTTCTGCGCCTATGTGGCGGATGAATTCCTGGATGTAGGCGACGTAGTCCTCGAGATGGAAGGCGCCCTTTTCGACCGGCACCATGCGCGCGTCGATCCAGTCGGTGATGTAGACCTTGTGGTCCTGCAGCAAGGTGCGCACGGTGTCGCGCAGCAGGGTCGCGTGATGGCCCGACAGCGGCGCCACGACGAGGACGACCGGATCGTCCTTGAGGTCGTCGACCGTGGCCGCGTCGTCGGTGAAGCGCTTGAAGCGGATCAGGTTGCAGAACGGCCTCTGCAGCACGGTGTATTCGACGATCGGCACGACGTGGCCGTGGGCGGTGACCGTGCGGATGTCGAACGGCGGCTTCTCGTAGTCCTTGCCGAGCCGGTGCAGCAGCTCGAAGCCCGCGGCGACGCGCGGTGCGCCGGGGACCTGGGACAGCAGGGTGCTCTTGTCGCTCCAGGTCTTGGCGCCGGCTTCGGCGAAATGGACCAGCGGGCTCATCAGCGAGCGTTGCAGTTCGTGCAGGTGATACAGCATCGGCAGTGACCAGCGAGGGAGGAGGGGGCAACCTGGGAATTGTAGTCGCCCCGAGGCAAAGCAAGCGCCGTGCCGCAGGTAACAATTGGTCGCAATCGCGCGGCCGCGGGAGCTGCGGCGCGGATCGGGTTCCTGCGGTCCTTGGGGGAATCGCCGCGGCCGGCCGACTTGGCATGAGCAACGGCCGCAGCGGCGGTCCGGGACGGAGCAGCCTATGAGCACGGAGCAAGGCAAGGGCGGTCGCGCGCGTCGCGGCCGGACGACGATGTTGGTCGGATTCGGCCTGTGCGCGGCAGTCGCCGCGGCCGCACAGGCCGGCGAGCTGTATCTGCTGAACTACGGCGCCGCGTCGGTGCTCGGCGTGCAGGGCAACCGCGACGCGCAGGTCGGCCGCTTCGGCGTGTCCGACGACGGCCGCTACGTCGCGTTCACGACGGCCTCGAACAACCTCGCCGCCGACGACGGCGGCGCGGACCGCGACGTCTACCTCAGCGACCGCCAGACCGGCGCCCTGACCCGCATCAGCCGGCGTCCGGACGGCGGCGCGCCCGACGGAGCGAGCTTCGGTGCGGCCATTTCCGGCGACGGGCGCTGGATCGCGTATCTGTCGGTGGCGACCGACATCGTGGCCGGCGGCAGCGGCCGCGGCGTCTATCTGTTCGACCGCGACAGCGGCGTCACGCAGCGGCTGACGCCGCCGGTGCTGCCGTCGGCGAATGCCTGGCCGGCCGAGATCGACGGCCTGGTCGTGGCGACCCACGGCGAGCGCGTCGTGTTCACGACCGACGCGCCGCTCGCCGCGGCCGACGCCGACCAGTTCCAGGATCTCTACGGCTGGTCCCGCGACGACGGCGCGCTGCAGCTCTTGAGCGCCGACGCGGCCGGCCAGCCGCTGAGCGGCGTCGTCGACGCCGCATCGGCCGCGCTGTCGGCCGGCGGCGCGCAGGTCAGCTTCACGATGCGTACGGTGAGCGGCATTCCCGACGAAGGCGGCGTCTTCGTGCGCGATCTGCCGCAGGGCGCTCTCGACCGCCTGCTCGGCCCGACCATCGTGCTGTCGCAGTCGCAAACCAGCCTGTCCGACGACGCGCGCCACGTCGTGTTCAGCACCTACGCGCCGCTGCTGCCCGACGACGCCAACGCCAAGTCCGACGTCTACCTGTTCGATCGGCAGACGCGCCAGGTCGAGCTCATCAGCCAGGGCAGCGACGGCGCGCGCGGCAACGACGACAGCACGTACGCGGCGATCTCCGGCGACGGCCGGCACGTCGCGTTCCATTCCGTCGCGGGAACGCTGGAGCCCGGTGCCGGCGGCGAGCAGATCTACCGGCGCGACCGCGTCGCCGGCACGACGACGCGGGTCACGCATTCGCTGCCGGGTCCGCAGGCCGCGCGGCACTATGCGGCGCCGGCGCTGAGCCGCGACGGTCGCACGGTGCTGTTCGACAGCGACGACGAAGCGCTGGTCGCCGGCGACGACAACCGGCGCCGCGACGTGTTCGCCGCCGCGGCCGACGGCCCGGTCCAGCGCGTCAGCCAGTCCGCCGAAGCGCCGCGCATCGCCGGCGCGAGCCTGCGCAGCTTCGCCGAAATGGACGTCGGCGCCGCGTTCGTGCTCGACGGCGATGCGGCCGTCGTGTTCGCGAGCACGGCGGACAACCTCGGTCCGCGCCGCAGCGGCGGCGTGTTCCGCGCGGAAGCCGGCGGCGCGCCGCCGGTCGAGGTCGCGATGACCGAGCCGCCGCCGGTGTCGAGCTGGCCGGTCCTGCAGTCGCTCGAGGGCGTCTCCGGCAGCGGCGAGGTGCTGCTGATCCGGCGCGAACCGTTCGATTTCACCGGCGGCTGGGGCGGGGCGTTGCCGCCGGTGCCCTGGGATGTCTGGCGCGTCGATGCGAGCGGCACGCAGCGGCTCGATCCGCCGGCCGCAGTCGGCAACGACGCACGCACCGTGCAGGCCGCGCTGTCCGACGATGGCCGCTACGCCCAGTTCCTGTCGCTGCCGGCGTCGGGCGCCGATGCGCCGCGCCTGTTCCTGCACGATGCGCAGACCGGCCTGCTGACGCGCGTCGACGTCAACGCCCAGGGCGTTCCGGCCGACGGTCCGATACAGCTGCGCAGCGGCCTGTCGCGCAACGGCCGCTACAGCGCGTTCGTCACGGCGGCCGGCAATCTCGTCGCCGGGGACACGGACCACGGCTCGGACCTGTTCCTGCGCGACAACCAGACCGGCCAGCTCACCCGCCTGCGCGATCCGGGCAACGGCGCGCCGCTGCCCGATGCCATGTACGCGAGCCGCGAAGCCATCGTGATTTCGGACGACGCGAACCGCATCGCCTTCGTCGAGAGCGGCGGCGAATACGGCCTGGCCACGCGCGTGCGCCTGCTCGACCGCGCCGCCGGACGCCTGGTCGAGCTGTGCGGCGGCGTGGCGTTCGCGGCGCAGTGCGGCCAGCTCGCGCTGAGCGCCGACGGCGGCACGCTGGCGTTTTCCACGCGGCAGGCGTTGACGGTGGAGGATGCCGATCAGGACTACGACGTCTACAGCTACCGCGCGGACCTGGCCTGGCTGCGGCTCGAAAGCCGCGACGGCGCCGGCGCGGCCGGCAGCGGCGCGCGCACGCGGCCGCGGCTGTCGGCGAGC
>NZ_JANFVR010000238.1 GCF_024609805.1 Tahibacter caeni | reverse complement strand
CGGCGCCGGCCGCCGCGCCGCCGCGCAGTTGCGCGAGCGCCTGTCGGATGCGCGCGAGCGCCTCGGCGCCGTCGACCGGCGAACGCAGCCAGTCGACCACGCCCGGCGGCATGCGCGCCCAGTCCCAATGGCGCTCGCCGGACTCGGCCGGCAGCAGGCCGATGATCGGCACGCGGGCGAGGCGTTCGTCGCCTTTCATCTGGGTGCAGAATGCGACCGACTCGCGCGCGAGGCCGATGAATTCCATCAGCACCACATCGATGTCCGGATCCTGGTTCAGGAAGGCCAAGGCCTGCTGCAGGTCCTTGGCCGTGTAGATCGCATCGAAATTCTGGCCGTCCAGCGTGTCGAACAGCACGCGGCGGTCGTCGCGGTTGGTCGCGACGATCAGGATGGACCCCTGGCCCTTTTCGTCGCGCGCCATCAGATGACCCAGCGCCCGTCGCGCAGCCGCGGACGCTGCGGCATGACGCGCTCGAAGCTCAGATGCTCGGTGACTTCCTCGAGGCTGTCGGGCATGGTCAGCGAACCGCCGATGAAAACGACCTTGCGCTCGTTGCCGCCCTTGGCGCGGCCGATCTGGCGCAGCAGGCCGATGTTCGGCGGGCGCAGGTGGCCTTCGGCCTCGACGAACAGATAAATGCCGAAATGCATGCTTTGCAGGATGTAGCGCAGCGCATCGGCCATGCGCTTGGAACCCGGCACTCGCACCTCGCCTTCACGCAGCGAGCTGATGCCGATTTCGTCCTGCCACTGATAGATGGATTGGCCGCTGCGCAGCGCGAACTGGCGGAACTGGGCGACCACATCGGCGACGTCGGTGGTCTCGACCACGACGACGTTCTGCTTCGACGCGATGATGCGATCGAACAGGCGGGAGCTCAGATGGCTGTCGCTGGTTTCCACGTTCACGCGCTGAAGACCGCCCCTTGCATGTCCCGCTCCGACATTGCGACTGCGGCAGACATTATCCCGCAGACCGCGGATTGACCAGAGGCTCGGCCAGCACGGATCATAGCCCGCCCCAACCTGCTGCCGGCCGCGCCATGTTCGAAGGACTTCGCTTCTCCCACTGGAAGACCGAGCGCGGCAGCGACGACATCGTCGTGCTGAGCTTCGACCGGGCCGGCTCCAGCGTCAATACGTTCTCCCGCGCGGTGCTGGACGAACTCGGCGAGATCATCGAGCGCCTGACGATAGAACCGCCCAAGGGCGTCATCGTGCGTTCGGCCAAGAGCGCGGGCTTCATCGCCGGCGCCGACATCCGCGAGTTCGAGCAGTACGAGAAGACCGGCTCGGTGCTCGAATCGATCCAGAACGGCCAGCGCGTGTTCGAGCGCTTCGCCCGGCTGCCCTGCCGCACCGTCGCGGCGATCCACGGCCACTGCATGGGCGGCGGCACCGAACTGTCGCTGGCCTGCCGCTACCGCGTCGCGAGCCGAGACCCGTCGACCCGGATCGGCCTGCCCGAGGTCAAGCTCGGCATCTTCCCGGGCTGGGGCGGCAGCGCCCGCCTGCCCTACCTGATCGGCGCGCCGGCCGCGCTGGAACTCATGCTCAGCGGCCGCAACGCATCGGCCGAGAACGCCCGCGCGATCGGCCTCGTCGACGCGCTGGCCTCACCCGAATTGCTCGTGGAGAAGGCGCGCGAACTGATCCTGCACCCGCCGACGCGGCCGCTGAGGCAGCGCGCGCTGGCCTGGATCACGAACACCTGGCCGGTGCGCCAGGCGCTCGCGCCGATGATCCGCAAGCAGACCGCGGCCAAGGCCAGCCCGTCGCACTACCCGGCACCGTTCGCGCTGATCGAGACCTGGCGCCGCGGCGGCGCTCTCGGCAAGCGCCTGAACAACGAGGCCCGCGCCGTGGCCAAGCTCGCGCAGACCTCGACCGCGCGCAATCTGATTCGCGTGTTCTTCCTGCAGGAGCAGCTCAAGGGACTCGGCGGCGGCACGGCCCACGGCATCGACCACGTCCACGTCGTCGGCGCCGGCGTCATGGGCGGCGACATCGCCGCCTGGTGCGCGCTGCGCGGCTTCCAGGTCACCCTGCAGGACCGCGAGATGAAGTACATACAGCCCGCGCTCGAACGCGCGCGCGAGCTGTACACCAAGCGCCTGAAGACGCCCGAGCGCATCAACCCGGCGCTGGAACGCCTGCAGGCCGATGTGGCCGGCGGCGGCGTGGCCAAGGCCGACCTCGTCATCGAGGCGATCTACGAGAACCTGGAAGCCAAGCGCGCGCTGTATGCGCAGATCGAGGCCCAGTTCCACGAAGGCGAGCTGCTCGCGACGAACACTTCGAGCATCGCGCTGGACCAGCTCAGCAGCGGCCTCGCCCGGCCGCAACTGTTCCTCGGTCTGCACTTTTTCAACCCGGTCGCGCTGATGCCGCTCGTCGAGGTCGTGACGCACGAAGGCCTGGATCCCGAGGCGGCCAGGCGCGCGCTCGCGTTCTGCAAGGCCATCGACAAGCTGCCGGTACCGGTCAAGAGCTCGCCGGGCTTCCTCGTCAACCGCATCCTGATGCCCTACCTGCTCGAAGCCATGACTTTGTACAGCGAAGGCGTGCCGGGCCCGGTGCTCGACAAGGCGGCCAAGAAGTTCGGCATGCCCATGGGTCCGATCGAGCTGGCCGACACGGTCGGCCTCGACGTCTGCGCCTCGGTCGGCAAGATCCTCGCCGAATTCCTCGGCCTGGACCTGCCCAAGGGCATGGAAGCGCTGCTCGAGTCGGGCAAGCGCGGAAAAAAGGACGGCCAGGGCTTCTACGTCTGGCAGGACGGCAAGCCGGTCAAGCCGCAGGTCGACCCGAACTACGAGGCGCCGGCCGACATCACCGAGCGCATGATCCTGCCGATGCTCAACGAATCGGTGGCCTGCCTGGCCGAAGGCGTGGTCGAGAACGCCGACCTGCTCGACGCCGGCGTGATCTTCGGCACCGGTTTCGCACCGTTCCGCGGCGGCCCGATCGCGCACATCCGCAGCGAAGGCCCGGCCGCGGTCAAGGCCCAGCTCGAAACCCTGGCCGGCCGCTACGGCAAGCGCTTCGCGCCGAAGGAAGGCTGGGACCGGATCGCCTGACCGGCGCGGTTTCCGCGGCTCAGCGCCGCGTCGCCTCGTAGACGCGCAGCTGCGTCGCGGCCGCGCGCAGCAGCGGCAGATCCAGCGCCGCGCCGCGCGCGATCAGGTCGCCGATGATGTGCTCGCATTCCGTCGCACCGCCGCGCTGCAGGTCGCGCAGCATCGACGCCTTCAGCGGCGAACCCGGCGCGGTCAGTATCGCGATCGCGTCGGCCTGGGCCGGGTCCGCGATCGGGTGGCCGGCCGCGGCGGCGACCGCACAGGCTTCCGCGTAGCAGCGGCGCAGCAACGCGAAGCCGTCCGGCGTCGCGCCGATCTCGCCGATCGACCCGCGCATCAGGCAGGTCATGGCCGCGAGCGTGGCCAGGAACGCGAATTTTTCCCACATCGCGTCGATGATGCGTTCGCTGCGGCGCACTTCGGCCGGCGCGGCCAGCAGGGCCGGCGCCAGCGCGTCCAGGCGCGGATCGGGTTCGCCGCCCCGCGCGCCGAAGGTCAGCCGGTGCGGCTGGCCCATGTGCAGCACGCTGCCGTCGGGCTGCAGGGTCACCGAGATATGGCAGAGGCCGCCGAGCACGCGCCGGGCGCCGAACGCGAGATCGAGCACGTCGAGATGACGCAGGCCGTTGAGCAGCGGCAGCACGCGGCTGTCGGCGCCTACCGCCGGCGCGATCGCCGCGAGCGCGGTGTCGAGGTCGTAGGCCTTGCAGGCCAGCAGGATCAGATCGAACGGCCGGCCGGCAGGAATGCTGGTCAACGTGTCGACGGCCGCGGCGAAGTCGCCGTGCGGGCTCTGCACGCGCAGGCCGTCGAGGCGCAGCCGCTCGGCACGGGCCGGACGCACGAGAAACGACACCTCGCAGCCGGACTGGATCAGCCGGGCGCCGAAGTAGGCGCCGGTCGCGCCGGCGCCGAGGATCAGGACCCGCATCACATCGTGTGGGTCGGACGGTCCGACCCGAGGATGCCGGCGAGGATGGACTCGATCTTGGTCCGCGCGGCGTCGCCGTCGGCGGATTCGTTGAACTGCACGCCGATACCGGCCGTGCGGTTGCCCTGGGCGCCCGGCGGCGTGATCCAGACGACCTTGCCGGCGACCGGCAGGCGGTCCTTTTCTTCCATCAGGGTCAGCAGGATGAAGACTTCGTCGCCGAGCGAATAGCGCTTGGCCGTCGGGACGAACAGCCCGCCGTTCTTCACGAACGGCATGTAGGCGTTGTACAGCGCGCCCCTGTCCTTGATCGCCAGCGACAGGATGCCTTGCCGCGGCATGCCGCCCATTGCCGGGGTTGCCATATCACGCCCTCCTCGCGGCCGGCGCCAATGCGCGCCAGGCCAGCAGCAATTCCAACAGAAGCAGTTCGCTGCGCACCGGCGTGCGCAATTGCTCGCGTACCCGGCCCGCCTCGCGGAACCATTGCGCTAGCTTGTTGAAATCGCTGATGGCGGTCAAGGCGAGCGGTCCGCGCGCGGCGCGTGCCTGGGCCGCGGCCTCGGCCTGCGCCAGCTGCGCGGCGAACCAGCAGCGGCGCTCGGCCTCGCTCTTGGCCCAGCGGTTGGCGACTTCCGCCGGCGCGGCCTTGCGCACCCAGAGGTTCGCCAGATCGCTCGCGACCTCGGTGCGCAGCGCGAGGCCGCCGCTGCGGGCCAGCTCCAGCGCGAGCCCGGGATTGCCGGCCGCCGCGTCGAGCGCCTGCGCCGCGCCGTCCAAGCCCTGGCGCTTGAGCCAGGCCATCGCGTCGGCCGTATTCGGCAGCGCGAAGTCCAGGCGCTGGCAACGCGAACGTATCGTCGCGGGCAGGCGCGCGAACTGGTCGCTCACCAGGATCATGACCGTGCCGGCACCGGGTTCTTCCAGAGTCTTGAGCAGGGCGTTCGCCGCAGCCGTGTTCATGAGATCGGCCGGATCGATCAGCGCGACCTGGTGGCCGCCGAACTGCGCGGTCATGGCAAGGCGCTGCGACAGCACGCGGATCTGTTCGACGACGATCTCGGTGCGCAGGGTCTTGCCATCGTCGCGCAGCTCGAGGTTCAGCTCGACCCGGTCCGGATGGCTGCCGGCCGCGACGAGCAGACAGCTGCGGCAGCTGCCGCAGGCGACGTCGCCGGGACTCTCGCAGAGCAGCAGCGCCGCGAGCGCGGCGCCGAACGCGCGCTTGCCGAGGCCGGCCGGACCGGCCAGCAGCAGCGCATGCGGCATCGCACCGCGGCGGCGGCGCTCGAGCACATTGTTCCAGAGTGGATGATTCCATTCGGCGATGGTCATGCGGCGCCCCGCTGCGCGAAGAAGTCGTCGAGCACCGCATCGACCTGGTCCAGCACGTCCGTGAGCGGCCGGCTCGCGTCGATGACGCGGAAGCGCCCCGGATCGGCCGCGGCGCGCGCGCGGTAGGCGGCACGCACGCGCTCGAAGAAATCCTCACGCTCCTGTTCGATGCGGTCGGCCGCGCCGGCGCGCGCGCCGGCGCGGGCCAGTCCCTGCGCGACCGGCAGATCGAGCAGCAGGGTCAGGTCCGGACGCAGGCCGTCGGCGGCCCAGCGTTCGAGATCGGCGATGCGCGGCTCGGGCTGGCCGCGACCGCCGCCCTGATAGGCGAAGCTCGCGTCGGTGAAGCGGTCGCTGAGCACCCAGCGTCCCGCGGCCAGCGCCGGCCGGATCACCTCGCGCACGAGCTGCGCGCGTGCGGCGAACATCAGCAGCAGCTCGGCTTCGGCGCAGAGGCCGCGATAGGCCGGATCCAGCAGCACCTGGCGTATCGCTTCGCCGGCGCCGGTGCCGCCGGGCTCGCGCGTGAACAGCGCATCGATGCCGGCCTCGGCCAGGCGCTCGCGCACCTTGCCGAGCACGGTGCTCTTGCCGGCGCCCTCGCCGCCTTCGAGCGTGATGAAACCGCCGCGGCGCGCGGTCATGGACTGCGCCGCAGCTGGTAGCGCGCGACCGCGCGGTTGTGCGCGTCGAGGTCGGCGCTGAATTCGTGCGAGCCGTCGCCGCGCGCGACGAAATACAGCGCGTTGCCGGGCGCCGGCCGCACGGCCGCGCGCAGCGCAGCCAGGCCCGGCAGCGCGATCGGCGTCGGCGGCAGGCCGGTGCGCGTATAGGTGTTGTACGGCGTGTCGGTTTCCAGGTCGCGCCGGCGCAGGTTGCCGTCGAAGCTCGCGCCGAGGCCGTAGATCACGCTCGGATCGGTCTGCAGCTTCATGCCCAGGCGCAGGCGGCGCAGGAACACGCCGGCGATCTGCGGGCGTTCGTCGGCCTTGCCGGTTTCGCGCTCGACGACGGACGCGAGGATCAGCGCCTGGTACGGCGATTCCAGCGGCAGCTCCGGCGCGCGCGCGGCCCAGACCTCGTCCAGCGCACGGCGCATGGCGTCGTGGGCGCGGCGCAGCACCTGCAGATCGCTGTCGCCGCGCGTCCAGACATAGGTTTCCGGCAGGAAGCGGCCTTCCGGATGATCGGCGCCGGCGCCGAGCTCGCGCATGATCTCGGCGTCGGACTGCGTGGTCAGGGTCTGGCGCAGACCGTTCTCGCCGGCCAGCGCCGTGCGCAGCTGACGGAAGGTCCATCCTTCGACGATCGTGAAGCGGTGCTGGATCACGTCGCCGGCCGCCATGCGCCGCAGCAGCTCGCGCGGCGTGGTGCCCGGCGGCACGGCGTATTCGCCGGCGCGCAGGCGCGAGGCCACGCCCATGCGCTGGGCCAGCGCGCGCCAGTACAGGTCGTGCGCGTCGCTGAAGCCGGCCTCGCGGATCTGCCGGCGGATGGCCGCGAACGACGCGCCGGTCGGCACGTCGAGCACGGCGGCGGTCTGCACGCGCAGCGGCGCGTCGACGAAACGATTCCAGTCCTGCCACAGCAGCCAGCCGCCGGCGGCCAGGCCGAGCAGCAGCAGCCAGGCCAGCACGCGCAGAATGCTGCCGCCGGAGCGCGCGCGACGCGGTTTGCGGGACTTACCCATGCAGCGCATCCATCAAGCCCGCCGCGCGCCACTGCATCTGCAGCTCGCGCGCGACCGGGCCCGGCGCGAACGGCGTCGCATCGATGGCCGCCACGGGCAGGATGCCGCGCAGGCTCGAGGTCAGGAACACTTCGTCGGCTCGCATCAGTTCTTCCCAGGTCAGGCGGCCGACCGCGACGTCACGCCGCGCCAGCACTTCGGCGCGCGCGACGCCGGCGACGCCGCACTCGTCCACGGCCGGCGTACGCAGACGCCCGCCGCAGACCGCAAACAGGTTCGCCGCGGTCGCACCGATCACGTGGCCGTCGCGATCGCCGAGCAGGCCTTCGGCGACGGCCTCATCGTTCCACTCGGCGCGTGCGAGCACGTTCTCGAGCCGGTTCAGATGCTTGATGCCGGCCAGCACCGGCTGTGCCGCGAGACGCAAACGGCAGCAGCGTACCCGGATTCCGCGGGCATACCAATCCGGCGCAACGGCCGGTGCGGCCCCGGCGCCGACGATCCAGCACGGCACGGGCGCCGCCGGCGGCGCATAGCCGCGTTCGCCGGTCCCGCGGGTGACGCTGATGCGCACGGCCGCGCGCGGCA
>NZ_JANFVR010000237.1 GCF_024609805.1 Tahibacter caeni | reverse complement strand
CCGGATCGGCGGCACGGGCCGCCTGCGGCGGCAGCACGGCGGCAGCCACGGCAAGAGCGGCGGCGCCGGCCAGGGCGATGGTGAGACGGGACATGGGTGGACTCCGGTGGGGTGGTGCCGTCCAACAACGCCCGAGCCCGGCGCCGGTTGACGCTTGGCCGCGGCCGCCGCGGCAGGCTATCGTTCCGCCGCACGGCGTTGAGCCGATTCCGTTGCGGCCTGGAGTGTCACGGCATGTCCCAGTCTTTCGCGAGCTTCCGCGAGTTCTATCCGTTCTATCTCGGCGAGCACAGCAACGTGGTCTGCCGCCGGCTGCATTACATCGGCAGCCTGCTCGTGCTGGTCTGTCTCGCGCTGGCGCTGCTGCGCGGCAATCCCTGGTGGCTGCTGGCCGCGCCGTTCTGCGGCTACGGCTTCGCCTGGGTGGGCCATTTCTTCTTCGAGAAGAACCGGCCGGCGACGTTCTCGCATCCGCTGTACAGCTTCGTCGGCGACTGGGTCATGCTGCGCGACATGCTGGTCGGACGCATCCGCTTCTGAGCGCGCCGCCGCGGCGGCTCAGTCCAGGAAGATGAAGAACGAGGCCGCGACGATCAGGCCGAAGCCGACCAGGTGATTCCACTTGATCGCCGCGTCGAGGTAGAACACCGAGAACGCGACGAACACGAGCAGGGTGATGATCTCCTGCACGGTCTTGAGCTGGGCCGGGTTGAACACGGCGATGCCGTAGCGGTTCGCCGGCACCTGCAGGCAGTACTCGAAGAACGCGATGCCCCAGCTCACGAGCACGACGGCCCAGAGCGGCCGGTCGGTGAATTTGAGATGGCCGTACCAGGCGAACGTCATGAACACGTTCGAGGCCAGCAGCAGGAGTATCGGAGTCAGATAGGCGTTCATGCGCCGATGCTAGTCGTGCGCTGCGCCGCTGGCTATCGGCCGCGAGGCGCGGCGCCTATTCCTGCTCCATGAAACGCGACTCGTACAGTACCGCCGCGACACGCTCTTCCTGGCCGGCGAGGAATTCCAGGCCGAGGTCGTCGCTGCCGACGCGCACGACGCGCACGCGCAGGCCGATCACGGTTTCCTGGTCGAAGATCAGGAACAGCTGGCATTCGGTCGCGATCGGCAGGTTCCAGTTGCGCGGCAGCGCGACGCGCGCGCCGCCCTGGGACAGATCCTTGACCTCGCTGAGATAGCCCTGGTCGTCGAGCACGAGCATCGCGGCGGAGAACACCGACAGGCGGGGATGACGGCGTTTTTCGGCGTAGCTCATGCAGCCTCCTTGGCTTCCGTGCGACGAACCCGCGGCGAGGCTCGCAGCCGCGCAGGCCGCTTCGACGATAGAAGCCCGGCCGGCGCTTGGCAAGCCGAACGCCTACAATCGCGCTTTCATCCGAGCGGGAGATCACATGCGCAACGCCCTCCGCAGCGCTGCCGCGCTGCTGCTGACCGTGAGCGCCGGCGCCGTCATGGCCGGCGGCTACGTGCTGACCGTCGACGGCAAGGCCACCGAGCTCGATCTCGACAAGGACGCCGAGGTGCTCGTCGGCGGCAAGGCCGTGACCGTGCGCCTGCAGCGCAAGGAACAGCAGCAGTTCCGCGACGCCGGGCTGAGCTTCGACCATCCGGCCGGCGTGCAGCCGTCGACGACCGACATCAACGCGAACGTGCGCCAGATCATGCTGGTTTCGGCCAATGGCAACGGCGCGATCGTGCAGCGCTACGCCGGGCTGGATCCGAATGCGCTGGTCGACCTCATGGTCAATGAAACCACGGACGAGGAAGTCGCCGCGGGCTACCAGCGCAAGATCGCACCGGCCACGCGCACCCTGGCCGACGGTCGCGCGCTCAGCGGCAAGCAGGTGCGCACCGAGTCGAAGGACGAGTCCTGGAGCCGCACGATCGTCGCGACCGGCAACGCCCGGGGCGGCTACCTCGTCATCACGATGATGGAAGACGAACGCGCCGCCGCCGATGCGGCGATGATCGAGCGCTTCTGGAAGACATTGAAACTCGATTGATCCCGCGCGCGGATCAGGCCGCCTCGGGCGCGGCCGCGGCGGCGGACCGGCGGCGCAGCGGCTGGCGCCGGCCGTAGGTCAGGCTGCGCCAGATCCATTCCGCCGGACCGAAGCGGAAGCGCTGCAGCCACCAGCGGCTCGCCAGGGTCTGCAGCGCGAACAGCGCGACCGCGGCGAGCAGAGTGCCGACGAGGCCGTAGCGCGGGCCGAGGCCGGCGCCGGCGCCGTAGAACAGCGCTACGCCGAGCACGCTCTGGCCGAGGTAGTGGGTCAGCGCCGTGCGTCCGACCGGCGCGAACACGCCGAGCAGGCGGCGCGCCTGCGTCTGCCAGGCCAGCACGACGATGGCCATGTAGGCCAGCGCGAGCGCGACGGAGCTCGCGCTGCGCGCGATGCTCGACAGGTTGCGCGCGGCCGTGCCGGTCCACCAGCCGTCGGCGAACAGCAGGCCGTGGTCGCGCAGCAGCACGAACGCGGTCAGCATCGCGCCGAGCGGAAGGCAGGCGCCGAGCAGGCGGCGCCAGAAGCGCAGGTGCCGCGGCGGATCCTGCAGTACGCCGGCGAAACCGAGCGCGGCGCCGAGCAGCAGCCGGCCGAGCACGAAGAACGCGAGGCTCCAGTTGGCCACGCGCATGCGCAGGTCGTGATCGAAATTCGCCGCGAGCGCGGCGCCGGCATCCGGTCCGGAAAATGCGGCGAACGCGACGGCCGCGGCTTCGGCCGCCGGCGCTACGCGCGGCAGCAGCGGCGGGATCAGCGGCCGCAGCAGCGGCAGCGCGAACACGGCGACGGCTACGCCGATCAGGGCGAGCCGGCGCGGGCTCGCATGGCCGAGCGGCAGCAGCAACAGGCCGAGGGCGGCGTAGTAGCGCAGGATGTCGCCCCACCAGAGCAGCCAGGCGTGCGCGACGCCGATGACCAGCAACAGCAGCAGGCGGCGCAGATAGCGCTGCGCGGCCGACGCGTCGCCGGCGGCGCGTTGCATCTGCAGCGCGAAGCCGACGCCGAACAGCATCGCGAACAGGGTCGCCGACTTCACGTCGACGAGCGCGGCCATCACGACGTCGAGCACGCGGTCCCAGGCCGCCGTCGGCAGCGCTGCGCGTTCGGCCGCGGGCAGCAGCGTGTACAGCGAGAAGTCGCGCAGATTCACGAGCAGCACGCCGAACAGTGCGAGTCCGCGCAGGGCGTCGAGCACATCGTGGCGTTGCGTTTCGGTGACGGGTGCCGCGATCGGAGTCATGCGCCGGTGTGCCTCGCGCAGCGTCGCGGCCGACCGGCCGCCTGCAGGGTTGGGGAAGCCGGCAGTATGGCCCGGCAGCTGCGGGAGCTCCAGGACGCCAGACGCGTCGCTGCGACGTGCGGCGCGCAGAGGCCGGATCGGCTCCGGCCTCTGCGCGCGACGCCGGTGAACGACGCTAGACGCGCTTGATCAGCCCGATCAGCAGCAACAGGATGATCGCGCCGATCGCGGCGTAGACGATGCTGCCGACGATGCCGCCGAGACCGAGCCCCAGGCCCGGCAGCAGCCAGCCGGCGAGGAACGCGCCGACGATGCCGACAACGATGTTGCCGATCAGACCGAAACCGTGTCCCTTCACGATCTGTCCCGCGAGCCAGCCGGCGACGGCACCCACGACCAGCCAGACGAGCAATGCTTGGACCGTCATTTGCGACTCCTTCGATGTCGCCCGCTGCGACACGGCGATTCTGCCGCAGCGCCGCCGGCTCGCCACGCAAGTTCACATACCGGCGAGTACTGATGCGGCGCCGCAGGCCGTGCCGCGCTGCGGCGGCGTCGGCGAAATGCAGTCTGGGCGAATTTGCACAATGGGCGCGGTGCCGCATTGCGGCCGGCGCTCAGGGCCAGACCGGCTCGTCGAGCGGACCCTGGCCGGCCACGCGCGTTTCGCCGTACTCGCGCCGCAGTTCGATGGCGACGAGGTCGGCGGCGTCCTCGATCGCCGAGACCAGCCGCGGCGCATGGCTGATGACCCAGACCTGGCCGCGCCGCGAGGCCTCGACGATCTGCCGCGCGAGCGGCCGCAGCAGGTCCGGATGCAGGCTCTGCTCGGGTTCGTTGAGCACGAGCAGCTCCGGCGGACGCGGGCTCATGAGCGCGGCGAGCAGGCAGAGATAGCGCAGGGTGCCGTCGGACAGCTCGGCCGCGTGCAACGGCCGCAGCAGGCCTTCGACGGCGAGGCCGGTTTCGAGCCGCGCGTCGTCGCCGAGCACGACCAGGCGCGAGCCCGGAAAGGCGTCGGCGACGGCCGCCTGCAAGGCGTCGGCGTCGCCGATCTCGACGATGGTCTGCAGCGCCGCGGCGAGGTCGCGGCCGTCGGAGGCCAATGCACCGGTCTGCACGCTGATGCGCGGCTGGCGCAGCGGGCTGTCCGCGTCGGTGCGGAAGCCGTCGTAGAAGCGCCAGCGGCGCAGGAGCTCGCGCAGGGCGAAGATCTCGGGAAAGCGCTGCGGCTCGGACAGCTCCGACAGCACCGAGCGTGCGGCGTCGACGCCGACCCCGAGGCGCTGCCATTCGCCGTCGGCGTCGCGCAGCAGCGTCGATGCACCTTCGCGCTCGAGCCAGGTGTTCGCCCTGCGCTGCGGCGGCGCCTGCCAGACGTATTCGGCCTTGACCTCGGGATCCAGGCGAAAGCGCGACGGCACGACGACCGGATTGCCCCCGGCCGGCAGGCCCAGCTCGATGCGGTAGGCCACGTCGTCGGCGGCGAAGCCGAACGCGATGCGCAGCGGTCCCCTGGAACGCGTGCCCTGGATCGCGACGCCGCGCTTGCGCTGGCTGCGCGTGTCGGCCGGTCCGGCCCATTGCAGCGACGGTATGCCGCCCTCGGCCGCGACCGCCTCGGCCAGGCGGCCCTGCGCGGCTTCCTGCAGCAGGCGCAGCGCGCGATAGAGATTGGACTTGCCGCTGCCGTTCGCGCCGGTGACCAGGGTCAGCGGCGCAAGCCGGAGCTTGAGGTCGCGCAGCGAGCGATAGTTCGATACGGCGAAGGTGTGCAGCATGGGCGGCAACGGCGGCGGCGGACACCTTACCTTGGCGGAACCCGTCGCGGCTGTCGATGTCCGAGGGCGTCGGCAGGCAAACGAGGGAACGCCATGCAGTCCACGAGCGAACACGCCACGCCGCCCGGGCCGCGGCGCGAGGTCCTGCGTTCCTGCCTGATCGGCGCCGCCGTCGGCGATGCACTGGGGCTGCCTTACGAAGGCCTTTCGGCGCGACGCATACGGCGCTGGCGGCAGGGTCGGCTGCGGCATCGCTTTCTGCTGGGCCATGGCCTGGTGAGCGACGACACCGACCATCACGTGTTCGTCGCCCAGGCGCTCCTCGCATCGCGCGGCAATGTGGACGAATTCCGCCGCGAGCTCGTGCGGCGCCTGCGCCTGTGGCTGATCTGCCTGCCGGCCGGCATCGGCAGCGCGACCCTGCGCGGCCTGCTGCGCGCCTGGCTGGGCCTGCGCCGCAGCGGCGTGCGCTCCGCCGGCAACGGGCCGAGCATGCGTAGCGCGCTGCTGGGCTGCGTGTTCGCCGCCGATGCGGCGGCGCGGCGCGCGCACGTCGCGGCTTCCACTTCGATCACCCACATCGATCCGCGGGCCTTCGCCGGCGCGCTGGCGATCGCGGAAATCGCCGCGCGCCTGGCCGGCGGCGCCTGGACGCAGCGGCCGTCGGCCGACGAACTGGCCGTGCTGCTGCGCAGTGTCTCCGACGAGGCGCAGTGGCAGGCCAGCGTCGCGCTGCTGCACTGCTGCTGCGATGCGCCGCAGCCGGCCGAGGCCTTGTGCGCGGAACCGGCGCTGCGGGACGGGGTCGGCGGCTACGTGCTGCATTCGGTGCCGTTCGCGATCGCGGCCTGGTATCAGGGCTACGGCGACTACGCGGCCACGCTGGAAATCTGCGTGCGCGCCGGCGGCGACGTGGACACCAACGCGGCGATGGCCGGCGCGCTGGCGGCGCTGGTGGTCGGCGTCGACGGCATTCCGCGCGACTGGCGCGAGGGGCTGCGCGACTGGCCCCACGGGCTGCCTTGCCTGGAAGCGCTGGCGCGCGATCTGGCCGCGCCGGCGGCGGCGCGCGCAGCGGGCTTTACGCCGGCGCTGTTGCCGCGCAATCTGCTGTTCCTCGGCGTCGTGCTCGTGCACGGCTTGCGCCGCTTGTTGCCGCCGTACTGAAGGCCGCA
This sequence comes from Tahibacter caeni, assembly GCF_024609805.1. Classification (GTDB taxonomy): domain Bacteria; phylum Pseudomonadota; class Gammaproteobacteria; order Xanthomonadales; family Rhodanobacteraceae; genus Tahibacter; species Tahibacter caeni. The sequence goes on along the minus strand of NZ_JANFVR010000237.1, from coordinate 1,403 downwards.
GACCGGCGCAAACGAAAACGCCCGCACCTCGACAGGCGCGGGCGTCGGGCGGAAACGGCGGCGGACGCCGCCGCGGCATCCGCCGGCAACCGCAGGTCGGCTTACTTCGCGGCCATCAGCGCCAGGGTCATGTCGAGCATGCGGTTGGAGAAGCCCCACTCGTTGTCGTACCAGGAGCAGACCTTGACCAGCGTCCCACCCATGACCTTGGTCAGAGTTGCGTCGTAGATCGACGAGCGCGGGTCGTGGTTGAAGTCGACCGAGACCAGCGGCGCCTTGTTGAAGCCGAGGATGCCCTTGAGCGCGCCCTCGGAGGCTTCCTTGACGACTTGGTCGATCTCGGCGTTCGTCGTCGCGCGCTTGGCGACGAAGGACAGGTCGACGACCGAGACGTTGATCGTCGGCACGCGCATCGCGAAGCCGTCGAGCTTGCCGTTGAGCTCCGGCAGCACCAGGCCCACGGCCGCGGCCGCGCCGGTCTTGGTCGGGATCTGCGACATCGTCGCCGAGCGCGCGCGGCGCAGGTCGGAGTGATAGACGTCGGTCAGCACCTGGTCGTTCGTGTAGGCGTGGATCGTCGTCATCAGGCCGTGCTCGATGCCGATCTTCTCGTGCAGCACCTTGGCCAGCGGCGCGAGGCAGTTGGTCGTGCAGGACGCGTTGGAGATGACGTCGTGCGAGGCCTTGAGCTGGTCGTGGTTGACGCCGTAGACGAAGGTGCCGTCGACGTCGCTGCCGCCCGGCGCGGAGATGATGACCTTCTTGGCGCCGCCGGCGAGATGGGCGCCGGCCTTGGCCTTGCTCGTGAACAGGCCGGTGCATTCGAGCACGACGTCGACGCCGTGGGCGCCCCAGGGCAGCTTGGCCGGATCGCGCTCGGCGAAGACCTTGATGCGGTCGCCCTTGACGACGAGCTCGCCGTTGTCGACGGCCACGTCGAACGGGAACTTGCCGTGGGCCGTGTCGTAGCGGGTCAGGTGCGCATTGGTTTCCGCGTCGCCGAGGTCGTTGATCGCGACGACCTGGATTTCCTGATTGCGGCCGGCCTCGTAAAGCGCGCGCAGAACATTGCGACCGATGCGACCGTAACCGTTGATGGCAACTTTCACCGCCATGGTGGGGCTCCTGCAGGAAGGTGGGGGACGAAAAGACACGGGATTGTAGCAACCGGCGCGGCGGGACGTCCGGCATAAGGGGCGTCGCGGCGGCCAAATGCCGCAGCCGGCCGGGCCGCCGCGAGCGCGTTGCCGGACCGGGGGCGCGGCGGAAATTCCTTGCCGGGCGAAGGCTTGCCGCAGAGGGCGGCGCCGTCCGCCCACCGAGGGCGCAGCTGCCGGCTTGACGCCGCCGGCCGGTCGCGCGGCAAGCTCGCGGCGGCCGTCGCGCCGTGGCGGCGCATTCGT
>NZ_JANFVR010000236.1 GCF_024609805.1 Tahibacter caeni | reverse complement strand
CGTCCGTAAACCGCGTCGTTACGGCGGCGTATGGAAGCCGCAACCCGAGTGAAGACGTCGGTATGCCACAGGGCGCGGAACACTCGGTCAGGCGTGAGGCACGGTCACGGCCGCTGCGTCGAATTCACTGCGTCAAGTGGCGCCTCGCGCAACGAATGAGCTGTCTGGCCTCGCGTCACGGACGGTGACGCGAGGCATGGGGACAGAAATGTCTTGCATCGAGACCCGCCCCGTTCGCGAACGGCGGCGTCCCGCACGAACGGCGATGCGGCGCCACGGAAACGGCGATGCAGGTCCGATGCGCCGCTCTCAGGGCTCGAAGCCGTCGGCGAAGATCGTGTCGGCGACTTTCGCGACGAACACGCCGGTACCCCATTCGATCTGGTTCTGACCGTCGGGATGCAGCGCCGCGATGAACACGAGATCGCCGCGGTTGTTCAGCATCGGCGTGCCGGAGAACACGGAATCGGTGTTGTGCTGGCCGATCTGGCCGAGGCCGAGGTCGGTCGTCACCTGGTCGCCCTTGCCGGCCACGCGCGCGAGCGTGACGCCGTCGCCGACGTAGATGGCCTGGCCGTTCGCGTCGCGCGCGCGGAACGCGACGAGGCCGGCGTCGTTGATCGTCGGCGGAAACGATTCGAGCTCGCGTATCGTGCCGGCCGGATCGACGACGGCGATCTCGGTCAGGCCGGCGCCGTCGATGCGATAGACCGCGCGGCGGCTGTCCGCTTCGCGCGTCGCGACGAAGGCGACGCGACCGAGATCGCTGAGCGCAAGCGAGTTGTCGAACTGGCGTATCGGCGACAGCGGATCGGTGCCGCGGTTCGCGGCCAGGCGCACGGAGCTGCCGTCGCTCGCGAAGCGGCGGATCTCGGTCGCGCTGGTCAGGTCGGCCGACGTCGCGACCTTGCCGACGATGCCGCGCGTGTCGTCGAACGCCGGCGTGTAGAGGTAGGTGTAGCTGCTGCCGGGATCGATGCCGCGATCGGCGACGTGGATCAGCGCGCCGGCGCCGGGCGCGACCGACGCATACGCGCGGCCGCCGGCGAACGTGGCCTGGAAGCCGATCTGCGCAGCCGCGTTGATGCCCGGCGTGCTGTAGCTGTTCGGAAACACCGGCGAGGTGCCGACGCGCGCGGCCTGCTGCACCGCATGGTCGTAGCGCCAGATGCCGTCCTGGCCGCCGGTGTCGAACAAGGTGAACACGACGAGTCCGTCGTCGTTCATGCGCAGCGAAGAGCTGATCAGCGAATCCAGCGGCCCGTAGAACACGATGCCGCCGCTGCCGTCGCCGGGGCCGAACCAGACGCCGGGACTGCTGCTCGCGCCGTTGGGCACGACCTGCACCGGAAAAGCGACGCGGCCGCCGTCGTCGATGTCGGCGCTGATGCTGTTGAACGACGATCCCGGCGGCAGATTGTAGCCGTTGTCGTTGACGAGCAGGTTGGTGCGCGCCTGCAGCTGCGGCGGCGCATACGTCGGCAACTGCGCCCGGGCCGGCGCGGCCAACACGGCGGCGAGCGCCAGGACGGTCGATGCATAGCGTGTCGTGCGAGTCATGCGGTGTTTCCTCGTACAGGGCCCTTCCGGCCGCCGACTCTAGCCCAGCCCCTCGCTAACGGCCTGTGATGCGCTGCGGATCAGCCGGACTCGGCACGTTGCCGCGGCCGCGCTCGGCCCAGCGCCTTGCCGCGGTAGTGGCGGTGCGCGGCCAGGGCCATCAGTTCGCGGTCCTCCGGCGTATCGCCGTAGGCGTGCACGTCCGCGAAGCGGCCGAAGTCGTAATGCGCGCGCACGCACCGCGCCTTTTCCGCGCCGACGGACTGGGCGCCGCGGTAGCGGCCGGTCGATCGGCCGTCGCGCTGTTCCAGCGAGGAACAGAACAGGGTCAGTCCTTGCGCGCGGCACCAGGGCGCGAGATAGGCGTCGAGCGCGCCCGGGACGATCGCGACCGCGTCGCCGCGATCGCGGTGCCGTTGCAGCCGCGCCCAGGCCTGCGGCCGCAGCAAGGTCGGCTCGACGGCTTCGGCGAACCGTTCGCCGGCCGCCGCGACGGCCTCGGCCGGCAAGCCGCGGAGCGCGACGCGGACGATCCCCGCGCGCGTGACCGTGCCGCCGATCCAGCCGAGGCGACAGCCCGCGATCAGCGGCAGCAACGCGAAGCTGCAGGCCGTCGCGCGCAGCCGCGGCGTGACTGCGCGGACGAACAGCGGGAAGGTCTCGCGTTCGGTCAGGGTGCCGTCGAAATCGAACAGGGCCAGGTCCGAATGGCACTTACTTAACACGTGCCGGGTGCCCATTGGCGCGAACAAACTCCCGCGCCACATGTCGTGGTTGCATGAGAAGTTTGTACGGTTTCGGTCTTCGCTTCACGGCGCGGGGTTCGATGCGGCCAGGTCTTTGTGCCACGCGTCGCTGTGCAACCAGGACAAGTAGGTCACCGAGTTTTCGATGGCAGGATCGATACGCCGCGCGCCATGCCAGCCAGAGCTGGACGGTGTGCTTGAAGCTCAGCTGGCGTGGCGCAAGGCCGGCATGCCGAGCCGCGCGAAGCATGAGGCCGCGCACCAGGTTGTAGGCGAGCAGATAAACGCGCAGCTCCTTCATGGCCATCGCCGGCGTGCGGCAGCTGAGCGTTTCCATGCCCAGTGTGGTCATGAGGCAGCGTAGATCCAGCTCGGCATGCCAGCGCTGCCGATACAGAGCCTTTAGCGCGTCCTTGGGCGTCTGGCGTGGGCAAAGCAGCGTTGTTACGAGCAGCTTGCCACCGGTGAGCACTTCCCGAACGGCCAGCGTGCCAGGCACAGCGTCGTACTGTTCCGGGGTCATCCAAGGCGGCCGCTCCGACGGCTTGCGCAGTTCAATCACGTGATCCCGCGGTCCCAGCCGACGGCCGCGGCGGAAGTCGGTGCTACGTCGACGCGCTCCGTATTGCTCGAATACGCCGTCGACACCGCGCTGGGTGAGCTCGGCCAGAAGGAAGTACGTGGCGAACAGTGCATCACCCAGGAGCACGTCGTTGGGCTGCAGGTGATCAAGCAACCGGCGCAATAGGCTTTGCTCGTCGTTTCCCTTGCCCTTCACCGGGCACGTGGCGGCGTCGATGATGGCGCCACTGGACAGGCACAGCAGCGCCAGCAATCGACACAACGGAAAGCCCAGGCCAGGCATTTGCCTACCCAGCTGAGGAAAGGCCGCTTGGTTGGCAGCCGTATCCGGCATCGGCACGGTTGTGCCATCGACCAGCCTCACACGACGGCCTTGCCAGCGATCTTCGGTAGCTGTCGTGTCGACAAGACGTTGCCCGGTAAAACGCAGCAGCGACGACACCATGGACTCAGGAAGCCGTTGCCGTGCACGACAGAATGCGCCGGTCGACGTGCTACACGCGGACAGCCCTCCTGCTACACGTCTGGCCACGAAACCGTTCACGGCCTGCTGGCAGGAACGATCCGCACCCAGGGCTTGAGCGAGGAACATCGCCAGTGTTTCCGTCGGCGGCAGCAATCGCTCACGATGCGCCGGAAGCTGCGACTCGACCTGATCGAGCATTGAGGAATCGGTCAGCAGATCGAAGAACGCATACGCGTCGATCGAACGAAGCCCACGTCGTAACGCGTGCCGTTGCCGCACGCGGGTGCTGCGCATAGGATGCATCGAGCCGGCTCCTTTGCTGCGGGTGTTGTCTGGTAACTCCACCTTAGCATTGCGAGCCGGCTTTGCTTTTCCTGTCAGGGGCTTGGCGTTAAGTCAGTGCCATTCGGGCCAGGTCCATGAGAGTCGCCGCCGCAAGGCGCCGCACGATAGCAGGCCGCGAACGACCCGCACGGGCTTCACTTGCCGCGCCGGAGCCGCTAACGTGCCGAGCCCGCCTGCGCGAGCGCCGCCGTGTTCCGATCCGCCATCGTCCGTCCGCCGAGTGCGAATTTCGCCGAAGGCCTGACCCGCGAATCGCTGGGACCACCCGACGTCGCGCTCGCGCTGGCCCAGCATGCGCGCTACTGCGACGCGCTCGAGCGCTGCGGCCTGAATCTGATCCGCCTGCCCGCCGACGCGCGCCATCCCGATGCCTGCTTCGTCGAAGACACGGCCGTGCTGCTGCCGCGCTGCAGCGTGATCACGCGTCCCGGCGCCGACCGCCGTCGCGGCGAGATCGACGCGATCCGCGAAAGTCTCGCGCAGCAGGGACACGCGCTGCAGGCCATCGTCGAGCCGGGCACGGTCGACGGCGGCGACATCTGCGAGGCCGGCGAGCACGTGTTCATCGGCATTTCGGCGCGCACCGATGCCGGCGGCGCCGCACAGCTCGCGCGGCGGCTGCAGGCGGCGGGCCATACGACCAGCGAGGTCGACATCCGCGACACGCCCGGCATCCTGCACCTGAAGAGCGGTCTGAGCTGGCTCGGCGACGGCCGCCTGCTGCTGATCGCCGCGCTCGCCGATCATCCGGCGTTCGCCGCCTGGGAACGCGTCCGCATCGAATCCGACGAAGCCTACGCGGCCAACGCCGTGCGTGTGAACGATCACCTGCTGGTCGCCGCGGGCTATCCGCGCACGGCCGCGCGGCTGCGCGAGCTCGGTCACGCGCTGATCGAGCTCGACATGAGCGAATTCCGCAAGATGGACGGCGGCCTGAGCTGCCTGTCGCTGCGCTACTGAGAACCGTACATGCACGTGATCGCCGAAACCGAACGACTCCGCCTGCGCCGTCTCGCGCCCGACGACGCCGCGTTCGTGCTGCAGCTCGTCAACGAACCGTCGTGGCTGGAGTTCATCGGCGACAAGGGCGTGCGCACGCTCGACGACGCGCGCGCCTATCTCGAGAACGGCCCGCTGGCCATGTACGCGCGCTGCGGCCACGGGCTCTACTGCATCGAGCTGCGCGACGGCGGGCAAGCGGTCGGCATGTGCGGCCTGATCCGGCGCGACACCCTGCCCGACGTCGACATCGGCTATGCGTTCCTGCCGGCGCACTGGGGTCGCGGCTACGCCGAAGAGGCCGCGCGCGCGACCGTGGCGCATGCGCGCGAGCTCGGCCTGCCGCGGCTGCTCGCGATCGTCACGCCGTCGAACGCGCGCTCGATCCGCCTGCTCGAAAAGCTCGGCCTCGCGTTCGAGCGCACGATAGCCACGCCGACCGCGCCGTCCACGGCGGTCTACGCGCGCGATCTCTGAGTCCGCCGCGAACGACCGCGCCGTTCACGGCAGCACCGTGCGTACGTGTGGAGCGCCGCGAGCGGCGCCGGCCGCGGCGTGGTTATGATCCGCGACCGGTCCGCGCTTACGGAGCTCCCCATGCCGCATCCCCGCCTGCTGTCGCTGCTCGCCGCGCTCGGCGGCGCCCTGGCCGTGGCCTGCGGCGCGTTCGGTGCGCATGCGCTGCGCGCGAGTTTCGATGCGAACCAGCTCGCGCTGTGGCAGACCGCGGTCAGCTACCTGTTCTGGCACGTGCTGGCTGCGCTGTTCGCCGCGCGTCATGCGGAAACCGCCGCGGCACGCGGCAGCACGATCGCGGCGCTGCTGTTTCTCGCCGGCAGCGCAGTGTTCTCGACGACGCTGTTCGCGCTCGCGCTCGGTGCGCCGCGCTGGTTCGGCGCGATCACGCCGCTGGGCGGTACGGCGCTGATCGCCGGCTGGCTCGTGCTGGGCTGGACATTCTGGCGCCGGCGCTGAAGCGGCGGCGCGTAAAGATCCACCCGTTCGCGACGGCCTCGCGCCGCGAACCGCAAAGAAAGAACCCGCACGCCCGGTTGCAGCCGGACGCACGGATCTCGGGGAAAACCCGGCGGTCGAAGCCGCGCCGTCCCTGGCGCCTTGCCTTCGATCCAACTCGCTGCAGGAACGTCCGTTCCTGCAGCCGCCCGGCCGCGACGACCCGCGACGTTCGCCAGCGCGCAGAGCACCGCACGACCGCAGGACGGTCGCGATTCGCGCTGTCGATGGAGAGTGTGGCGAGTGTCCGCGCGGCGGCGGCGGACGGGCGGCATCTTAGCCACGGATGATGCAATGCACAATACAAATGGATTGCATATTTGTGCATAAGTAAAAGCCGGCACCGATCCACTGCGCACGTTCGCGGCCGGAACCAGCCATCGGCAATCGTTTGAAAATGAAGCGCCGATTACAACCGCGCCTGCGGAGCAGGCACCAGGCGCTCGCGAAGCGGCCGATTGCAGCGTACCCATGGCGCGTTCGCCCGACTGGCGCCCGCTCCCCCAAGCGCGAAACGCGCTAGAGGGAGCGGGTTGGTCAGGGGAGAAACGTCGGCGGGCCTGCCGGCGGGTTTCGGCGCGACAGCCGCATCACGAGCATGACGCCGAAAACCGGACACCTGCGCAAACGTCGGCTTCTCCGTCGGCCATCTCCCCGACGGCAGTCGGGGAAAGGAAGAAGCGCTGCTGCGCGCAAAACGGCTGCGGTGCTTCGCGAATCCGGCAACCCGCTTCTCGCGCAGCGCGCGTTGCCGCCGCCGCGACTCACTTCGCCGCCGGCTTCTTCGCGTCGGCCTTCTTGTCGTCGAGCGGCTTGAGGAATTCGTCGGCGGTCTTGTCGAAGCTGGCGGCTTTGTAGGCCGGCAGCACGAAGGTCCAGCCGGCGAAGCGGCGGCCGAGTTCGGCGACTTCCGCATCGACGGCGGCGCTGCGCTCGCTGCGGTCCTTGGCGGGATCGGCGACGGCGAGCGGCGGCGCGGCGGCCGGCTTGGCGGAATCCGCGGTCGCAGCGGCCTGCTGCGCGTCCCAGTCCGCCTTGGCCTTGGCCTGGGCCGCGCTCAGGCCCGCCTCGAACGCGGCCTCGTCCCTGCGCGCCTGGAACTGGGCGTGGAACTTCTCGTCCTTCTTCCAGCCGGTGAGCGCGACGACGACGCCGTCGAAGCTCGCGAACGTCGCGCGGTAGACCTTGCCGTCGGCCGGCGCGGGCGCATCGGCCGCAGCGAACACGTCGTCGAAATTCAGACCGGCCAGGGTCGTGGCCTGCGTGTTCGCGGCGAACTCCGACGACAGCTCGCGGCCCCTGGGCAGATCGGCCAGCGCATAGTTCGTGTCGCCGGGCTGCGCCTTGAACACACGCGCGGCCTTGCCGTCGGGACGGCTCCAGGCGACCTCGCGCACGCGCATGGCCGGCAGGTCGACGATGCGCTTGTCGAGCCAGTTCGCCGCGGTCTTGTCCGGAATCAGATTGCCCTTCGCGAGCCAGCTCTGCTTCTCGCCGGCGCGACGCACGTAGGTCGCATCGCCGCGCGGATTCATGATGCCGACGATCAGCTGCGCGGGTTGCGGCAGTCCGTCGAGCGCGACGAGCAGGCCCTTCGCGTCGGACGCGCCGATGTCGGTCACGCCGATGTCGGAATAGCGCTGTTCGTTCGCGGTCTTCTGCTCGAGCAAGCGCGACTGGCTCAGCCGCAGCAGGAACTCGCGCACCTTGCCCGCATCGGCGCGATAGCCGCCCTTTTCCTTGAGGCTCCAGCCCTGCTCGCCCTTCTCCAGCGTCGCCAGCAGCTTCTGGCCCGGGCCGGTCAGGCTGAAGCGCGTGACGTCGTTGACGTGTTCGGCCAGGCCCGGCAGCGCTTCGCCGGCGCCGTGCGCCGCGTCGGCGACGGGCTTGCGCGACAGGCTGATGCCGGCGGCGATCGCGATCGCCGCGGCCGCGGCGAT
>NZ_JANFVR010000235.1 GCF_024609805.1 Tahibacter caeni | reverse complement strand
GGCTTTCGCTGCCGCGGCGGCATCGCGCTCGCGCTGCGCCGGCTTCGCACGGCGCGCGGCCGCGTCTTCCTCGCCGGCCGCGTCGGCGCCGGCCGCTTCGCTGCGCGCGAACGGATTCATCGCCTTGACCCGCTCGGCCACGCGGCCGACCGTCGCGAGCGCTTCCTTGGTTGCGGTCACCGACCATTCCCATACGCGGCGTTCGTCCATGCCGGTGAACGCGCGGAACGCGTCGACGAGGCTCTCGGCCGGCGCGACGCCCATCTTCGCGAAGGCTTCGGCGCGGCGGCCTATCGCATAGGTCGTCGCGGCGTTGCCGAGTGCGCTCGTCAGCACGCCGACGAGCGGCGCGACGCGGCTGAATACGCCGCCGCCGAGTTTGCTGCCGAAGCGGCCGAGCAGGCGGCGGCCGAGGGCGTCGACGCCGACGCTCGCGCCGGCGCCGAGCGCGCTGATCTGCGTGATCAGCGGCTTGCGCAGCGCATCGGGCAGCGGCAGCTCGTACAGCGCCAGCGTGTCCTCGATGAGCTTTTCCTGGATCGCGCTGACCGCGGCCACGTCGGCGAGCTCGCCGATCGCGTAGCGCAGCAGCACTCCGGCGCCCGGTATGGCGCCGACCAGGGCCGACAGCGCGCCGACGCCGGCGGCCTTGACGCAGGCCGTGCGCAACAGGGCCTGGAAGCGCGCGTCGCGGTCATCGTGGAGCGCTGCTGCGGCGCGTCGGGCGGGAATCTCCGTGCTAGGCTTTCGCGATGCCATCTTCCACCTCGTCGTTTGCTGCCCTCTGGCAGCTGATCCGTCATGCGCGCCCGTACCGCGCCCGTTTCATCGCCGCCAGCCTCTGTTCGGTGGCGAACAAGCTGTTCGACGTCGCGCCCGAAATCCTGATCGGCATCGCCATCGACGTGGTCGTGCGCGGGCAGGCGTCGTTCGTCGCCGGGCTCGGCGTCAGCGATCCGCTGCAGCAAGTCTACCTGCTGGGCGCGTTGACGTTGGCGATCTGGGTGTTCGAGTCGGTATTCGAGTTCGCCTATCTCGTGCTCTGGCGCAATCTCGCCCAGGACCTGCAGCACGAGCTGCGCAGCTCGGCCTATGCCCACGTGCAGAACCTCGACCTCGCCTATTTCGAGGACCGCTCATCCGGCGGCCTTGTCGCCGTGCTCAACGACGACGTGAACCAGCTCGAACGCTTTCTCAACGGCGGTGCGAGCGAACTGATCCAGGTCGTCGTCACGGTGCTGGCCTGCGGCGCCGTGTTCTTCGCGATCTCGCCGCAGATCGCCGTGCTCGCGTTCACGCCGATTCCGGTCATCCTCTGGGGCGCGTTCTTTTTTCAGCGCAAGGCCGGGCCGCGCTACGACCTGGTGCGGGAAAAGGTCGCCGCGCTGTCGGGCCGGCTCGCGAACAATCTCGCCGGCATCGCGACGATACGCAGCTTCGCGGCCGAGCAGCGCGAGCACCAGCGCCTGGCCCAGGAGAGCCTGGCCTACGTCGAGGCCAACCGCCGCGCGATCCGCCTGAGCTCGGCCTTCGTGCCGCTGATCCGCATGGCGATCCTGTTCGGCTTCCTGTGCACGTTCGTGCGCGGCGGCCAGCTCGTGCTCGAAGGCCAGCTGCAGGCCGGTTTCTACGCCGTGCTCGTGTTCCTGACCCAGCGCCTGCTCTGGCCGCTGACCCGGCTGGCCGACACGGTCGACCTGTTCGAGCGGGCGATGGCGTCCACGCGGCGCATACTCGCCCTCCTTGGCACGACTATCACGATACGCGACAGCGACGCGACGCAGCCCGATCATCCGGCGCGCGGCGAGCTCGCGATCGACGACCTGCACTTCGCCTATGCCAACGGCAGCGAGGTGCTGCGCGGCATCGACCTGCAGATCCCGGCCGGCCGCACCGTCGCGCTGGTCGGCGCGACCGGCGGCGGCAAGTCCTCGCTGATCAAGCTGCTGCTGCGCTTCTACGAACCGACGCGCGGCCGCATCCGCCTGGACGGCCGCGACCTGGCCGGCTATCCGCTGAGTTGGCTGCGCAGCCAGATCGGCTGGGTCGCCCAGGACGTATTCCTGTTCGACGGCACGGTGCGCGAGAACATCGCCTACGGCCAGCCCGGCGCGAGCGCGGCGCAGATCGAGGCCGCGGCGATCGCGGCCGAGGCGCAGGAATTCATCCTGAGGCTGCCGCAGGGCTACGACACGCGCGTCGGCGAGCGCGGCGTCAAGCTGTCGGGCGGCCAGCGCCAGCGCCTGTCGATCGCGCGCGCGCTGCTCAAGGACCCGCCGATCCTGCTGCTCGACGAAGCGACCAGCGCGGTCGACAACGAGACCGAGGCGGCGATCCAGCGCTCGCTCGCGCGCCTCGCCCACCAGCGCACGGTCGTCGTCATCGCCCACCGGCTCTCGACCATCGTGCACGCGGACCAGATCGCCGTCGTCGAGAACGGCCGCATCGTCGAGCGGGGTACCCATGCCGAGCTGGTCGCGCGCAACGGCAGCTACGCGGCGCTCTGGCGCGTGCAGACCGGCGCGGCGGCCTGAAACGCGGCGCGGAACGCCGCACGGAACGCGGCGGCGTTCGCCTGCGGCGCCGCGCCACGCTATCCTTGCGCGTTGCCTTTTCGAGCCTCAGCCCATGTCGGAACTGGACCGCCACGACACCATCCGCGCCGTGCACTGGCGCGGCGATCGCCTGAGCCTGCTGGACCAGCGCCGGCTGCCGTTCGAGGAGACCTTCATCGACTGCCGCAGCGCAGCCGAGGTGGCCCAGGCGATCAAGGACCTCGTCGTGCGCGGCGCGCCGGCGATCGGCATCGCGGCGGCCTGGGGCGTGGTGCTCGCGGCGCAGAACGATCCGCTGGCGCTGGACCAGGCGACGCGCACCCTGCGCGCGTCGCGGCCGACGGCGGTCAACCTGATGTGGGCGCTCGACCGCATGCAGGGCATCGGCAGCGATGCGGCCGCGCTGGTGCGCGAAGCCCAGGCGATCCAGGACGAGGACCTCGCCGCGAACCGGCGCATGGGCGAACTCGGCGCGGCGCTGCTCGACGGCGGCGGCGTGCTGACCCACTGCAATACCGGCTCGCTCGCGACGGCCGGCTTCGGCACCGCGCTCGGCGTGATCCGCAGCGGCTATGCCGCCGGAAAGATCAGCCAGGTCTATGCGGGCGAGACGCGGCCCTGGCTGCAGGGCGCGCGGCTGACCATGTACGAGCTCGTGCGCGACGCCATTCCGGCCAAGCTCATCGCCGATTCGGCCGCGGCGCACCTGATGCGCTCGGGCGCCGTGCAATGGGTCATCGTCGGCGCCGATCGCATCGCCGCGAACGGCGACACGGCGAACAAGATCGGCACCTACCAGCTCGCGATCGCCGCGCGCCACCATGGCCTGAAATTCATGGTCGTCGCGCCGTCCTCGACCGTGGATATGGCGACGGTCGACGGTTCGGCCATCGACATCGAGCTGCGCGATCCGCAGGAACTGCTCGGCATCGGCGGCCGGCGCACCGTCGTCGACGGCGCCCAGGCCTGGAACCCGGTGTTCGACGTGACGCCGGCCTCGCTGATCGACGCGATCGTGACCGAGCGAGGCGTGATCCATCATCCGGACCGCCACGCGATGCAAGCCCTGTTCGCGCCCGGCCATGGTTGAGGCCGTGCCTGCCGTGCGCCCGCGCCGCGTCGCGGTGCTGATTCCCTGCTACAACGAAGCGATCGCGATCGCCGCGGTCGTGCAGGATTTCCGCCGCGCGCTGCCCGAGGCGGCGATCCACGTATTCGACAACAACTCCCGCGACGGCACGGCCGAGGTGGCCGCGGACGCCGGCGCGGCCGTGCACGGCGTGAAGCTGCAGGGCAAGGGCCACGTCGTGCGGCGCATGTTCGCCGACATCGAGGCCGACGCCTACGTCATGGTCGACGGCGACGACACCTACGACGCGGCGAGCGCGCCGCAGCTCGTCGCGCGACTGTTCGCCGAGAACCTCGACATGGTCGTCGGCGTGCGCGAACCGATCCATGCCGACGTGCACCGTCCCGGCCACGCGTTCGGCAACCGCATGCTCACGGGATTCCTGAGCCAGCTGTTCGGCCGCAACTGTTCCGACATCCTGTCGGGCTACCGCGTGTTCTCGCGCCGCTTCGCGAAGTCGTTCCCGGTGCTGAGCCAGGGCTTCGAGATCGAGACCGAACTGACCGTGCATGCGCTCGAGCTCAAGATGGCCGTGGCCGAAGTCGGCACGCCGTTCAAGGAGCGTCCGGAAGGCTCGCACAGCAAGCTGTCGACCGTGCGCGACGGCATACGCATCGTCGTGACGATGGTGCGCCTGTTCGGCGCCGAGCGGCCGCTCGCGTTCTATTCGGCGATCGCCGGCGCCCTCGCGCTGCTGGCCGTGCTGCTGGCCGTGCCGCTGTTCGTGACCTATGCGGAAACCGGACTCGTGCCGCGTTTCCCGACCGCGATCCTGTCGACCGGCCTGATGCTGCTCGCGGCGCTGTCGTTCTTCGCCGGGCTGATCCTCGACACGGTCACGCGCGGCCGGCGCGAGCTCAAGATGCTCGCCTACCTCGGCCATCCGGCGCCGGAATAAGCCATGCCGCAATTCCTGCTGTTCTGCATCGGCGGGGTCATCGGCTTCGTCGTCGACGCCGGGATACTGCGGCTGCTGGTCAGCGGCCTGGCGATGAACGCCTATGCGGCGCGCCTGATCTCGTTCCTCTGTGCGGCCACGGCGACCTGGCTGTGGAACCGCCACAACACCTTCCGCGGCACGCGCCGCTACGGCCTGCTCGGCGAGTGGGCGCGCTATCTGCTCGCGATGAGCGGCGGCTTCGTCGTCAACTACGGCACCTACGCGCTGCTGTATGCGTTCGTGCCGCTCGTGCAGCGCTATCCCGAGCTCGGCGTCGCCGCGGGTTCGGCGGCCGGCCTCGTCGTGAACTATGCCTCGTCGCGCTGGTGGATCTACCGGCGCGAGGAAAAGGCCTGACGCGCCGCGCGGCGTTCAGCCGATCTGCAGTCCGTTGCGCCGGCGCGCCGGCGCGAGCACCGCCGCCGCGCAGAGCAGCAGCAGCGGCGGAAACGGGTGCAGGTAGCGGAACGAGACGATGTGCGAGAACAGCAATTGCCCGGCGACGAGACCCAGCATCGTCAGCACGAGCAGCAGCGCTGCGCTGCGCCGCGGACGCCCCAGGCGCAGCGCCGCGACGAGCGCGAGCGGCGCGAGCGCGAACAGGCAGACGATGAGCCACGGACCCGACTGCTCGAAATACACCGCGGCCGGATTCAGCCGCGTCGCGTCGGTCGCCGCCACGTAGCCAAGACGCTCGCGCAGCGACGTGCGCATGCCGTCGCTGAGCGGCCGCGTGCCGAGATCGTCGGCCATGCGCGGCGCGGTTTCGCTCGCGACGAAATAGTCGGCCGTCGTCGCGAGCGCGAGACGCAGCAGGCCGAGCGGATCGTCCGACAGGGCGCGCGCGGCGATCTTGCGCGCGAGCCGTTCCGTGTCGGGGCCGGCGGCCCGGCGCAGCACGCTGACCAGGCCGTCGTCGAGCCAGAGCTGCGCTTCGCGTTCGCGCGGGTCGGCCAGCACCGGACCGACCTGCTGCAGCAGCGCCGGGTCCAGGCCGACGCGCTGCAGATGCGCCGGCTTGACCAGCGGCGCGACGAGGCCGAGGCGGAACGTGCCGGTGCTCTGCAGATAGGTCGGCGGACCTTCGGACATATAGCCGTACAGCCGCTGATAGCCCTGGTGCACGAGTACGGTCGCGGTCACGGCGATCGCCAGATGCGCCGCGACGCGGCGCCAGGAGCGCTGCGCGCCGCGCTCGACGGCGGCGGCCAGAGGCGGCAGCACGCTGAAGCCGAGCACGACCGGCAGCAGGCTCATGCGCAGTGCGACCGTCGCGATGCCGGCCAGCGCCATCGCGAGCAGCCAGGGCCACCAGCCGCGGCGCAGATAGGCGAATCCACAGCTCAGCATCGCGATCAGGCACAGGGTGCCGAGGCTCTCGGCCATGACCATGCGTTCGTAGAACAGCTGCGCCGGCTCGATCGCGATCAGCAGGGCCAGCAGCGCCGCGGCGCGCCGGTCCACGCCGAGGTCGGCCACGGCCAGCCGCGCGCAGAGTAGGGCGGTCAGGATGCCGCAGAGCGTCTGCGCCAGCAGCAGCCCGGCCAGGCTGCCCGCGGCGATCGCGGTGTGGCGGATGAACAGGCCGTAGAGAAAGGAGCGGTCCGGCGGAATCCAGCCGGTCAGCGCGGAGTGGAGATAGCTTTCCGAATCGCCGAGGAAGAAGCGCTGGGTCGGGTCGGCCAGGATCAGCACGAGCTTGATCGCGAGCAGCAGCAAGGTCAGCACGAGCCAGTAGCGCGGCGACGGCGCGGTGCGGGCAGCGGTCGGGATCAGCAGCATCGTTCAGTGCGGTCCGTTCGGGGAGACGGCAGGCGAGCGCGGCATGCTACGGGGTAACGCGCACAGCGGGAAGCGGACCCTGCCGCGGCCGGCACGGCGGCAGGGTCTTCGGACGATTTCCGCAAGCGGCGCCGGCGCGGCGTCGCCGGCACGGCGCTCAGCGGCCGTAGAACGCGGTCAGCGACGCCTTGGCCAGCACGTTCGCGTTGAGCATGAAGCCGACCATCGCGCCGCTCGCGTTCTCGTCCAGCGGCAGCGAGTCGACCTTGAGCGCCCAGACCGTGAACTGGTAGCGGTGCGGCTTGTCGCCCGGCGGCGGCGCGGCGCCGCCGTAGCCGCTCTGGCCGTAGTCGGTGCGGCCCTGCACGGCGCCGGCCGGCAGCTGCCCGCCGGGACTGCCGGCGCCGGTCGGCAGTTCCTTCGTGTCCGCCGGCAGGTTCACGACGGTCCAGTGCCACCAGCCGCTGCCCGTGGGCGCGTCGGGATCGTAGACCGTGATCGCGAAGCTGCGCGTGCCCTCGGGTGCGCCGCTCCAGCTCAGCTGCGGCGACACGTTGTCACCGTCGCAGCCGAAGCCGTTGAACACCTGCGCCTGCGGCAAGGTGCCGCCGTCGGCGATGTCGCGGCTGCTCAGGCGGAATTCGCCGGCGCCGGCGCCGACGCCGGTGGCCGAGAGGATGAGGCTGGCGGAAAGGAACGGATTCATGCGGGCGGGCTCCGGCTCGGGAAATGCCGCGCAGTGTAGCCGCTGCGCGCACGGCGGCGGCCGGATTGATTTCGATCAAGAAGACGTGAAGTGCGCGCGACTAGTCTTGCGCCATCCATCCACGTTGCGAGACCGCCATGCGTAGTTACCTCCTCTTCGCTCTGCTGCTCAGCGCCACGGCCGTGCAGGCCGAAGACTGCGTCATCGACCTCAAGGCCGACGACGCGATGAAGTTCGACAAGACCGAGGTCACGGTCGCGGCGTCGTGCAAGAGCATCGCGATCAAGCTGACCCATACGGGCAAGCTGCCGGTCACGGCCATGGGCCACAACGTCGTCATCGCGGCGACGCCGGACCTGCAGCCGATCGCCACCGACGGCCAGAAGGCCGGTGCCGCGGCGAACTACGTCGCGGCCGACGACAAGCGCGTGATCGCGCACACGCCGCTCGTCGGCGGCGGCGCCTCGACCACGGCCAGCTTCGCCGGCAGCGCGCTGAAGGCCGGCGGCGACTACAGCTTCTTCTGCTCGTTCCCGGGTCACTGGGCGGTCATGAAAGGCAAGCTCGTCGTCAAGTGAAATCCGGCGGGGGGGGGGGGGGGGCGGGCGCGGCGCCCCCCCCCCCC
>NZ_JANFVR010000234.1 GCF_024609805.1 Tahibacter caeni | reverse complement strand
GCTGCCGTCCGGCGCCGCGCGGCGCGACGCGATCGCCGCGGCCGAAGCGCGCCTGCTCGCCGCCGACGCGGTCGTGCCGATCTACTTCTATACGTCCAAACACCTCGTCGACCCGCGACTGCGCGGCTTCGAGACGAATCCGCTCGACCACCATGCATCGCGCTGGATGGCGTGGGATTCGGCTGGGGCGGCGCAATGAGCCTGCCCGCAACCCGCGCAGACCGCCGGGAGCGCCGCCTTGGCTGACCGCGACGGATCGCCGATCGGTCCCGCGCCGGGCGCCGCCGCGCTGCTGCACCGTCTCGCCCGATCGGCGCTGGCCGCGCTGATCACGCTCTGGCTGCTCGTGACCTTGTGCTTCCTGCTGCTGCATGCGGCGCCGGGCGGACCGTTCGACAGCGAGAAGGCCGCGCCGCCGGCCGTGCAGGCCCAGCTCGCGCAGCGTTACCGCCTGGACCTGAGCCTCGGACGGCAATACCTCGCCTATCTCGGCGACGTCGCGCGCGGCGATCTCGGGCCGTCGTTCCAGTACCCGGATTTCACCGTCAACGAACTGATCGCGCGCAGCCTGCCGGTGTCGGCCGGACTCGGCGGACTCGCACTGCTGCTCGCGCTGCTGCTCGGCGTGCCCATGGGCGTGCTCGCCGCCGCACGCGAAGGCGGCGCGCTCGACCGCACGCTGATGCTGCTCGGCGCGGCCGCGCAGGCCCTGCCGAAATTCGTGATCGCGCCGCTGCTGATCCTGCTGTTCGCAGTCGAGCTGCACTGGCTGCCGGCCGGCGGCTGGGTCGCGGCCGACTGGCGCTACCGCGTATTGCCGGTGGTCGCGCTGATGCTGCCGAACCTGGCCTGGTGCGCGCGTCTGACGCGCAGCAGCATGAGCGAGGCGCTGGCCAGCGACTGGCTGCGCGCGGCGCGCGCGCGCGGCTACGGCGAAGCGCGCCTGCTGCTCGTGCACGCGCTGCCTGCAGCGGCGCTGCCGCTCGCGGCCTGGCTGAGCCCTGCACTGATCGCAGTCATCACCGGCTCGGCCGTGGTCGAGCAGATCTTCGGCATCCCGGGCGTGGGCCGCTATTTCGTGCAGGGCGCGCTCAATCGCGACTACACGCTGGTGCTCGGCGTCGTGCTCGTGGCCGGCGCGCTGGTCATTCTCGTGAACGGCGCGGTCGACGCCTTGCGCGGCTGGCTGGATCCGCGGCTGCGTGCCACGGCCGGGTGAGAAAATCGGCCCGGCCGACGCACTGAATAGCGCCTGATGTCGGTCAACCGGCTGCTCCGTCGACTCACGGCGGACCGCCGGGCCGATGTCCGACGCCCCCGATGTTCCCTCACGACACGGGCAACGACCATGCCGGACAGCGCCATCGCAACGGCCGCAACACGACAAGTGCGTCTACGCGTGCCGGCGCGGCAGCATTTCACACCTGTCATGGACGTGACCGGCGGGCGCCGCTACGCGCTCGCCGCGGCACGCACCTGGCGCGACTGGTTCATCGTCACCGACGCCCAGGGCTATGCCTCGCGCGGCCTGCAGCGCTGGTTCGAGCGCCGCCGGCTCTGTCCGGACCAGCCCTGGTTCGCGCTGTGCGGCGTGATCGCGGCCGCCGGTGCCGACGACGGCGCGCTGCGCGCCGCGGTACGCGCGCACGCCCTGCCCTGGACCCGCGAAACGCGCGACGGCGAGCCGTGGCGGGCGCCCGGAGACGGCCGTCTGTATGTTTTTCCGAATGACGTATATGCCGCATTCTGGAACAATAGCGGCCAGCTCGATCTCGTAGTCACCGAATTGGCCGAAACGGACACCGGCGCCGGCTGATGCCGCGCGCTTCGCCGGAGACTCGCCATGAACGACGCACTGCTGGTCAAGGTACGCGGCAAGGGTCAGGCATCGAAGGCCGCGCGCAACGCGTTCGGCGCCGCGGCCGCCGAAGCCGAACCGATATTGAGCCTGCCGGCGCGACCCTCGCCCGGCAGCGGCCTGGCCGCCGAAACCGAAACCACCTGGCTGCGCATGGACGCGACCGGCGACGCGGAACATCCGTGGGACCGCGCGCATGCGCTGGTCCGGTCGGCGGCGCAGGCGTTCGCAGCCGGCGCCGGCAGCGGCATGGTCGCGGTCGAGCCGGACATCGCGCAGCAGTGGGCGCATGCCGGCCACGTCACGGCCAAGGCCGGTCTCGCCGCCGCCGAAGCCTGCCGCTTCAACGACCAGGACGACGGCGGCGGCAAGGCCCGGGGCGACGGCGTCGCCTGGAATTTCGGCGATGCATTCAGCCAGCTCGCCGCGGCGCGCTCCCGCGTCGGCGACAAGCTCGCGAAGATCCGCATCGCCCATCTCGACACCGGTTACGATCCCGACCATCGCACGCTGCCGCTGCATCTGCAGCGCGCGCTGCAGCGCAATTTCGTCAAGGGCGACGGCAAGCCCGACGACGCGTCGGACCAGTCCAGCCATCTGCCGGTGGTCTCCAATCGCGGCCACGGCACCGGCACCCTGAGCCTGCTCGCCGGCAACCGGCTCGACGGCAGCGCGCCGGGCTGGGAAGGCTTCCGCGACTTCGTCGGCGCAGCCGCCCAGGCGCAGATCATTCCGATCCGCGTCGCCGACAGCGTCGTGCGCTTCAGCACGGGCACGCTCGTGCAGGGCTTCGGCTATGCGGTCGAGAAAGAAGCCCACGTGCTGTCGATGAGCATGGGCGGTCTCGCCTCGAGCGCGCTGGCCGACGCGATCAACCTCGCCTACGAACGCGGCCTGGTCATGGTCACGGCCGGCGGCAACAACTTCGCGCATACGCCGACGCCGAAGACCATCGTGTTTCCGGCGCGCTGGCGGCGTGTGCTCGCGGCCTGCGGCGTCATGGCCAACGGCCGCGCCTATGCGGAACTCGGCGGCGTCACGATGCAGGGCAACTTCGGTCCCGACGAGAAGATGGATACCGCGCTCGGCGCGTACACGCCGAACGTGCCCTGGGCCCAGCTCGGCTGCGCGAACATCGTCGACATGGACGGTGCCGGCACCTCGGCCGCGACGCCGCAGATCGCCGCGGCCTGCGCGCTGTGGCTCGCGCAGCATCTCGACCGCGTACAGCAGTATCCGCAGCCCTGGATGCGCGTCGAAGCCGTGCGCCGGGCGCTGTTCGCGGCCGCGGGCAAGACCACGCCGCGCATGAACGCGGCGGAGACGCGCAGGAAGATCGGCCAGGGCGTGCTGCGCGCACTCGATGCGCTGGCGATCGCGCCGGCCGCGGCCGAGACATTGACCCGCCTGCCGCCGGCCGAATCGTCGTGGAGCTTCCTGAACCTGATCTTCGGCAGCGGCGGGGTCAGCCTCGCCGCGCCGGCGGCGCAGCAGGCCATGCTCGAACTCGAGCTGACCCAGATGGCGCAGCGCCATGCAGCCGTGGAGCAGGCCATCGTCGATCCCGAGCGCGCGCCGAAGGACATACCGCCGGCCGCGATCAACCGGTATCTCGAAGCCGCGCTGGACCAGGGCAATCCGTCGCAGCCGCTGCGCCGGCTGCTCGAACGCCGGCTCGGCCGCGTCGCCGTGCGCCTGGACGACGACGCCAGACCGCCCTCGCCGCCGCCGCTGCGGGAGCTGCGCAAGCCGCCGCTGCCGCAGCGCCGCCTGCGCGTCTACGCGCTGGACCCGAGCATCGCTAAAAGCCTGGATTTCGCCGACGTCAACGAGACCGTGCTGCGCCTGCCGTGGGACCACGGCAGCGAACGGCCGCTGCAGCCCGGCCCGGTCGGCGAATACCTCGAGGTCGTCGACGTCGACCCGGCCTCGAACAAGGCCTACGACCCGGTCGATCTGAACGATCCGGTCCTGCTGGCGCAGGACGGCTGGGCGCCGTCGGAAGGCAATCCGCAGTTCCATCAGCAGATGGTCTATGCGGTCGCGATGACGACGATAGGCCACTTCGAGCGCGCGCTCGGGCGCCGCGCCTTGTGGGCGCGCCAGCGCACGAGCAGCGGCGGCAAGACCGAGTACCGCGAAGTGCGCCGCCTGCGCATCTACCCGCATGCGCTGCGCGCCGACAACGCCTACTACAGCCCGGAAAAGGTCGCGCTGCTGTTCGGCTATTTCCCGGCCGACTCGCGCGACGGCGACGCGACCGCGCCCGGCTCGACGGTGTTCACGTGCCTGTCGAGCGACGTCATAGCGCACGAGATGTCGCACGCGCTGCTCGACGGCCTGCACCGGCGTTTCCAGGAAGCGTCCAATCCCGACGTCACGGCGTTCCACGAAGCGTTCGCCGACATCGTCGCGCTGTTCCAGCATTTCACCGTGACCGAACTCGTGCGCTTCGAGATCGCGCGCTCGCGCGGCAATCTGTCGGCGGCCGAGCTGCTCGGCGGTCTCGCGCGCCAGTTCGGCGAAGGCACCAGCCGCAGCGGCCCGCTGCGCAACTACACCGGCGAAGCCGGGCAGAAGCTGCGCTACGCCGAGACCCTGGAATCCCACGACCTCGGCTCGGTGCTGGTCTTCGCGGTCTACGAGGCGTTCCTGCGCATCGTCGCGCGGCGCACCGATTCGCTGATCCGCATCGCGACGGCCGGCAGCGGCGTGCTGCCGCAGGGCCACCTGCATCCGGACCTCGTCGGCCGGCTGACCCACGAGACCTGCAAGGTCGCGCGCCAGGTGCTGCACATCTGCATCCGCGCGCTGGACTACTGCCCGCCGGTCGACATCACGTTCGGCGAATACCTGCGCGCGCTGATCACCGCCGACATGGACATCGTCACCGACGACGCGCGCTCCTATCGCACGGCGTTCATGGAAGCGTTCCGCCGCCGCGGCATCGTGCCGCGCGACGTGCGCACGGTGTCGCAGGAAACCCTGGCCTGGAACACGCCGTACGCTCCGCGGCCGGCCTGGCTCGTCGAGGCGCTGCGCGACGTCGATCTGAAATGGGACCTCGATCTCGACCGCAGCGCGATCTACGAACTGAACAAGCGCAACACGCGCGCGCTCTGGCGCGTGCTCGATGCGGCCATCACGAAGAATCCGGCGCTCTGCGGCGAACTCGGCCTGCTGCCCGACCTGCCGAAATTCGACGATGCCGGCCGCATCGTCCCCGCAGCCGGCAAGGCCGGGCACACGAACTTCGAGGTCCACAGCGTGCGCCCGGCGCGGCGCGTCACGCCCGACGGCTCGTTCCGCACCGACGTCGTCATCGTGCTGAACCAGCGCCGGCCCGTGCCGCTGGACGGCAAGGACCTCGCCAACGGCTGGTTCTGGTTCCGCGGCGGCGCGACCTTGATCGTCGACCCGCGCGAGAACCAGGAGGCGATCCGCTACTGCATCGTCAAGCACTGCGGCAGCACCGGACGGCTCGAACGCCAGCGCCGCTACGCCGGCGGGGCGACCGGTCTGGCGCTGCGCGAGCTGTATTTCGGCCGCGAGCTGCGCGAACCGTTCGCGCTGCTGCATGCGGGCTATCGAGGACAGGACAATGAATGAGCGCAGTGAAACGCCGCGCCGGTCTGCGGCCGCGACCGCGCGCCGCCGCGCGACGCGCACGGCGGCGGCGAAGAAGACCACGGCGCGCAAGAGCGCGGCCGGCGGGACGTTCGCGACGAAGGCCGCGGCAAGGAAAGCTGCCGCGAAGACGGCGGCCGACGGCAGGACCGCGACGAAGAACGCGGTCGCGAAGAAGGCGGTAGCAAAAAAGGCGGCGAAAAAGACCGCCGCGAAGAAAGCCGCGACGACGCGGCGCGGCGCGGCACGAAAGGCAGCCTCACGACGCGGCAGCGCGGCGCCGGTCTTCATCCGCCACTATTGCCAGGGCATCGGCGACTGCCATCTGCTGCGTTTCGACAAGGACGACGGCAGCCCCTGGCACCTGCTGATCGACTGCGGCCTGCACAGCTCGGTGCCGAACGCCGGCGAGACCATGGATGCGATCGTCGCCGACATCGCGACCGTGACGCAGCGCATCGATGTGCTCGTGATCACGCACGAGCACTGGGATCACGTCTCCGGCTTCTCGACCGCGGCCGAACACTTCGCCGGCATCGAAGTCGGCGAGGTCTGGATGGCCTGGACCGAGAATCCGCGCGACAAGCAGGCGCGCGAATTCGACGAATTCAAGGGCAAGGCGCTCGCCGCGCTGCAGCGCGCCAGCCTGCGCCTGGACGGCCTGCGCTCGCTCGACGACAACATGAGCGGCGTGCGCGACGGCCTGCAGGCGCTGCTCGGCTTCCAGTTCGGCGCCAAGGGCGAGAAAGTCCGCGCCGCACGTGACGCCGGTGCGGCGCTGAACACCGAGGGCATCCGCTACCTCGAACCGTCGTCGGCGCCGCTGCAGCCCGAAGGACTCGGCAATCTGCGCATCTACGTGCTCGGGCCGCCGCGCGACACGAACTTCTTCTCGATCCGCGAACGCGCGAGCGAGATGTACATGGCCGCGGCCGCCGCGGCCTCGCTCGAACGGACGCTGGGCCCCGACGACATCTGCGCCGTCGACACCCTCGCGCCGTTCGATCCGAACCTCGGCCTCGCGCTCGACGACGCGATCGGCAGCGGCGAAGCGGCCGACGGCGACGAGGCGGCGCTGCGCCGGCTCGTCCGCGACCTCTATGCGGCCGAAGGCAGCGCGGCGGCGACGGATCAGCGCTGGCGGCGCATCGACGGCGACTGGCTCGGCGCGAGCGCCGATCTCGCGATGCAGCTCGACGACCGCACGAACAATTCGAGTCTCGTGCTCGCGTTCGAGTTCGCCGACAGCGGCCGCGTGCTGCTGTTCGCCGCCGACGCGCAGATCGGCAACTGGCTGAGCTGGCAGGACCTGAAATGGGACGTGGACGGCGCGGCCGTCACCGGCCCCGAGCTGCTGTCGCGCGTCGTCTACTACAAGGTCGGCCATCACGGCAGCCAGAACGCTACGGCCAAGAGCAAGGGCCTGCAGCTCATGAACGATCCCGATCTCGCCGCGTTCGTGCCGACCAACGAGGTCGACGCCAAGCGCGTGAAATGGGGCGAGATGCCCTTCCACGGCATTCTGGCCGATCTGGAGCGGCGCGCCGACGGCCGCGTGATCCGCGCAGACGACGCCTGGCTCCGCAGCGGAACCGTCGATGCGCGCTTCCGCAAGGCCAACGGCGCGCTGCAGCGCGTCGCACCCGGCGGCGACGGGCTCTGGGTCGACGTCGAGGTGCGCTGACTCGCGGCCCGGCCGGGAAATCCGCACCGGCGGCGCACTCGGCCGCCGGACCTCGCCGCGACTCGCAGCAGCCGCAACCGCTGTCACAGGTGCGTTACCGCGGCCGGTGCATAGTGCATCCGCAGGCGTCCGGCGATCCGCCGCGCCGCGCGATACGGGGAGCAGGCATGACGCAGTCCATTCCGCCAGCTGACGACGACGTCATCGTGCGCCAGGGCAGCATAGTCGTGCAGCGCCTGTTCGACATCGCGTACGCGACGGACCTGAGCCGGCTCGAAGCACTCTGCACGAGCGAGCAAGGCGGCGCCGGCAGCCGCGCGCGGCTCGCCGCGACGCCGGACAAGGCCGTCACGTTCGGCAATCCGCCGCTGATCCTGCCATTGCCGGGAATGCGCCTGGAGCTGGACGGCGAGACGGTGGACTGCGCGGTCAGCGCGAACTTCTACGACTTCGGCGCGCTGGCCATCGCGATTACCGTGCCGGTGCGCGCAACGCCGTGGCCGGCGCTGGTCGCACTGAGCCGCGCGGTCGACCGCGCGCTCGGCCCGGCCGCGGCGCAGGCGCCGTGG
>NZ_JANFVR010000233.1 GCF_024609805.1 Tahibacter caeni | reverse complement strand
CTCGTCGAGGCCCAGCACGGCCGCGCGGTAGAACAGCGCGAGGGCCGCGCGCGCCTGGCCCTGCTGCCACAGCGCGCGCACGGCGCCGGCCACGTCGGCCGGCAGGTCTTCGGGCGTGGCGATGTCGCGGACTTCGAGCGCGTCGGGCTTGCGCTCGCGCACGAAGCGGTCGCCGATCCACGGCAGCCAGACGCGGTGATAGCGGACCAGCAGGAACACGAAGATCGCGACGAGCACCCAGAGCACGTTCTCGGCCGCGAACGAGGACACGCGGCCGGCCGCCTCGAACCAGCGGCGCAGCGGCGACGCGCTGAGGTCGAGGTCGGACGTGCTCGCCGACTTGTCGCGTTTCTCCCAGACGTGCTCGGTGGACCTGGGGCTCAGGTCCGGATCGGCATAGCCCTGCCGCACCGAATCGCCGAAGCCGCCGTCGTCGACGTAGCGGCCGGCGAAGATGCGGCGCAGGCTGTCCTTCGGCGCGTCGCCGGCGTCGGCGGCCGCGGTCTCGCCGGCCGCGCCGCCGACCGCGTCGACGGGTTCGTCCTCCGCGGCGCGCGCGCCGCCGGCCAGCAGCAGCGCGCCGAACAAGAGCGGCAGCAACGCCGCGGCCGTCGTGCTCAGGCGCGCGGCGAGGCGGCGGAACGCGAGCTCCACGTCCCAGGCCTCCAGCTGCGTGCGCCGGTTCAGATACAGGCCGAAGCCGGCACCGACGTAGAACGGCTCGATCAGGCTCAGCGCAAGCCAGCCGATCAGGTTGACCAGGCACTGGCCCCAGAGCGGCGGATTCTCGAACAGGGTGCTCCAGACCTGCTGCGCCGCGTCGCTGAAGAACTCGATCGGCACGAACATCAGGATCAGCAGCACGACCGACAGCGACAGCATCATTTCCATGTTGACCGCGATCAGGGTCACGAGCATGGCCGTGCCGCTGGTCGAGCGCTGCAGCACGCGCACGCGCTCGCCGCGGCGTGAGCCGCGGAGACCTTCGAGCAGATCCACCGGCAGCAGCAGCGAGCGCGAGGGATGCAGGCGGCGCCAGGTCAGCCACCCGAGCATCGGCCGCCAGCCCCAGCGCAGCGCGGCGCGCAGGGTCTCGCGCACGCCCGGCGTCGCGCCGAACACCGCGCGCGACAGCACGTACAGCGGCACGCGATCGAACACCGGTTTGAGCCACCAGACCAGCAGGGTGGCCAGCCAGACCGCGTCGATCGCCGCGCAGGCGGCATTGACCAGCACGACCACCGGCAAGGTCGCGAGCGTCCAGGCGCTCCAGACCGTGCGCGCGTGCCGGCGCGTCAGCGCTATGCCGAGATCGGTGGCTTCCCAGGACGAGCGCGGTCGCAGCGCAACGGTCAGGCCTTCAAGCCGCATGCGCCGCTCCGCGTCCGCCGCGCCAGAGCCACAGCCCGATCAGCAGCCACAGCAGGCCGCCCACGCTGAACTTGACCGGATCCGGCATCCAGCCGATCGAGGACCAGAACGCCTCGACGAACGCGGCGAACACCAGCATCGCGAACACGCCGAGCGCGAGCTTGGCCATGTCCACGCCGGCCTCGACGAAGGCGCGGCCGCGGCTGCGCCGCCCGGGTGCGAGCATCGCCATGCCGAGCTGCAGGCCGGCGCCGCCGGAAATCACGATCGCGAGCAGTTCCGGCGCCGAATGCCCGGCGACGAAGCGCCAGAACGGCCCGCCGTAGCCGATCGCGGTCAGGTGGCCGGCGATGCCGCCGAGGAACAGACCGTTGAACAGCAGCACGTAGACCGAGCCTATGCAGGCGAAGAAGCCGGCCGCGATCGTGCGGAAGCCGATGCTGACATTGTTGAGAATGTAATAACCGAACATCTTCACGTCGCTGCCGCTCTCGCGGCCGAGCTTGGCCTCGGGCTGGGCCGGGTCGTACATGGCCTCGAACTTGGCCAGCTCGGCGGGCTCGAACAGCGAATGGGCGAGTTCGGGGCGGACCTGCAGCGCGACGACGACACCGACGAAGCTGCCGAAGAACAGCAGCGCGGCGACGCCCATCGAACGCCAGTGGCGGCGCACGAGGCGCGGAAAGTCCGCGGCGAAGAACTGGATCGCCGCATGCCAGCGCGGCGGATGCGGCCGGTACAGCACGAGATGGCCGCGGTGGACCAGGTCCTGCAGCCGGTCGATCAGCAGCACGCTGTAGCCGCGCCGCTGCGCCAGCGCGAGGTGCTGGCATACGCGCCGGTAGGCGGCCGGGAAATCCAGGTCGCCGAACAGGCCTTCGGCGTCGTGGGTGCGCTGCTTGGCCGGCGGCCGCGCGCGCAGGTCGAGCCAGCGCTCCAGCGCCGTCCATTCCGCTTCGTGCCGCGCCTGGAACACGTCCTGTTTCATGCGCCGCTCAATGCCTGCCGAGGAAGCTGCTGGCCATGCCGAGCAGGCGCTGCACGGCGACCGCGCCGCGCGCCTGGGTCAGCTGCGGCAGCAGGTTGGCCAGTTCCTGCTGACGTTCCGGCGTCAGCTGTTTCGTGCGCTCGGCGAACGCGACGATGGCGCCCTGCTCGGCGGCCGGCAGCAGCAGCGGCGACTGCACGGCCGGCACGTTCGGCGCGGAGCTGTAGCCGTGATGGTGGTCGACGTGGACGACGAGCGTGTCGGCGACCATGTCGCCGAAGCGGCGGCTGTGCGCGTCGACGAATCCGGCGACGAGGCCGAAGCCGTAGCAGATCGGCAGCATGTCGACGGTGCGCATCAGGTTGCGCACGATCGACGGCACCCAGCCTACCGGCGTGCCGTTCGCATTGACCACGCGCAGGCCCACGGCGCGCTTGCCCGGCGTCTGTCCGTCCATGAGCACTTCGAACAGCACCGGATACGCCCAGAACAGGCCGAACAGGACGATCAGGTAGATCGCGACGCCGAGGTCGCCGAGCACGGCCAGCGCCAGACTCACGAACCAGATCACGACCAGGCGCAGCGAGAAGTCGATCGCCCAGGCCGCCGCGCGCGGCATCATGCCGGCGGCGCGCAGGCGCAGCGAAATGCCTTCGGGCGTCTCGACGAGGGTCAGCGTGTCGACGAGCGTCACGGGAGCCGGCAGATTCAGACGCGCCTCGCCGCGGCAAGGCCGACATCGGAGTACGGGGCCGGGAAGCGTCGCACACGCGGCGCGGCGTCCTGCGGTCGGATTGGCGGCAACGGTCCCGTCACGCGGCTTACTCCCTGGGGAAGACCTGAACAAACGCGCCGGGAAGACCTGGGCGCACATCGGCGCCCGCGCCGAGACGTACGGCCGCCGATCTTCCCGATTGCCCGCCGCGCGGCCGCCCTGCGATGCGAGGGGGCTCCGACATCCTTACGGAATCCGGGCGCGATCAGAGTCTTCCGCTGCGCCGCACTGTAGTGGTGGCCACGGCAATTGCGCAACGCGTGCGCCGCGGCAGTCGGTCGCAGCGGCGCGGCGGCCTCAGGCCGCGTCGGCGCGGTCGACCAGCGGCTGCAGCTGCGCGTCGAGCGCGACCCGCTCGTCGAACACGAAGCAGCGGCCGTCGTAGCCGTAGCCGCCGACCTGCTCGAAATAGCCGAGGATGCCGCCGTCGAGCTGCAGCACCTGCGGCAGGCCGTTGTCGCGCAGCCACAGCGCGGCCTTCTCGCAGCGGATGCCGCCGGTGCAGAAGCTCACGACGGTCGCGTCGGCCAGCGCCGCCTGCTCGGCGGCCATGGCCGCGGGCAGGTCGGTGAAGCGGTCGATCGGCAGGGTCAAGGCGCCGGCGAACGTGCCGTGACGGACCTCCTCGCGGTTGCGCGTGTCCAGCAGCACGAGCCGGCGTCCGTCGTCGTCGCAGCCCCGGGCGATCCAGCGCGCGAGCTGCGCCGGGGCGACCGCGGCGGCGCGGCCCTGCAGCGGGTCGGCCTCGTCGCGGCGGAAGCTGATGATTTCGCGCTTGAGCTTGAACTTCAGCCGCGCGAACGGGACCTGCCCGCTGCGGCTGTACTTGACCGCGATGCCGGCCAGCCGCGCGTCGCGGCGCAGCAGGTCCAGGAACTCCGCGATGCCGCCTTCGCTGCCGGCCAGGAACAGGTTGATGCCTTCGGCGGCCACGAGCACGGTGCCGCGCAGCTGCAAAGCCTCGGCGCAGGGGTGCAGGCGGTCGATCAGCGCCTGCGGCGCGTCGATCGCAGCGAAATGGTAGGCGGCGATGTTGACGATCATGGGGAACGGCAGAATCGGAAGGACGGGCGCCGGGCGCCGGCATCGCGGCCGGCTAGTGTAGCCGTTGCGGCGCGGAGCGTCCGCCGGCCGGTCCGCGGGTCCGGCGCGCGCCGTCACGGTTTCGCGGAGTTCCCGGCTCGTCGCGTGCGGTTCGCCGCCGGTTCGCCGACGAGCCTGCGCCGGTGCGCTTCAGAGCAGCGCGAACTTCGCGACGAACACGAGCGCGATCAGCGCGACGGCCGGCGGCAGCTCGTGCCGGCGGCCGGCCAGCAGCTTGATGCCGGCATAGCTGATGAAGCCGAACGCGATGCCGTGGGCGATCGAGAACGTCAGCGGCATCGACAGCGCGCAGATCACCGCCGGCGCCGACTCGGTCAGGTCGTCCCAGTCGAGCTCGGCCAGGCCGTAGCTCATGAGGATGGCCACGTAGATCAGCGCCGGCGCCGTCGCGAACGGCGGCACGGTCGCGGCCAGCGGCGACAGGAACAGCGCGGCGAGGAACAGCAGCGCGACGACGACGGCGGTCAGGCCGGTGCGTCCGCCGGCCGCGGTGCCGGCCGCGCTCTCGATGTAGGCCGTCGTCGACGAGGTGCCGAGCGCCGCACCCGCGGCGATCGCGGTCGAATCGGCCAGCAGCGCGCGGCGCAGCCGCGGCAGCTTGCCCTGCGCATCGAGCAGGCCGGCGCGGTGGCTGACGCCGATCAGGGTGCCGGTCGCGTCGAACAGCTCGACGAGGAAGAAGGTCAGCACGACCGTGACGAGGCCCGCATCGAGCGCCGCGCGCAGGTCCAGCTGCAGCAGGGTCGGGGCCAGCGACGGCGGCAGCGCGAACACGCCGGCGAATTTCGCATGGCCGAACAGCAGTGCGGCCACGGTCACCGCGAGTATGCCGATGACGATGCCGCCGCGAACGCGCCGCGCCTCCAGCGCGACGATCAGCAGCAGCCCCGCTGCCGCGTACAGCACGCTCGGCGCATGCAGGTCGCCGAGGCCGACCAGGGTCGCCGGATTCGCCGCGATCAGGCCGGCGTTCTTGAAGCCGATGACGGCGAGGAACAGGCCGATGCCGGCCGAGATCGCGAGCTTCAGCGAGCGCGGTATCGCGTCGACGATCCACTCGCGCACGCGCAGCAGGCTGATCGCGACGAACAGGCAGCCCGAGATGAATACCGCGCCGAGCGCGGCCTGCCAGCTGAAGCCCAGGCCCTGCACGACGCTGTAGGCGAAATACGCGTTGAGGCCCATGCCCGGCGCGAGCGCGATCGGGTAGTTCGCATACAGCCCCATGACGGCCGAGCCGATCGCCGCGGCCAGGCAGGTCGCGACGAACACCGCCTCGCGCGGCATGCCTGCGGCCGAGAGGATCTGCGGATTGACGAACATGATGTAGGCCATCGCGAGAAACGTCGCGAGGCCGGCCAGACATTCGGTACGGACGTCGCTGCCGCTTTCGCGCAGTTGGAACCAGCGTTCGAGCACGGGCATCTCCGCAGGCGATGGTCGGGCGATTGTACGGACGCCGTGGCGGCCCGCCAGAGGGCCGGCCGCGTCGGCGGGCGCCGGCGATTCGATGCGACCGATGCGCGCTGCCGAGCGAGGCGCTCCATCTCCGTCCATGCCCAACGGACCGGAGTGCACGGATGGGGACGAGGTGCGCGGTGCCGGCTTCGTTTCCGTCGTACCGGATCGGCGACTGCCGGTTTCCGGCCCGGAAACGAAAGAGCCCTCCTTGCGGAGGGCTCGAAATACGGCGAACAGCGATTCGGCTCAGGGATCGAAGCCGTTCCTGAAGATCAGGTCCGTCGTCGCGGTGATCGTGAAGTTCGGCGCGGAGATGTTGAAGAAGATGTTGCCGACGCAGGAGACGCGGACGCGCGCGCCGGTCGTCGCGACGTTGGGCACGGTGATCGTCGCGCTGCCGCTGTTCGGGAAGCTGCCGACATTCAGCGGATAGGTCAGGCCGCCGTCGGTGGAGACGTCGATGCCGACGTTCGCGCAGGAAATCGGCGCGGCCGTCGTGCCGGCGACGTCCCAGGTCACCGTCTGCGCGCTGCCGCCGGCCCAGCTCACGACCGTGGCCGGCGCGGTGACCTTGAACGGGCCGCTCGTGACGACCGACTGCACGGTCATGTCGGCGCTGTTGGTGCTGCCGAAGCCCGGCACGTTGTCGCGCACGCTCAGGCGGAAATGCATCGTACGCGCGGTCGTCGGCAGGATTTCGCCGATCATGGTCGTGCCGGCGATCAGGTTCGACAGGCGCGGAATAACGCGCACGCCGGTCGGCGTCGGGTTCAGCGAACGGATGATCGGGCCGTTGCCCGGATCGGTGGCCAGATTGTTGTTAATCGAACCGGTGTCGTTCTGTTCCCAGTCGTAGCTCAGGGTGCCGCCGCTCGTCGTGGTCGCCGAACCGGTCAGCACGAACGGCGTGCGCGCCGGAATGATGAAGTTCGACAGCGGCGCGATCGCCGGCACCGCGTTCGGGTTCGTCGTCGTGTCCGAGCAGGACGCGCCGCCGCCGAAGGTGTAGGTGCGGATCTCGTTGAGGCTGCTGGCCGTGAAGTAGGGATCGGAATTCGGCTGCAGGTTGGCCGAACCGCAGATGCCCGCATAGGCCATAATGGTCGAGCCGCTGCCCGGCTCGTACGCGGTCGGACCGTTGCGGTTGCCGCCGCCGCAGCTCGACGTCGTGCTGTTGAAGGTGTGGTCGCCGCCGAACTGGTGGCCGAGCTCGTGCGCGACGTAGTCGATCCAGAACGCATCGCCGGTCGGACTCGGCGAACCCGTCGTGCCGTCGCCCTTCTGGCCGGAGACGCAGATCACGCCGAGGCCGGCGACGCCGCCGGAACCCGTCGTCAGCACGTGGCCGACGTCGTAGTTGGCCGCGCCGATGATCGAATCGATCTGGCCCGTGTTCATGTCGATCGCGGTGTCGTCGTTCGGATACGGATCGCCGCTCGCGCTCGGGAACACCAGCTGGTCGTTGTTCGCGACCAGGGTCATGTGGATCGCGAAATCCTGTTCGTAGACCTGGTTGACGCGGTTCACCGTCGCGACGACGCCGGCCATGCCGGTGGCGACGGTCGCGCCGCCCGACGGGCTGATCGCGACGACGTAGTTGTGGTTCGCCGCCATGGCCAGCGCATAGTTGCGCTTGATCGTGCCGGTCGTGGTCAGCGGCAGCGGCCCGCTGCGCAGCGCCGCGTCGATGTTGTTCGCCACGGGCCGGCCGTGGACGCCGCACTTGAAGTCGCGCGTCGCGGTGACCGTGCCGCGCGCGAAGCTCAGATACGCGTTGCCGCCGTCCTTGTCCTGCGGCTGCACGATCCAGACGCCGTCGCGCGCGAACACCATGGCCTGGAAGCCCAGCGGCGAGACGTCGATGCGCGCCTGCGTGCCGTCGGTCGCGACGCCGAGGTAGCTCTTGATCTGCGGATACTTCGCCGCGAGCGACGGCGGCATCACGCCGGAATCCTGCAGCATGAACTCGGCGAAGCCGCCGTCCGGCTGCGGAACCGCGAGGGTCTCGCCGCGGCGCGCGCCGTCGTCGAGGAAGGCGTTCAACGCGGCCGCGTCGAGTTCGAGCGCACGGAACTGCGCAGCGGCCGGCGCGCCGGCGGCGAGCGGC
>NZ_JANFVR010000232.1 GCF_024609805.1 Tahibacter caeni | reverse complement strand
GCGATCGGTACATCACTGGAAACCGGCGCTGCAGGTATTCCAGATCCTCTTCGGCGAGGAACGGGTACCTGTCCATATGTAACCGTGGTGGCAGTTACACACTTGGATTGACAGACCCGACTGCTGCGGCTCTAGGGACCACTGAGCGTCCGGAGTTTTTTCCCGTCGCATCTTCTGCTTCTCCAAAGCCAAGTTTGCGTGGGGTGGTCGGATTCGGTGAAGTTGTGCTGAAGATGGTATGCACTATTGATATCGCGTTTGCGGCGACGTCCTTTGCAGAACACGACTTTCGGCGCCGTTGGAAGATAGAGAACGGAAAAACGCCTTCTCTCGTTGCAACACTAGACGCCCCGCGCCGTAATCGGCGCATTGGCGTTTTAACAAGAAAACTGGGCCTGCCGTCTCCTGCGATCACGCCTGGTTTCCTAGCTTGGCTGAGATCTGAAGGGCTTGTGTTTTATTGAGTGTAACTCGGCCACTTTGCGACGCGACGGCACAATTAGGCGTTGGCCATGACATTGCTTCAGGTGTCGACAGCGCTCTGTCGTTCCGAGTCGTGTGCTTGAAGCGGAACCTGGGTAGTGCAGGCAATCCTCGGCGGGTTCTACTTGCTGCCGCGCGAGTCAAAATCAGCCGGTCGTGGCCCTTGCTGGCCCCGTAGACCCCCGCACCACCAGCTGCGGACTAAATCCCTTATTGCTCACGACCGTGAGCTTCTCCACATCGTTCTCCTCGCGATCGAGCTCCGAGATCAGCAGCTGCGTCGCATGGCGCGCAATTTCCTCGGTCGCCTGCTTGGCCGTCGTCAGTGCGGGCCAGGACTGCTTGGAGAACGGACTGTCCTCGAACCCGGCAATCGACAGGTCGTAGGGCACTTCGAGTCCGGATGACTTGGCCGCCGCCAGCACGCCGGCGGCGATTTCGTCGTTGGAACCGAAGATCGCCGTCGGGCGATCCTTGAGTGCGAGCAGTTTGCGGGCACCGCGAAAGCCGTCGTCGAAGCTGTAGTCGCCGTGGAGGATGAGCTTCTTGTCCAGCGGGATGCCGTAGTCCTTCAGTGCGCTTTCGTAGCCGCGGTAGCGTTCGGGACTCGATCGGTGGGCTTCGCCGCCCCAGAGGAAGCCGATGCGCTGGTGGCCGAGCTGGATCAGGTGCTTGGTGATGTCGTAGGCGGCGTCGCGGTCGTCGACGTAGACGCAGGGGAAGCCGTCTTGCGGGTCGGCCGCGGCGGAGATGATGCGGACGACGTGGATCTGGTTCACGCGCAGGTGGCGGATCAGTTCCAGCCGCTCGGACATGGGCGGGGCGAGCACGAGGCCGGCCAGCCGCGCGTGGCGCACGAGCTGCACGAGTTCGGCGGCGAGGTTGGGCGAGTTGGAGTCGCAGGGATGGATCTGCAGGCCGTAGCCGGATTCGCGGCAGACCGACAGCACGCCGCTCTGCACGGCGATGACGTAATACGGATTCGGGTTGTCGTAGACGAGGCCCAGCGCGTAGGAGCGCGCGCTGCGCAGGCTGCGCGCCGACAGGTCGGGCTGGTAGCCGAGTTCGGCGATGACGCGCAGCACTTTGGCGCGCGTGCCTTCGCGTACGGTGGCTTCGTTGTTGATGACGCGGGAAACGGTTTTGAGGGAAACCTGGGAACGTTCGGCGACGTCTTTGATCGTCGGACTGCGCATCGGCGGGCCTTGCAAGGTACGGCGTTGGGTCTTGATCCGGCGGCCCGGTCAGGCCCGCACCCGCCGGATTGTGACGAGAAACCGCGGCGGAAGCGAGGCGCGGGGACGGTGCCTCGGCCGGATCGCGCCGGCGGCGCAACGTCGCGCCGCCGGGCTCGCGTACGGAATCGTCCGGCGTTTCAGCCGCCGGCGGCGGCCACCGGCGCGGCCGCCGCGTTGCGGCCGACGGCGTAACCCTTCAGCGAATAGAACAGGATGTACAGATAGCAGGGCGCGGCGAGGGCAAGGAACACGAGCTGGAAGTCGTAGACGTCCTTGTAAGTCGCGAACAGGCGCGGGATCAGCGCACCGCCGGCGATGCCCATGATCAGCAGTGCCGAGCCCTTTTCGGTGAAGCGGCCGAGTCCGGCGATGGCGAGCGGGAAGATCGCCGGCCACATCAGCGCGTTGGCCAGGCCGAGTGCCGCGACAAAGCCGACCGAGACATAGCCCTTGGTGAAGTACGCCGCGAGCGAGAACACGATGCCGAGCACGGCCGAGATCGCGAGGCCGCGCTGCTGCGACAGCCAGGTCGGAATCGTCGCGAGGCCGATCAGATAGCCCACGAGCATGCCGGCCAGGGTGAAGGCCGTGAAATACGTGGCCTGTTCGCTCGGGATGCCGAAGCCCTTGCCGTAGGTGCCGATCGCATCAGCCGCCAGCACTTCCACGCCGACGTAGACGAAGATGCACAGCACGCCGAGCAGCAGGTGCGGAAACTGCAGCACGCTGCGGCGGCTGCCGCTGCTGCCGGCATCCGCAGCGTTGGCTTCGGAAGACTTGATCTCCGGCAAGGAGGAGCGCAGCACCCAGACCGCGAGCAGCGCGAGCACGCCGGCCATGACCATGTAGGGCCAGTAGATCTTCGCGGCGAATTCGGCGAGCAGCGCCTGCCTGATTTCCGGCGTCGCCGCCGCGGCGACCCGGGCCTCGAAATGGCCGACATCCTTCATGACCAGCACGCCCATGACGATAGGGCTCAGTATGCCGGCCAGCTTGTTGCAGATGCCCATGATGCTGATGCGCACCGCGGCGCTTTCGATCGGGCCGAGATTGCTGACATACGGGTTCGACGCGGTCTGCAGCAGCGACAGTCCCGAGCCAATCACGAACAGTCCGGTCAGGCACGCGGGATAATTTCGTACAGTTACAAAAGTACCGAATATCACGGCGCCGACGGCCATGACGCCGAGGCCCAGCGCCATGCCCTTCTTCATGCCGGTGCGTTCGAGGATCAAGGACGACGGCAGGGCCAGGAAGAAATAGGCCATGTAGAACACATACGTGACGAGGAAGGCCTTCGCGTCGGTGTCCAGGTCGAACGCGAGCTTCACGAAGCCGATCAGCGGTCCGTTGATCCAGGTCACGAAGCCGAAGATGAAGAACAAGGTTCCGATGATGGCGATGGAGCTTCTGTACTGCGCCGGATTGCCGGCCGTGCTCGTGCTGGACATGCCTGTGTTCCCCGTCTGCCTGGATAGGCGCTGCCGCGCCGCGGTTGGAGCCGCGTCGGCCGGACGGCGCGAGACGCGGGACTAGTAACGTTGTCATATCTTGCCCCGGTGAATGACCAAATGCACGCAGCGGAAATGCTGCGTCGCAGCGTGCCGTGTCGTCCGGTCGTGCTGCGGTGCGGCAAGGCATTTATCAGGATAAATATCATTTAAAACAAGTAATTATCTGAACAATCGCAGACCAGTTCCGGTCCGCCGGCCGCGTCGCGTCCCGGCGGCCAGGCAGTCCGGACAAGTCTTT
The DNA here is from genome assembly GCF_024609805.1 of Tahibacter caeni. GTDB lineage: Bacteria > Pseudomonadota > Gammaproteobacteria > Xanthomonadales > Rhodanobacteraceae > Tahibacter > Tahibacter caeni. The sequence continues at coordinate 4,338 of NZ_JANFVR010000232.1, read as the reverse complement.
CTGTCATACCCGTTGACAACGTTGTCACTCCGGTTACAGACTCCGCCCCCGTCGGCCCCGAGGCCGGCGTCGGGGCAGCGGGAGGGAGCACAGCGTGGCAGCAGCAGCCAGTCAGCGATTCGCCGGAGCCGGCATCCCGCAGGCCGCGCCGTTCGTCGCGGCCGACGTCGGCGGCACGCATGCGCGCATCGGGCTGGTGCGTCAGGTCGAGCCGGGTTCGTCGGCCGTCGTCGTCGAGCGCTACGACAAATACGTCTGCGCCGACTTCCCGAACCTCGCCGCGCTGCTCAGGCAGTTCCTGCAGTCCATCGGCGACGTGCCGGTGCCGCGCGTGTCGATCGCCTGCGCGGGCGTGGCGGTCGGCGACACGCTGGTCAACGCGAACCTGCCCTGGGCCGTGTCGCTCGCGGAGATCCGCAGCGAGATCGGCGTGGCCGAAGTCGCGCTCGTCAACGATTTCGAAGCCGTGGCCTGCGCGACGCACTACCTGCGCGCGAGCGAATGCGTGCTGCTGCCCGGCGACGCCGAGGCCGCGGCGCAGGGACCGACCCTGATCGTCGGCCCGGGCACCGGGCTCGGCGCGGCCGTGCGCATTCCGGGCCGCAACCGGCCGATCGTGCTCGCGACCGAAGCCGGCCAGGCCGCGCTCGCGCCGGGCAACGAGCTCGAGATCGAAGTGCTGCGCCTGCTCATGCGCCAGTCCAGCCACGTCAGCAACGAAAGCGCGCTGTCGGGGCCGGGCCTCGTGCAGCTGTACAACGCGCTGTGCGCGATACGCGGCGTGCCGGCGACCCTGCGCGCGCCCGCGGCGATCACCGAAGCCGCGCTCGCCGCGCACGACGCGCTCGCGATCGAGACCCTGAATCTGTTCTGCGCCTGGCTCGGCAGCGTGGTCGGCGACCTCGCGCTGAGCTGCGGCGCGCGCGGCGGCGTGCACCTGGCCGGCGGCATCCTGCCGCACATCCGCCAGTTCCTGCTGCACTCGAATTTCAGTGCGCGCTTCCTGGCCAAGGGCGTCATGCGGCCGGTGCTGGAGCGCGTTCCGGTCAGCCTCATCGACCACGGCCAGCTCGGCGTGATCGGCGCGGCCTGCTGGCTGCTCGACGCGCGTTAAGACGGCAGCTAGCGCAAGAAATACCGGCGCTCCGCGCGGAGCGTCGCCTTATGGAGGTTTGGGTGTGCGACAGGATGCAAGAACGATACGTACTCACCGAGGCCCGTAAGGCGAGGTTGCGCGCGCAGCCGGCACCCGCGGCAAACAACACACGGTAGGGAAGGGGAACACCTCATGATCATTCGTAGAAACCTGCTCGCCCTGAGCATCGTCACCGCGCTGAGTTTCCAGGGTCTCGCCCAGGCGGAGGTCGCCGCCGGAGCCAATGCCGACGCGAACGCGGAAGCCGCGGCCGCCGACGGCCGCGACACGCAGCAGCTCGAGGAAGTCGTCGTCAAGGGCATCCGCCAGAGCCTCAAGGCCTCGCTGGACACCAAGCGCGAAGCGGAAGCCGTCGTCGAATCCATCACGGCCGAGGACATCGGCAAGTTCCCGAATACCAACGTCGCCGAGGCGATGGCGCAGATTCCCGGCGTCACGATCGACCGCCGCTTCGGCCAGGGCGAGCGCGTCAGCATCGACGGCACCGATCCGTCGCTGAACCTGTCCTTCATCGACGGCCATCCGGTCGCCCAATCCATCTGGCTCTACGGCGAACAGCCGAACCGCGGCTTCGACTTCACCCTGATCGCGCCGGAAATCCTCGGCCGTCTCGAAGTGTACAAGTCGCCCGAGGCGCGCCTGCCCGAAGGCTCGATCGGCGGCACGATCCTGATGCACACGCGCAAGCCGCTGGATCTGGACAAGAACACCCTGAGCGGTTCGGTCGGCTACAGCTACAGCGACCAGGCGTCCAAGGGCAAGCCGAACGCGTCCATCCTCTACAGCGTGAAGAACGACGCCGAGACCTTCGGCCTCGCCGTCGCCGCGCAGCATTACGAAGAACAGGTCGACCGCCAGGGCATCGAGATCTTCGGCTACGTGCCGGCGTCGACGTTCACGAACGCGACCGGCGTGTCGGGCGACACCATGGTGCCGAACTCGGTCAACGCGGCGTGGTTCCAGCAGACGCGCAAGCGCAACAGCGCCGTCGTCAACCTGCAGTTGAAGCCGAGCGAGGATTTCGAGGCCAACCTCAGCGGCATGTACATCCGCGAGAACTTCGACAACTACAACCAGTCGATGTACAGCTACACGACCTGGCTGCCGAGCACGGTGGCCGCGGTCGACCAGCTCGGCGGCGTGCGCGGCGGCGTCGCGCAGACCGGCCATTCCTCGGCAGACGGCGGCGCGGTGATCTACGACAACCAGGCGCGCCAGTCGGAAGTCACGACGAAGGGTCTCGACCTGAACCTGCAGTACCGCGGCGACGGCTGGGACGTCGGCGGCCAGATCGGCCGTTCCAAGTCCGAGAATCCGAACATCACGCAGTGGTTCATCGAGCCGGTGTATTTCGGCGGCTTCAGCTGGGACACCAGCCGCGGTGTCACCTTCGACGACCCGGCCGCCGCGCGCAATCCGGCGAACTGGAAGGACGCGGGCTGGATGGGCAACCGCGGCATCTTCTCTTCGGAAGGCGAAGACACCTACGGCCAGGTCGACTTCAGCAAGCACTTCGAGGGCGTGTTCCACACCCTGCAGGTCGGCTATCGCCACAACAAGCACGAGGAAGCCTACGGTCTCTACGTCTACGGCGGCGTGCGCCTCGGTTCGCTGGCCGACGTCGGCACGATCGGCTACGCCGACACGATGGGCGCGTTCGACGGCTTCTCCTACGACCACGGCCATCACGTCTACGTCGGCCGCGACAACGTCATCGACTGGGTGCGCGGCTCGCCGATCAACTACTCGGCGCCGGATCCGGGCTCGACGATCAACAACACCTGGGCGCTGGAGCAGAACACCGACGCGTTCTACGCGCAGCTGAACTTCCAGACCGAAGGCCAGCTCCACGGCAACTTCGGCCTGCGCTACGTCGACACCGAGACCGACGCGTCGGGCTACAACCCGGGCGGCGCCGCGCCGGTGCTGCCGGCGCCCGCGTCCTGGTGGCAGACCAAGAACAGCCAGTACGACAAGGTGCTGCCGTCGTTCAACCTGATCTACGACGCGGCCGACGACGTGGTGCTGCGCTTCAGCGGCGCGAAGGTCATCGCCTGGGCGCCGTACAACCAGATGGTGAACAACACCTTCCTCAACGACTCCACCCTGACCGGCGCCGGCGGCAACGCCGACCTCGGTCCGTACGAATCGACCAACTTCAACCTGTCGGCCGAGTGGTACTTCGCCGAGTCCTCGGTGCTCGCCGCGTCGGTGTTCTACAAGGACGTGTCGAACTACATCGATCGCATTGCGCGCATCGAGCGCCAGTACAACTCGATCCGCGACAACAACCCCGACCAGTGGGGCGCGCTCGTCGGCTTCCACGGCTGTACCGCCGACGGCTTCTGCGACTACAGCGTCAGCCGCCCGTACAACGCCGGCAGCGCGACGGTCAAAGGCTTCAACCTGAACTACCAGCAGCCGTTCGGCGAGACCGGCTTCGGCGTCGCGGCGAACTACACCTATGCGCTGGGCCGCACCGACCAGGGCAACCCGATGCCGTACCAGTCCAAGAACGCGCTGACGATCAGCCCGTACTACGAGAAGGGACCGTTCAGCGCGCGCCTGAACTACAACTTCCGCAGCAAGTACCTCGCCGGCGGCTACGTGGCCGGCGCGGCGCCGGCCAGCGTCGACAACTACACCGAAGTCGGCGCGAGCCTGGGCTGGAACTTCAACGACAACTTCGGGGTGACGCTCGACGCGTCCAACCTGACCGACGAGAAGTACTTCCAGTACCTCGGCAGCAAGGACTACGTCGCCGGCAAGTACTCGACCGGACGCCGCTACATGCTGACCTTCCGCGCCGGTTTCTGACCGGAGTTCGCCGCGGCGCCGTGGCTGTCGTGTACGGCGCCGCCGCAGGTCCCTGCCGATTCCGGCACGTTCCATCTCCAACGTGGTGACTTGGGGCCGAGAGTGGATCTCGGCCCTTTTTTTGACGTCCGGCCGCACGAATGTCGCCGGCCGCCGCCGCTATGATTCGTTGCCGCGCGCAAGCCGCGCGGCGACCGTGACGACAGTCGAGGTGCCATGATTCGTTCGCGATACCGGCGTCTTGCCGGATTGGCCGTCTCCGCCGCGCTGCTCGCGGCCTGCGCGCATGCGCCTTCCGGCGCCGACGGACGCGCCGATGCCGCGGCCGCCGCGGCGGTGCCGCTCGACGCGATCGTTCCGGCGCC
>NZ_JANFVR010000231.1 GCF_024609805.1 Tahibacter caeni | reverse complement strand
GGCGACGCGCGCCGCGACGACGGCGCTGCTTTCGCCGGGCGGACCCGTCGCGGCGAGCTCGGCCAGCGGCAGGCGCGGCACCTCGAGCTGCAGGTCGAGCCGGTCCAGCAGCGGTCCGGAAACGCGGGCACGGTAACGCTGCACCTGGTCGGGCGTGCAGGTACAGCGGCCGGCCGCGTCGCCGGCGTAGCCGCAGGGACAGGGATTCATCGCCGCGACGAGCTGGAACGCCGCCGGAAACTCGGACTGCCGCGCGGCGCGCGAGATCAGGATGCGTCCGGTTTCCAGCGGTTCGCGCAGCACGTCGAGCACGTGCCGGTCGAACTCGGTGAACTCGTCGAGGAACAGCACGCCGTGATGCGCGAGGCTGATCTCCCCGGGCCGCGGCGTGGAACCGCCGCCGACGAGCGCGACCGCAGAAGCCGTATGGTGCGGCGCGCGGAAGGGACGCCGCCGCCAGTGCGCGAGATCGATGCCGTGGCCGGCGACCGAACGCACGGCGCACGATTCCAGCGCCTCGTCGTCCGACAGCGGCGGCAATATGCCCGGCAACCGGCTCGCGAGCAGGGTCTTGCCCGTGCCGGGCGGACCGACGAACAGCAGGTGATGGCCGCCGGCCGCGGCGATTTCCAATGCGCGCCGCGCCTGGGCCTGGCCGCGCACGTCGGCGAGGTCGAGCGAGTCGGCCGGAACTGCGGCAACGGAATGTGCCCCGTCTGCGGTCCCGACGTGCGACGTTGCGCGGATGCCCGAATCCATTCCGGCCGTCGAACACCGCCGGACACGCCGAGCATGCGCCGACGCAACGCCGTCGTCGCGGACGCCGCCGCCATTCGCACTGCCGCCATGCTCGCCTGCGTCTCTCTCGCCGCACTCGCTTTCGCCGCAGCCGTTTTCCTCTTTCTCGTCGTCTTCTCTCTCGCCGTCGCTTTCCGCGCTGCGGCTTCGCCGGCCGGTGCCACTGCCGTTGCTGCCAGTGACGCCGTTGCCGTCGCCGCCTTCACCGCCGCCGCTGTCCGCACTGCCGCGGAGCCGCACTGCCGCAGCGGTGTCGCGTCCGTCGTGCGCATCACCGGGTTCGCCGTCGGCGACAGCGCCGCTTGCGGCCACCACGTCCGCCGCGCGCGGCAGCTCCAGCGCGCCGCGCAGATGCGCGCAGACGTCGAGCAAAGTCGCCGCGACGCGGACGTCGGCGGTGGCGAGCAGCGAAGCCTCCGTCGCGTTCGCCTGCGGCACGACGACCTGGCGGCCGGCGGCGCGGGCACGCAGCAGCGCCGGTAGTACGCCGCTGACGGCGCGCAATTCGCCCGACAGCGCAAGCTCGCCGAGAAATTCGCGCCGCGCGAGCGCCTCGCGCGGCAGATGCCCGGATGCGGCGAGTATCCCGAGCGCGATCGGCAGGTCGAAGCGGCCGCCGTCCTTCGGCAGGTCCGCCGGCGCGAGATTGACCGTGACGCGCCGCGCCGGATAGTCCAGCCGCGCATTGAGTATCGCGACACGCACGCGGTCGCGCGCTTCCTTCACCGCCGCCTCGGGCAGACCGACGATGGACGTGCCCGGCAATCCGCCCGACAGATGCACCTCGACCGTGACGGCCGGTGCGGTCACGCCTTCCTGGGCGCGCGAATGGACGACGGCGAGACTCATGGCAGACACGACCGGGTGAACGTGTCGCCACTGTGGCCTCGATCGGCCGCCGGCGCTGCAGGCTGCGGCCGCGAAGACCGCTAGGAAAAATCCGAGGCGCTGCAGCGGCCATGCCGCGTCCGATGCACGGTCGCATTCATCTCGCGAAACCACAACCGAGGCGGCGGACGGCTCTCCCGGCAGTGCCGGTTGATGGGCAGTGGCTGCTCCGCGAGCGGCGCTTGCGCTGCGAACCACACCGGAAGAGCAGCCTAGCGTTCAGCCAACCAGGGTCCGTCGCTGCTCTGCCAGCCGGCTTCGCCGGCATACCGAAACAGGCACAAGCCACGCTCGTGCGCCGGAGGACCGTCCCAGTGCCGCGGATGCTGAATCGTCGCGAGGTAGAGCTCAGAATCTTCGGCGATGTCGGTGGCGCAAAGCGCCAGGGTTTCCTTGGTCGCGTCCGAGTGAGCGATCACCATGAGTTTGTATTGCGCCTTTGCCACCGCGAGCTTGCTGAAGTCGAAGACGGTGTCGCGCGTGCTGTTGGACATTTCCGACTCGATGGCCCAGATCGCCCGCGTCAGCGCCGGGAGCTCGACCCCACGCCTCGTTGAGCGCACTGACCGCGCTTCGCAGACCAATATGTCGAACAGCAGTTCGCTGATGCGGTAGCTCGCGCGATTGTCGTGGCAATCCCGCGAGAACACGACGTGGCCGCCTGCGGAGTAGACCTTGCGAAGGCGTTGCGCAAGACCTTCGACCCAGACTCCTGCACGTTTCCTGTTGCGGTCGCGTGCCGGAGCCATCTCGGTAGGAGTCAGGCGGGCGTCGTTTAACACGTTCTGCAACAGCTCGACCAGATACATTGAGAGTTCTCCGATACGACTGTCCAAGCGGGTGTTGCCGATCAATATCTCCAAAGCTTCCCGCCACCGGCAGATGGATCGTTGCGAAGATGAGCAAGCCGTCCTTCGGGGCCCGCTTCCGGCGCCGGAACCCAACGGAACGCGGAGCCGGGCACGTCGCGGACCGGACTCTGTCGCCGGTGACCCTCCGCGGCCGACGCTGGCTGACGAAAGGACAGCGCGGCGACGACGCCCGGCTTCTCCGCACGGCAGCGCGGAGAAGACGCGGAGCGTCGATGCCGGGAAAGCCCCCGCACTCGTCGCGCTCAGTACGCCTGCTTCACGTAAGTGATCTGGATCGTCCCGCCCGTGACGTACGCATCGCGCTGGTTGTTGCAGGTGCCCGCGTCGCTGCGCTCGTCGCAATACTGTGTGCCGTCGGGCGCCACGATCGGCGCGTAGCTCGAGCCGCCGGGTGTCTTGCAGCCGGCCGGATTGCCTTTGGCCAGCGGCGCCTTCTTCGGCGCGGCGCAGGCGGCCGACGGATTCGGATAGCCGGCGTTGGCCTGGCTGCCGCTGCAGTTCGTCGCGGCCCAGCCGAACACACCGGGCTTGTTCGCATTGCTGCCGAGCAGGCCGTTCTGCGCCGTGCTCGTCGCCGCGGGCCAGCCCGCCCCGCTGGTCGCGACTTTCAGGATCGCGTTGACGCCGTTGACGGCGCTGATGTCGGTGTCGTCGGCGTTCGCGCAGCTCGTTCCGACCGAACCGTTGACGCCGAAGTTGATCGAGGCCTCGGCGAGGTTGGTCGCGTTCGGAAACACGCTGTTGCTGCAGCCGTTGTTGTTCGAGAAACCGTCGTCGGACGGCGTGAAGAAGAAATTGAACGTCACCGCCGCACTGCATTGCGCCGATCCGCAGGCGAAGGTCTGCGGTGTATACGTGATGGTCTCGCCGGCGGCCATCGCATACGAACCCTTGTCGCTGACGCCGGTCACCGGTGTGAAGCTGACGGCCTTGCCGGCGACGCTCGACGTGAACGCGAGGCGCGCATCGGTAAGGCTGACGATCTGCGTGCCGAGACTGCTGCAGCCTGCCGGCGGCGTGACCGGCGGCTGTCCGAGCACGAGATTGGCATAGACGGTCTTGCCGGAGGTGTTGGTCACGGCGACGCCGGTCGCCGACGCGCCGGACTTTAGGCTGTTCGGCGTGCCCGACTGGGCCGAGCCCAGACCCGGCAGCATCGCGGCGATCGCAAGCAGACTGACATGCAGGTAACGGTAGGGCATGGCGCATTTCCTCGTGGCTGGTGGAAGGGGCCGCCATGCAAAGCGGAAAACGGGCCGGCGTTTCGCAACGCGGCTGAGGCCTGCGCAACGGATCGTCTTTGCGACGACCGTGCGAAAGCCATCTGTGTACTTGGCGACCGCGGCGCATTGTGCGCCGCGTGATCGAAGACGGGAAAGTCCGGCATTCCACTTGATCGCCGCAGCGTCCCGCGCCGGACTGCGGACCCCGGCAGCGGCGCGCGGACGCCGATGTGTTCCGGTACGGGCCGGCGCCGCGACCGCTCGCCGCCCGGACCTGTCCCGCAGAGAAAGGGTGAGGTGGCCATCCCTGGCCGTTTTCCGCTCCCCGAGCGTATCGGAGAGCGGACTCCAGAATCGGCGCGCGGCGTTCCCCGGCCGCTGCGCCTGAAACAACGGGCTCGTTCTTTCAGTGGAAGGCCACGGCGGCGCCGCGGCGCGGCGTCAGTGGCGCGGCGCCTGCAGCTGCTGTTCGAGCTCGGCGACGCGGGTCTCGAGCGTTTCGACGAGCTCGCGCGTGCGCAGCAGCACGGCGCGCTGCACGTCGAATTCCTCGCGCGTCACGAGGTCGAGCTTGCGCAGGCCGGCACGCAGCGCGTCCTTGACGTTGTCGGCGACGTCGGAGCCGACGCTGCCGAGATTGGCCGGCAGCAGTTCGGTCAGGCGGCGGGCAAGTTCGTCGAGGGTGCGGGCGTCGATCATGGCGATTCTCGAATCAGGGTAGGGCGGAACGGCTAAGGACGGCAGTCCTGCGGCGGACCGGCTGCACCGCGGTCGCGCAGCGCGATTCGGTGGGCCGGACCCGCGCCGTGCGCGAGTCGGAGCGTAGTCTAGCCGACGACGCCGCGCCGGGCTCTCGGATTCTTCCGGTCGTCGGCTCGGAAAATTCCGACGCGACTTGCAGTTAGCGCAAATGCGGCGTTGCGCCGCACCGCCGTTGCCGCGCCGGCGGAACCGGCCGCCCGCGCGGGCGTCGGCGCCCGGCCAGAGGCCCTGACCGCCGCGCGCGACGCGACGCCGCTGCATCGGCGCCGGAATGGCGGCGAGCAGAGCCCGGCCGACGGCGCAGCGATCCGGACCGTGGCTCCCGGCAATCCGCATCCGTCGAGCTTCCGTTTCGGAACCGGCTTCCGCTCGATGTTGGACATCCGCGCCGGCCGCGCGGCGGCCCTCAGCCCGGGCTCACCGGCGAGCAGAGCTCGACGAGACAGCCGTTCAGATCGCGCACGTAGCCGACTTTCTGTCCCCAGGGTTTCGGTTCGACGGCCTTCAACGCGACGGCACCCGCGGCGACGGCGCGGTCGTAGGCCTGCTCGGGCGTGTCGCTGACGAGGCAGATCTCGAATCCGGCAGCGGTCTCGCCGGGACTGTTGTGGCGTATCGCGAAGCCGTGGGTCTCGGCAAGCGTTTCGGCGGCGAAGGCCAGCGCGGTGGCGCCGGTTTCCATTTCGGCATAGTTGCCGCTCTCGTGCACGAAGCGCCGCGAAAGGCCGAACGCGCGTTCGTAGAAGTCGACGGTGGCGGACACGTCGGCGACGTAGACGAGGGTGTAGCCAAGCTGCATGGCGATGCTCCTGAAGGGGACGCGCAGACTAGCCGGCGCCGGTGCGGCCGCGCTTGAAGGTTTCGGCCAGACCGCCGATCGGCATGCCGATCAGCACGGCCGGCGGCCGCGTGCCCGGCGTGAAGCCGCCGTGGCGGCGGAATTCGCGCGTCATGTGCGCCTGGTCGCTGTAGCCGCCTTCGAGCGCCGCCTGGCCCAGGCTCGGCGCAGGCTGCTGCGCGAGCAGCCGCATCGTGCGCTGGAAACGCAGGACCGACGCGAACGTCTTGTAGGACAGCCCGACCGCCTCGGCGAGATGCCGGCGCAGCGAACGCGGCGCGAGGCCGCTCGCCGCGGCGAGCTCGGACTGGCCGAGGCGTCCGCCGCTCTCGTGCAGCAGGTCGATGGCCGAGCGGATTTCGCGCGGGACGGCGGCAGTCTGCAGGCTGCGCCGGCGCACGCAGTCGATCAGAGCCTCGCGCAGCGCGCCGACCGTAGTTGCCGCGCGCAAGCGCTGCGCATCGGCGCCGACCAGCCGTTCGGCGGCTTCGCCCCGCAGCGTCATGTCGCGCAGGCTGGCGGGATCGACGCCGAGGCAGGCGCCGCCCCAGCCCGGGCGGAAGCGGATGCCGAAAAATCGTTCGCCGACGCCGACCGCGACCCGCGCGGCGCGCTGGGCGGGACCGGCGACGAGGACCGTCGTGCCGCTGACGCGCTCGCCGGCGTCGGCGCGGAAACGCACGATCAGGTCCATGCGCCCGTCCGGCAGCACGAGATGCTCGCCGGTCGAGGAAGCCTCGAACGACCACAGCGCCTCGATCGGCACCGGATCCTGCGTCGACGTGGACAGTTCGCGGTAGTCGTCCGTCTGCGGCATGACTGCCGAGTCTAGCGGCAGTCACGATCGGCGACGCCGGTCTTGTCCGTCGGTCCCGGCGGTGCGTGCGGCATCGGCCGCAACGCCGGCGCTGCGACGACCTGCTGCGTTTATCCGCTGCGGCGCTTGAAGCTATAGTCACGCCACGTTCGCACAGAGACCGGGGCCACGCCGATGAAAATGATCACCGCCATCATCAAGCCGTTCAAACTCGATGATGTGCGCGAAGCCCTGGCCGAGGTCGGCGTGCAGGGCATCACGGTCACCGAGGTCAAGGGCTTCGGCCGGCAGAAGGGCCATACCGAGCTCTATCGCGGCGCCGAATACGTCGTCGACTTCCTGCCCAAGATCAAACTCGAAGTCGCGGTCAGCGCCGACATGTGCGACCGCGTGGTCGAAGCCATCATGCAGTCGGCCAATACCGGCAAGATCGGCGACGGCAAGATCTTCGTCTACCAGCTGGACCAGGTGCTGCGCATACGCACCGGCGAAATGGACGCCGAAGCGCTTTGAGCGGCTTCGTCGAGACGAAGCCCGATCCGGTCCTGCGCTGCGAGCGCTGCGGCAACGCGCTCGCGGCGGCCGACAACATTTGCGAATGCGACGACGCAAACGGCGAAACGAGCGTCGAGTCCGCGGCGCCGTCCGCGCCCGGCGCGAGGCCTTCCGTCGCGGCTGCCGCGGATACCGCGGCATCCGATGCCTCCGCATCGGCCGCGACCATCGTCGCATCCGTGCCGGCCGCCAGCGCTTCAGCGACCGCCACCGCACCAGCCGCGACCCTCGCCACGACTACCGCGGCGGCGACGGGCGGAGTTCATGTCTGTCCGGCCTGCGACGGGCGTTTCGGCTCGCGCGAACTGCGCGTGTTCCACGCCACCCCGGGCGTTGCCTGGTATCGCTTCACCCGCTTCGGCAGGGCCTGCCCGCACTGCACCACGCCGCTGCGGTCGCGCCATCCGCTGGGCCGGCTGCGGCGTGCGCTGCCGCTCGTGATCCTGAGCCTGATCTTGGGCTCGCACCTGTTCGGCCTGATGCCGCCGCACGACGGCTGGCTGCGCGCGGGACTCTGGCTCGCCTTCCTGCTGCAGCAGATCGACAACCTGCGCCACGAACGCCGCGACCCGCAGGCCTACGAACGCGACCCGCGCTGGCCGTAGGCGGCGCGCCGAAGCGGCAACGTCGAAGTCGCGACGCGACGTGACGTGACGACAGAACGAAGGGCGCGGCGAACCGCAGCATCGAGGTATCGCCGCTCGTCTCTTGCGGGCGCAGCGAGCCGCGCCCTCGACGTGTCGCCGCAGCCGGAAGCCGTGCCGGGCATCGCGCCGCTGCCGAATCCTCCGGCGATTTTCCGAAACAATTCGCCGCGTGAATTCCGCGACGTGACGGTTCGCCTCGCCCACCGCAGTCTAGGTTCGCTCCCTGCCCAGCGCCTGCAGCGCCGCCTGCAGCGGCGCCAGGTCCGGCGTCGACGTCGTGGTGGCGCCGCGCAGTTCCTGTTCGACCAGGCCGGCCTGCTCGGCCAGCTCGGTCGCGCCGACCAGCCGCGCCGCGCCCTTGATGCGGTGCGCCTCGCGGCCGGCGGCGCTGCGATCCCCGCGGGCCAGCGCCTGCTCCAGCGCG
>NZ_JANFVR010000230.1 GCF_024609805.1 Tahibacter caeni | reverse complement strand
GCCAGACGCGCCGCGTGTTCGAGCGCGCGGCGGCGTTCGCCTATCGCGCCAGCGCGGGCGGCGGCGGCGACCGCGTCGTCGCGCCGATGCCGGGCCGCGTCGTGCTGACGCGCGTACAGCCCGGCGACACGGTGGCCGAAGGCCAGGAGCTCGCCGTCATGGAAGCGATGAAAATGGAAATCACCCTGCGCGCACCGCGCGCCGGCACGATCGCCGCGGTCCAGGCCGAGGCCGGCGAATTCGTCGAGGCCGACGCCGTGCTGATCCGTCTGGAGCCCGTATGAAAATCCTGCCCGCCGGTTGCGCTGAACACGGCGAACCGCAACATCGAGATTTCTTCACGGCGACGCACCACGGTCCCACGGCCTTTCGGGCGCGCTCTGCCGTGCCGCGCGTGCGCAACTTTCGCAACGCCGCAGCGACGTTGCGGTCCGCGGCGCTCACCGCGACCTGCGCCGCGTTGCTGTTGCTCGCCGGCTGTACCGAGACGCGCTTCGAATCGCCGCTCGGCGACAACATCGAAAGCTGCGACGTGCGCTGGAAGGGCCTCTGGCTGGCCCAGGACGTCGAGGCGCGCGAACGCGGCGAAGGCGCATTCGTCGTCGACGACGAATGCCGCTTCCAGATGCTCGACCAGACCGAACCCGGCACGCCGTTCAAGCTGATCCACGTGCCGCTGAACTTCGTCCACGACGGCGGCAACGACTACCTCGTCGTGTCCGACGTGCAGCTCAAGGGACTCGTCACCCTGCCCGCACCGCATGCGGTCAGCCCGACGCCGGAGAAATCGTTCTTCTTCGCGCGCTACCGGCTGCGCGGCGAGCGGCTGGAAGTCCACGACGTCGACAGCGAGCGCATCGCCAAGCTCATCCTCGACGCCAAGGTTGAAGGCACGATAGCCAAGAGCGCGACCGAACTGCACGTCTATGTGCGCGGCAATCGCGCGCAGATGCTGGAAATCGTCCGCACCCTGCCCATATTCGCCGACAAGGCCACCGTGTTCGTGCGCAGCGAACAGTCGGTCGAGGCCTATCAGAAATCCCTGCTCGCGCGCCAGCGCAAGGAAAAACCATGAGTCTGCCCCGCGAGGTGCGCATCGTCGAAGTCGGTCCGCGCGACGGCCTGCAGAACGAAAAGGCCCTGGTGCCCACGCCGGTCAAGATCGAGCTGATCGACCGGCTCGGCGCGACCGGCCTGCGCAGCATCGAGGCGACCAGCTTCGTGAGTCCCAAATGGATACCGCAGCTGGCCGACGCGGCCGAGGTCTACAGCGGCATCCGGCGCCGCGCCGGCGTGCACTATCCGGTGCTCGTGCCGAACCTGCAAGGCTACGAGCGCGCACGCGCGGTCGGCGTCGAGGAGATCGCCGTGTTCGCCGCGGCATCCGAGGCGTTCAGCCGGAAGAACATCAACGCGAGCATCAGCGAATCGCTCGAACGCTTCGCGCCGGTGCTCGAACGCGCCGCGGCCGACGGCGTGCGCGTGCGCGGCTATGTCTCGACGGTGCTCGGCTGTCCGTACCAGGGCGAGGTGCCGGTGGCCGACGTCGTACGCGTCGCCACGGCGCTGCACCGCGCCGGCTGCTACGAGATCTCGCTCGGCGACACCATCGGCATCGGCACGCCGGGCAAAGCCGCGGCCATGCTCGCCGCCGTCGCGGCCGAAGTGCCGATGGCCGCGCTGGCCGTGCATTTCCACGACACGCGCGGCCAGGCGCTCGCCAACATCCTCGCCTGCCTCGAACTCGGCGTCGCCGTCGTCGACTCGGCCGTCTCCGGCGTCGGCGGCTGTCCCTACGCGAAGGGCGCCAGCGGCAACGTCGCCAGCGAGGACGTGGTCTACATGCTCGACGGCCTCGGCATCGCGACCGGCGTCGACCTGCCCGCCCTGATCGACACAGGCCGCTGGCTCGCGACGCAGCTCGGCCGCGAGACCGGCAGCAAGGTGGGTCGAGCGGCCTGACTGCCGCTCGGGAATGGGAAATGGAGAATCGGGAATCGTGGAAGCGATTCCCGCTCCGCGCTTCAATGGTCGCGTTGTATCCACCGTCGGGCAGCCAGGCCCTTCCGATGTTCGTCACGCTCCGACGATTCCCGGCTCCCGGCTGCTCCCGTCAGTGGCAACACCCTTTCGCCGGTTCACCCACGATCACGTCCGCGTCGCCGGACAGAACGAAGCCCACACCGACGCCTCGCCCCGCTCCAACGATTCCCGATTCTCCATTCCCGGCTCTTCCGTAGCGAAGACCGCATCGTTCGCGGGAGCCAAGCCCACACCGACGCCTCGTCCGCTCCAACGATTTCCGATTCCCCATTTCCCGCCTTTCACATCGGCGGCAACACCACGATCGTGAACCAGAAGTTCTCGATGGTCTTGACGACCTGGATGAACTGGTCGAAGTCGACGGGCTTGCTGATGAAGCAGTTCGCGTGCAGGTCGTACATGCGCACGAGGTCTTCCTCGGCGCGCGAGGTCGTCAGCACCACGACGGGGATGCGGCGCAGCGAGGAGTCGGTCTTGATCTCGGCGAGCACTTCACGGCCGTCGCGCCGCGGCAGGTTCAGGTCGAGCAGGATCAGGTCGGGCCGCGGCGCGTCCGCGTAGATGCCGCGTCGGAACAGAAAGTCCAGCGCGCGCTCGCCGTCCTCGACGACGTGCAGGCGGTTGCGCAGGTGGCCTTCGCGCAGTGCTTCGCGGGTCAGGCGCACGTCGCCCTCGTTGTCTTCGACGAGCAGGATTTCCACGGGACGGGGGGAAGCGGCGTCGCTCATGCGTCGGACTCCAGGACTGGCAGGGTGAAATGGAAGGTGGCGCCGTCGCCGGGCCGGGACTCGACCCAGATGCGGCCGCCGGCGCGCTCGACGATCTTCTTGCAGATGGCCAGGCCTATGCCGGTGCCGCTGTACTGCTGGCGGGTGTGCAGGCGCTGGAAGATCACGAAGATGCGATCGGCGTATTGCGGGTCCAGGCCGATGCCGTTGTCGCGCACGCGGAAATGCCAGTGGTCCTGCTCGCGCTCGGCGTCGATCGTCACGTGCGGCGGCGCGTCGCTGCTGAACTTCAGCGCGTTGGCGACGAGGTTCTGGAACAGCTGGCTCAGCTGCAGCGGATCGACGCGCACGGTCGGCAGCGCGCCGACGCGGATCTCGGCGCCGGTTTCCTGCACGCGCGCGGCGAGATTGCGCAGCGCGACCTGCAGGCAGTCGGCGGCGGCGACGTCGCGCGCCTCGACCGGCCGCGTGGCGATGCGCGAATAGGTAAGCAGGTCGTCGATCAGGCGCTGCATGCGCAGCGCGCCGTCGACGGCGAAGCCGATGAAATCGTCGGCGTCCGCGTCGAGCTTGCCCTTGTAGCGCCGCGCGAGCAGCTGCACATAGCTCGCGACCATGCGCAGCGGCTCCTGCAGGTCGTGCGAGGCGACGTAGGCGAACTGCTCGAGATCGGCGTTGGACCGCGCGAGCTCGCTGCGCTGCTGCTCCAGCGCCTGCTCGGTCTCGCGCCGCCGCGTGATGTCGCGCAGGATCGCCGTGAAATGCTCGTCCTCGTCGTCGCGCCAATGGGCGATCGAGATCTCCAGCGGAAATTCGCTGCCGTCGCTGCGCAGGCCGGCCACCTCGACGGTACGGCCGATCACGTGCGGCTCGCCGCCGCCCAGCAGCCGCGCCATGCCCTCGCTGTGCGCGGTGCGGTAGCGCTCGGGCATCAGCTGCGTCAGCGGCTGACGCAGCAGCGCGTCGATGGAGTAGCCGAAGCAGCGCCCGGCGGCCGGATTCACATAGCGGATGCGCCCGTCGCCGCCGGCCGCGATGATCGCGTCGTTGGCCGTGTCGGTCAGCGCGCGGAACGCGCTCTGGCTGCGCTGCAGTTCGGCCGTGCGGCGCGCGGCCAGGCGTTCGGCGCGCGCGCGCAGGCCGGCGAGCAGCCAGGCGATCGCGAACAGCAGCAGGCTGAACAGCAGTCCGACGACCAGCACCGATAGCGGCGTCCTCGACCGGTTCGCCGCGGAGAACGCCGGCGTCGCCTCGACCGCGAGCCGCCATTGGCGGCCGGCCAGATTGAGGGTCTGCGCGTGGCGCAGCGCCGCCGGCGCGGCGTCGTCGCCGTCGGCATACAGGCGCTGCGCCGGATCCTCGGTGTCGCCGTCGTAGAGCTGCACGCGCAGGCC
This sequence comes from Tahibacter caeni, assembly GCF_024609805.1. GTDB lineage: Bacteria > Pseudomonadota > Gammaproteobacteria > Xanthomonadales > Rhodanobacteraceae > Tahibacter > Tahibacter caeni. Next base: position 3,701 of record NZ_JANFVR010000230.1, on the reverse strand, counting down.
CGTGCGCGGCTCGCGATCGACGAGCCGTATCCACTCGGCGGCGCGCACGTCGAAATAGGCGACGCCGGCCAACCGGTAGTCCGGCTCGCCGTCGCGGCGTCCTCCGCTGTGCAGCGGCGCATAGACCGCGAAGCCGGCCTCGGTATCGCCGGCCGTGCTGCCGGCCACGGCGATGCGCGCGCTCAGCGCGGCCTCGTCGCGCGCGATCGCACGCTGCAGCGCGTCGCGCCGCGCCGGCTCGCTGGCGAGGTCGTAGCCGAGCAGCAGCAGGTTCGCGCCCTCGGCCGGCTCCAGAAAGGTGACCGGGAAATAGCTCGCACGCTCGCCGGCGGGCCAGATGCGGAAACCGCCGCGCCGGCCGACGGCCATCGCACCTTCGAAGTCGCCGCGCTCGCGCGCGTCGACGCGCGTTGCATAACCGGCGCCGACGACGGCCGGATAGCGTCCCTGCAGATCGACCTGCTCCCAGTAGCGCTGCCATTCCTCGGCGTCGACGCCGTCGGACGCCGCGAACAGGCCTTGCGCGCCGCGCAGCGCATCGACGTAGCCGCGCAGGCGCTGCTCGATCGCCGTCGCGAGCTGCTGCGCCTGATGCTCGAAACGTTGGCGCTGCGCGGCGAGCGCGCTTTCCGCGCTGACGCGCCAGGCCATGACCGTCGCGCCGAGCGCGAGGGCGAGCACGAACAGCGCCGGCAGCAGACTCGCGCGCTGCAGCGGATCGCCGCCGTCGCGGCCCAGCGCGCGCTGCAGCAGCAGGGTGCTGCCGCAGGCAATCAGGCCCGAACCCGTCAGCACCGACACGCTGTCGACCGAGGCCCAGCCGATGCCCGGCGCGATGCCGAACAACCGGCCGAGCAGGCCGAAGGTGCCGAGCGCGACGGCGACGGCCGCTAGCAGGGTGCAGGCGACCTGCAATGCGGCGCGCTGGGTATGCGCGCCGAGCGCGAGCGCGAGCGCCGCGGCGAGCAGGCCCGCCGCGCTGTTGCTCGGCAGCGCGAGGAGGCTGCCCAGATGCGGCGACAGCGTCCCGCGCAGACCGAATAGCGCGACGGCGAGCACGCCGCCGCCGAGCAGCATGACCGGCACGCTCAGCGCGACCGCGAGCCGCGCCCGCCGCGCGCGTTCGGCGATCAGACCCAGGCCGAGCAGGATCAGCGCACCGAGCGCCGGCCAGGTCGGCGCCCACTCGCGGATGCCGGCAATGTTCAGCGCGACGCCGGCGACGGCGCAAAGCAGGGTCGCGACCGCGCCCGCGAACAGGTACCTACCGCGCTGAGCCGGCGCGCCGCGGCTCTGCGACTCAACCATTGGCGTCCTCCGCCGGCAGCATCGGAGGCTCGCCGCGGCGCTGCCGGCGCAGGCGGTCGGCGAAACGATCGGAAGATTCGGGGCGTCCGACGTGGAAGCCCTGCAGGCGGTTGCAGCCGAGCGCGCGCAGCACGCTCTGGTGGCGCTCGGTCTCCACGCCTTCGGCGACGACCTCGATGCCGAGGATGTGCGCCATCGCGATGATCGCGCGCACGATGACCGCGTCGCGCGTGTCGGTCGGCGCGTCGACGATGAAGCTGCGGTCGATCTTGAGCAGGTCGATCGGGAACGCCTTCAGATAGCTCAGCGAGCTGAAGCCCGTGCCGAAATCGTCGATCGCGACGCTGATGCCGAGTTCGCGCAAGGCCGCGAGCAGGCTGCGCGATTCAGGGCGCTGCATGATCGTCTCGGTCAGCTCCAGCTCCAGGCGCCGCGCCGGCAGTCCGCTGTGTTCCAGCGCCTCGCGCACGTCGCGCAGCAGCATGCCGGCCTCGAGCTGGCGCGCCGAGACGTTGATCGCGACGCTCGGCGGATCCGGCAATAGCTCGTTCCAGCCGACCGCGACACGCATCGCGCGGTCGAGCACCCAGCGGCCGAGCAGGATGATGAGGTCGGACTGCTCGGCCAGGCCGAGAAACTGCTCCGGCGGCACGCGGCCGCGCTGCGGATGGTTCCAGCGCAGCAGCGCTTCGGCGCTGACCACGCGGCCGTGGCCGTCGACGATGGGCTGGAAATCGAGTTCGAGCTCGTCGCGCTGCAGCGCCTGGCGCAGCTCGCGTTCGAGCGTGAGCCGCTCCTGCAGCTCACGATTGAGGTCGGGCGAATAGAAGCCGATGCCGCTGACGCCGCGCTGGCCGGCCTGGTACATCGCATTCTCGGCGCACTTGAGCAGCGCGGCGGCCTCGACCGCGTCGTTCGGCGACAGGCTGAGACCGATCTGGCCGCCGAGATAGAACTCGTGCTCGCCGACGCGGTAGGGCTGGCGCAGCGCGTCGAGCAGCCGCTCGGCCAGCAGCGAAGCCTCGCCGATCGCGTCGCGCTCCACGCAGGCCAGCGCGAATTCGCTGCCGCCGGTGCTGGCCAGCACGGTGCCTTCGGGCATGAGCCGCTGCATGCGGCCGACGGCGGCCTTCAACGCGAGATCGCCGGTGTCGTGGCCGAGGCTCTGGTGCACCGCCGCGAGGCCGGTCAGGGTGACGGCGAGCACCGCGACCTCGCTGCCGCGGCGGCGCAGCGACGGCAGCAGCTGGCGCAGCGCGTCGATGAAGCGGCGCCGGTTCGGCAGGCCGGTCACGTTGTCGTGGCTCGCGACGAATTCGAGGTGTTCCTGCACGAGCTTGCGCTCGATCGCATAGCGCAGCGCGCGCGCGAGATGGCTGCCGTCGCCGCGGCCCTTGACGACGTAGTCCTGCGCGCCGAGCTGGATCGCGCGCAGGGCCAGGCTTTCGTCGTCGCGGCCGCTGAGCACGACCAGCGGCATCGGCCCGGCCATCTGCAGCATCGCGCGCAAGGTCGGCAGGCCCTGGGAATCGGGCAGGCCGAGATCCAGCAGGGCCGCGACGTAGCGCTGGCGCGCGAGCCGGCCCAGCGCGTCGGCCAGGGTCGGCGCGACGTCGACCGCATAGCGCGGCTCGACTTCGCGCAGCAGCTCGCGGACCAGGCGCGCGTCGCCGGCTTCGTCCTCGACCAGCAGCACCGGCATGGTTTCCGCGTGCGCGTCGCCGCCGAGCGGCAAGGTCACGACGCTGAGCCAGAAGTGGCTGATGCTCTGCATCACGCCGAGGAACTGGTCGAGGTCCAGCGGCTTGCGCACGTAGCAGTTGGCGAAACTGTCGTAGGCGCGGCGGATGTCGGCGTCGGCGCCCGACTGGGTCAGCACGACGACCGGAATGCGCGCGAGCACCGGATCTTCCTTGATGCGCTCGAGCAGTGCGAGGCCGTTGAGCAGCGGCAGATTCAGATCGAGCAGGATCAGATCCGGCAGAGGCTGGTGTTCGTAGCTGCCGTTGCGCTGCAGCATCGCGAGCGCCTGTTCGCCGTCGGCGGCGATGGTCAGGCGGTTCAGCAGCTTGGCCTGCTTGAGCATCTCCGTGGTCAGGCGCACGTCGCCGGGGTCGTCCTCGACGAGCAGGATTTCCAGTGGTCGTCCGGTGAGTTCCTGACCCATGACAGACTCCTGCGCTCACCCCTGTTCGAGTCGCATGGTCGCGAAGGTACGCCGAAACGGCGGCGATGTGTACTCGTGAAAAAACGAGTCCGGCGGCCGCGCCGCGCCCTGCCCGGCACAGGGCTCGCAGTAGAACGTCCGACGTGAAAGCGAAGTAAAAATCCGGCCGCGACGTGCCGCCGCCGCGTGCGGTCGTCGCGGCGGCGCCGGGCAAGACGCGGCCGCG
>NZ_JANFVR010000023.1 GCF_024609805.1 Tahibacter caeni | reverse complement strand
TCTCGCGCCGTCCGGCACCGGCGCGGCGCCCCGCGCTGCGGCCCCCCGCAGCGCGACAGCGTCCTCGCCGCCGCGACCGGCCATCGCCGAGGCGGCGCCGGCAACGATCGACGACGATCGCGAAGGCCTCGCCGCCGGCGGCCGCTGCGTGCTCGTGATCGAGGACGACGCCGATTTCGCGACGATCCTGCGCGACGTGGCACGCGAGACCGGCTTCGCCTGCATCGTCGCCCAGCGCGGCGACGACGGCCTGGCCGCGGCCGCGCGCTACCGGCCCGTCGCGATCCTGCTCGACATCAACCTGCCGGACCAGTCCGGTCTCGGGGTGCTCGACCAGCTCAAGCGCGATCCGCAGACACGCCACATCCCGGTCCACGTGGTCTCGATCGCCGACTATGCGCAGCAGGCGCTGGAGCGCGGCGCGATCGGCTACGCGGTCAAGCCGGTGCTGCATGCGCAGCTCGTCGAAGCCCTGCGCCAGATGGAAGCCAAGAGCCTGTCGCGGCTGCGCACGGTGCTCGTGGTCGAGGATAACGCGGCGCAGCTCGAAAGCCTGCGCCAGCTGCTCGGCGCCGACGACGTCGGCATCGTCGGCGTCGACTCGGCCGGCGCGGCGCTCGAGGCGCTGCAGACGTGCACGTTCGACTGCATGGTGCTCGACCTCAACCTGCCGGACATGAGCGGCTACGCGCTGCTGCAGAAAATGGCCGAGCGCGAGGAAGTCGCGTTTCCGCCGGTCATCGTCTACACCGGCCGCGCGCTGGGCCGCGACGAGGAGCAGGCGCTGCGGCGCTTCTCGCGGTCCATCATCATCAAGGACGCGCGCTCGCCCGAGCGTCTGCTCGACGAAGTCACGCTGTTCCTGCACCAGATGGAATCGACGCTGCCGCCGGACCGCCAGCGCATGCTGCGCGCGGCGCGCGACCGCGACGCGATACTCGAAGGCCGGCGCATCCTGCTGGCCGAGGACGACGTGCGCAACATCTTCGCCGTGTCCAGCGTGCTCGAGCCCAAGGGGGCGAAGATCGAGATCGCGCGCAACGGCCGCGAGGCGCTGGAGGCGCTCGCGCGCAGCGAGGGCAGCACCGACGCGGCCATCGACCTCGTGCTGATGGACATCATGATGCCGGAAATGGACGGCTATGCGGCCATGCGCGAAATCCGGGCGCGGCCCGAATGGCGGCGCCTGCCGATCATCGCGCTGACCGCCAAGGCAATGCGGGACGACCAGGAAAAATGCCTGGCCGCCGGCGCCAACGACTACATCGCCAAGCCGCTGGACGTGGACCGCCTGCTGTCGCTGATCCGGGTCTGGATGCCGCGATGAACGCCGCGCCGCCGTCCGCCGAAGATGTCGAGCTCAGGCTCCTGGTCGAGGCGATCTACCACGTCTACCACTACGACTTCCGCCATTACGCGCGCGCGTCGCTGCGCCGGCGCATGAGCGCGGCGATGGCGCATTTCGGCTGCCGCAGCCTGTCGGAGCTGCAGGGGCGCCTGCTGCGCGAGGCGGACGTGTTCACCGAGCTGCTCGAGTACCTGACCGTGCAGGTCAGCGACCTGTTCCGCGATCCCGGCTACTTCCGCGCGCTGCGCGAGAAAGTCGTGCCGCTGCTGCGCACCTATCCGTCGCTGAAGATCTGGATCGCCGGCTGCAGCACGGGCGAGGAAGCCTATTCGATGGCGATACTGCTGCGCGAGGAAGGCCTGCTCGAACGCAGTCTGATCTATGCGACCGACATCAATCCGAACGCGCTGCGTCGCGCCGAGGCCGGCGTCTACGACGCGGCCAAGGTGCCCGACTTCACGGCCAACCATCGCCGCTCGGGCGGGCATTCGTCGCTGTCGGACTATTACTCGGCGGCCTACGACCGCGTGATCTTCGACAAGCGCCTGCGCCGGCACATCGTGTTCTCCGACCACAGCCTGGCCACCGACAGCGTGTTCGCCGAGGTGCAGCTGGTGTCCTGCCGCAACGTGCTGATCTATTTCGACCGCGAGCTGCAGAGCCGCGCGCTCGACCTGTTCTACGAGGCGCTGTGCCGCAAGGGTTTTCTCGGCATCGGCCTGCGCGAGTCGCTGCGCTTCTCCAGCCATGCGGACGCCTTCGCCGAGTTCGCGCGCGAAGACCGCATCTATCGCAAGGTGGACGGCTGATGGCCGCGCCGATGCCGGGCCGGCCCGTTGCCGCCGTCGCGATCGGTGCGTCCACGGGCGGCGTGGAGGCGCTGCTGCAGCTGCTGCCGGCGCTCGGCGGCGAGTCGGCCGTCAGCGTGTTCGCCGTGCTGCATCTGCCGCGCGAGCGATCGAGCCTGCTGGCCGAGATCTTCGCGCCGCGCTGCCGGCTGCCGGTGCGCGACGTGCAGGACAAGGATCCCGTCCTGCCCGGCAGCATCTACTTCGCGCCGCCGGACTACCACCTGCTCGTCGACGACGGACCGCAGCTCGCCCTGTCGATGGACCCGCCCGTGGAGCACTCGCGCCCGTCGGTGTCCGTACTGTTCGAATCGGCGGCGGCCGTCTACGGTCCGCGCCTGCTCGGCGTGCTGCTGACCGGCGCCGGCAGCGACGGCGCGAGCGGCCTGCAGGCCGTGCAGCGCGCCGGCGGCGTGACCGTGGTGCAGCAACCCGCAGACGCGCGCATGCCGCAGATGCCCGAGGCCGCACTCGCCTGCATGACACCCGACCACGTACTGACCCTGGAAGAAATCATGAGCCTATTCCAAGCGCTGCCATGCGAGGCCTGCGCATGAAACGCATCGATGCGCCGCCGGCCTACCGTCCCGACGAGCCGGTCAAGTGCCTGATCGTCGACGATCTCGAAGAAAACCTGCTCGCGCTGTCGGCGCTGCTGCAGGGCGAATGCGTGGAGCTGCTTTGCGCGCATTCCGGCGCCGAGGCGCTGGAACTGCTGCTCAAGCACGACGTCGCGCTCGCGCTGCTCGACGTGCAGATGCCGCAGATGGACGGCTTCGAGCTGGCCGAGCTCATGCGCGGCAGCGAACGCACGCGTCACGTGCCGATCATTTTCCTGACCGCGGGCTTCAGCGACGCGCGGCGCCAGTTCAAGGGCTACGGCTCCGGCGCCGTGGACTTCCTGCACAAGCCGATCGAACCGTTCGTCCTGCGCAGCAAGGCCGAGGTGTTCTTCGAGCTGTACCGGCAGCGGCGCCAGCTCGCCCACGAGCTCGAACAGCGCACGCGTACCTTGCAGCTCAACGAGATGTTCGTCGCCGTACTCGGACACGATCTGCGCAATCCGCTGAGCGCGGTGATCTTCGCCGGCTCCATCCTGCAGCGCTCGCCCGATCCGTCCACGCGCAACAGTGCCGATCTGATCGTGCAGACCGGCTGGCGCATGAACCGCATGATCGCCGACCTGCTCGATCTCGCGCGCGCGCGGCTGGCCGGCGGCATCGCGATCAACGTCGAGGAAGCCGATCTCGGCATCGTCGCGACGCGGATCAAGGCCGAGCGCGACATCATGACGCCGCGCCGCGAACTGCAGCTGGAGCTCGGCGGCAATCTGCGCGGGCTGTGGGACGGCGACCGCATCGAGCAGGCGCTGAGCAACCTGATCGGCAACGCGATCGAACACGGCGAACCCGACAGCCCGGTCGGCATCGCGCTCGACGGACATGCGCCGGATCGCATCGTGCTGCGCGTCAGCAACGTCGGCACGATTCCCGAGGACGTGCTGCCGACCTTGTTCACGCCGTTCCGCGAAGGCCGCTACCGCGGCCGCGGCGACGGGCTCGGACTGGGGCTGTACATCGTCAAGCAGATCGTCGACGCGCACGACGGCGAGATCGAGGCGCGCTGCGAGGACGGCAGGACCGTGTTCGAGCTGACCCTGCCGCGCCACTGCAGCGGAAGCCGCGCGCCGTCGTGACGTGCGGCGGGCGCTTGACGTTCGCTTGACGGGGCGGCCGGCAACGTCGGGCGCATGACGATCATCGACCAGTGGTGGGTAGTGGCCGGCACCGCGTACGCGATGCTGCTCGGCGGGCTCGTCGGCTACGAGCGCGAGCTCAAGAACCGGCCGGCCGGATTCCGCACGCACATGCTCGTCGCCGCGGCGGCGACGTTGCTGATCGAGATCGGCGAGCTGCTGATGGCCGACGTGCGCTACCGCAGTTCGTCCGTGGTCATCGATCCGTTGCGCCTCGTCGAAGCCGTGGTTTCCGGCGTCGCCTTCATCGGCGCCGGCACGATTTTCGCGGCACGCTCGGGCAACGGCGTGGCCGGCATCACGACGGCCGCTTCGCTGCTGATGGTCGCGATCGTCGGCGTCGCGGTCGGCTTCGGTTTCTATCTGCTGTCGCTGGCCGTCACCTTGCTGACCCTGCTCGTGCTCGGCGTGCTCGGTCTGATCGAACGGCGGTATCTGCCGTCGCCGGCCGGCGACGAAGCGGAGCCGCAAGAACCGAAGTCCTGAGCCGCCGTCGCTCGCGACCACATCACTCCGTACCGACCGGCCGCTCGCGGCGGAGCAGGGCGGCCGTTCCGCGCCGCTCAGGACGCGTCGTGAAAGATCAGTCCGAGCGTGAAGCGCCGGCCTGCGCGCAGGCGGCTGACGCCGTGGCGCAGTTCGGCGCGCGCGATGCCGCGCTGGCCCTGGACCGGGCGCTGATTCACCGCGAAGACGACGGCGTCGCCCTGCTGCAGCGGCACCACGGCCACGCGCGACTGCAGCCGCGGCCGGCGCTCGGTCAGCACGAATTCGCCGCCGTCGAAATCGCGGCCGGGCTGCGACAGCAGTACGGCGGCCTGCAGCGGGAACACGTGCTCGCCGTAAAGATCCTGATGCAGGCAGTTGTAGTCGCCGGCGCCGTAGCGCAGCAGCAGCGGCGTGGGCTGGGACTGGCCCGCCGCCTCGCAGCGGGCGAGAAACTCCGCCTGCGTGTCGGGAAAGCGCGCCGGCAGATCCAGCGCGGCCTGCCAGCGGTTCGCGAGCGGCGCGAGCGCGGCATAGAACGCTTCGCGCAGGGTCTGCACGAGCGGCGGCAGCGGATACTCGAAATACTGGTATTCGCCGCGGCCGAAACCGTGGCGGGCCATGATGACGCGGCGGCGGAAACGGTTCGCGTCGGCATAGCTGCGCGCGAGCGCCGTGCAGTCCTCGGCCGGCAGCAGCTGCGGGATCACGGCATGGCCTTCGGCGTCAAGCTCGGCCTGCAGTCGCGGCCAGTCGAGTGCGGCGACGCGCTGCGCCGGCGTTCCGGCGGCGGGCGGCGAGGAGGCGGGAGCGGGAGTCGGCATCGGCGATCCGTAGCGGCGGCAGACCCGGCAGCTTAGGCGCCGGCGTCGGCGATGACCATCCGCTTCTTGCGTTCGCAGTCCGACGTTCGTGATCCGCGTTCGCGTGCCCGGAGGCAGCCGCGTCCGCCGCTGCACGGTCCGTTCAGCCGGCTTCGGCCGCGTCTTCGTGCAGCACCTGATGCAGGCGTTCCCGCACGCGCCGCGCGTCCTTGAGCAGCAACAGCAGCTGGCGTTCGTGCAGCGGCGAGGCGATGAAACCATGGCGGCGATAGAACTCGGCCGCGGCGGCGTCGATCGGATGCGTCAGCAGCGCACGTATGCCGGCCAGCTCGGCGATCGCCAGGGTGCGCGTGACGGCGTCCTGCAGCAGCCCGCTGCCGACGCCGCAACCCTGCGCCTTCAGTGCGACGGCGAGGCGCGCCAGGATCATGACCGGTATCGGGTAGTGGCCCATGCCCTTGCGCACGCGTTCGGGCGCATCGAGGGTGTCGACCTGGCCGACCGTGAGGCTGAAATAGCCGAGCACCTGGCCGTCGGCGGAAGCCGTCACGAACGTCTTGGCCGAGCCGCTGCCCTGCGCCTGCCGCGCGTGGCGTTGCAGCCAGTGGTTCAGCGCGGGCTTGCCGCAGTCGAACGCGTCGAGGTCGTGTGCGGCAGTCAGCAAGGTCGGCGCCGCGAACTCGACGTTCACGCCCACGGCGCCTTGCGCGTGTAGAGCGTGCGCAGCGCCGGCGTTTCCTCGATCGGCGTGTCGAGCAGGTCGAGGAACGCGTCGTAGCGTTCGGACGGGACGAAGAACAGGCGTTGGTCGATCAGGGTCTGTTCGGCGGCGAGGCAGGCGCTGTCGAGGATGAAGTCGGTCAGCGACTTCTGCGCGACTTCGGCGGCCCGGCGCAGCATGGCCTCCTGCTCGGGCGTGGCGCGCAGGCCGAGGCGCGCCGTGCGCGGATTCTTGGGGCTGCTCATGGCCGGCTCCTGGATGGGTCGCCGGATGTTAGTACAAGCGACTAACGGCCGGCAAATCGCAGGGGCCTCCGGCCGGGCGGAGCCGTCGGCTCAGCGTGCGGCAGTCGTTTTCGCCGCCGGCGCCAATGCCGGCGGCGCCGCCGCACGCTCGGCCGCGAGCAGGCCATGGCTGAACAGGTAGCTCGCGCTCTGGTAGTAGGCGATCGCGTCGTCGGCCAATGCGTCGTCGGGCGGCAGTTCCGGCTGCAGGCCGTTCTTTTCGAAGTCCGGCTTCACGCTCTGCAGCTTGCGCCGCGGCGCGAGCTCGACGAGACGGTCCTCGCGCAGATAGCCCAGCCGCTGATAGTTGCCGACGAACGCACGTTCGCGGCCCGGTTCGAGGCGGAAGACGTCGGCGCCGTAGAAGCGGCTGCGGTAGTTCATGCCGAGCAGGCCGAGCACGGTGGGACCGATGTCGATCTGGCTCATGAGCCGGTCCATGCGTCCGGGCGCCACGTGTCTGGGCGAATAGATCCACAGCGGAATGTGGTAGCGGAACACCGGCAGGCTCGCGATGCCGCCCGACGACGCGCAGTGGTCGGCCGTGATCACGAAGACCGTGTCGTCGAACCAGGGCTTGTCGCGCGCGCGCTTCAGCAGATCGCCTATGGCCCAGTCGGTATACAGCACCGCGCTTTCGCGGGCGCCCTGCGGCGCATTCACGCGGCCGGTCGGGAACGTGTACGGCCTGTGGTTCGACGTCGTCATGAGATGCGCGAAGAACGGCTTGCCGGCCGCGTGCAGGCGATCGAACTCCTCGAGCGCGAGCGTGTACAGGTCCTCGTCGGCGACGCCCCAGATGTTGGCCTGGTGGATGCGTTCCGGCGCGATCGCGCCGCGGTCGCGCACGAGATAGCCGTTGTTGCCGAAGAAGTAGTTCATGTTGTCGAACGCGCCGTAGCCGCCGTAGAGGAACTCCGACGCATAGCCTTTCGCGTTGAACACGCTGGCCAGCGTGAACAGGTTTTCGTTGCGCGGACGCTTGACGATGGATTCGCCCGGCGTCGGCGGCAGCGACAGCGAAAGCGCCTCGAGGCCGCGCACCGTGCGCGTGCCCGAGGCATACAGGCGCGTGAACATCAGGCTGTCCCGGCTCAGCCGGTCCAGCTCCGGCGTGAAGCTCGGGTTGCCGCCGTACGCGCCGGAGAAGAATGCCGACAGGCTCTCGATGCTGATGAGCACGACGTTCAGATGCTGCTCGGGCTTGTCGGCGGCGATGTCGCGCGTGATGTCCAGCGGATCGTCGCTGACGAAGCGCGCGTCGGGTGTCTGCAGCAGGCGGCGCAGCCGGCCGAAGGCCACGTCCGGTGCGAGGCTGCGGTAAAAGCGCGGATACGACAGCTCGCTCGCGCGGGCCGCGGCGAAGAACTCGTAGATGCCGTTGCCGGCGAGCTGGTTCACATAGGTGTTGTCGCTGCGTTCCTTGAGGTCGCTGCGCAGACCGGCGCTGACCAGGACCGTCGCGATCAGCCAGCCCAGCGCGACCAGGCTGCGGCCGGCGAACGTCGAGGTCGTGTCGGGCGAGCGGCGCCAGCGGCGACCCGGCCAGGACAGCGCAAAACTCGCCGCGAGCAGTCCGGCCAGCAGCAGGCCGACCGGATACGACTCGCGGATGTTGCCGATGACTTCGTTCGTGTAGACCAGATAGTCCACGGCGATGAAATTGAAGCGGGTCTGGAACTCGTCCCAGAACACCCATTCGGCGGCCGCGACGAATAGCAGCAGGTAGACCAGCGCGAGGCAGAGCACGGCGAATGCCCGGCGTCCCCAGCGGCCTTCATGCCAGCGCTGCGGCATCAGCCAGAGCCAGAGCACCAGCGGCCAGGCGAAATAGATCGCGGTGACGAGGTCGTAGACCAGGCCGACGCCGAAGATGTACAGCGTGTTCGCCGCGGTGGCGGGCACGCCGTCGCCGGTCGCGACGAGCAGGGCCGCGCGGGTCAGTGCGGCGACGGTCAGGAACAGCACGACGAACCAGGCCAGCGGACGGAAGCGCGGCCAGACGGAAGACGGCGACGGCAAGGAGAACCTCGGCGATGGGCTGGAGGCCGCCGGATGGCGGCGGGCGTCGTCACAGGCTCGCAACCCGGGCGTAATGCGGGCTCAGGCGATTCTCAGAACGGCGTTAAGAGCGAGGTTTTGCGGCAAGCTAGCGCCGTCTTTTTGCCTGTTTCCCGCGCATGAACCTGCCTCGCAGCGTGTTGCTGATCGAAGACCAGCACGACATCGCCGCCAACATCTGGGACTTCCTGGAACGCCGCGGCTACCGCATCGACCATGCCGCCGACGGCGAAACCGGGCTCGCCGCGGCGCTGCGCGGCCGCTTCGACGTCATCGTGCTCGACCTCGGCCTGCCGCGCCTGGACGGTCTGGAACTGTGCCGGCGGCTGCGCGAGAGCGGCAGCGCGACGCCGATCCTGATGCTGACCGCGCGCGACACGCTGGACGACAAGCTGCGCGGCTTCGCCGAGGGTGCCGACGACTACCTGGTCAAGCCGTTCGCGATGAAGGAGCTCGAGGCGCGCATCCGCGCCGTGTTCCGCCGCGGCCGCCCTCCCGGCGGTTCGCTCGTCGTCGCCGACCTGCACTACGACCCGGCCACCTTGCGCGCGACGCGGCGGGGCGTCGGCGTCGCGCTGACGCGGGCCCAGTCGGTCATTCTCGAGCTGCTGATGCGGCGTTCGCCGCAGGTCATTCCGCATGCGGAGCTGATCAATGCGGTCTGGGGCGAGGAGGGCGGCGACCAGGCCGCGCTGCACACCCACGTCTACGAGCTGCGCAAGCTCGTCGACAAGCCGTTCGCGCAGACCCTGATTCACAGCGTGCACGGTGTCGGCTATCGCCTGGAGGCGCGCTGATGTTGGCGCGGCTGCCGCTGCGCCGGCGCGTCGCGCTGGCCTACGGGATCCTGGGGTTCTGCCTGAGCCTGATGTTCGCGTTCGCGACCACGTATCTGACCGAGGACTACGAGTACATCGTCCTGGCCGAGGTCCTTGAGGGCCAGGCCGAGGAATTCGCCGCGCGCCTGCGCGCCGATCCGCAGGCGGCGCTGCCCCGGGCCGGCCAGCTCAGCGGCTATCTGCGGCGCGCCGACGGCAGCGGCGCCGTGCCGTCCGAGCTCGCCGCGCTCGCGCCGGGCGTCTACGAGCTCCATGACGGCGATCGCCACGCCGGCGTTTTCGACACCGACGCCGGACGCCTGTACTTCGTCATCGACATAGGGCCGATAGAAGCGCTGGAGCGCCATCTCGTCGGTTTCATGGTCGCCGTCGTCCTGCTCGGCACGGCGCTGAGCGGCTGGGCCGGCTGGATGCTGGCCGGCCGCACGATCGCACCGGTCAAGCATCTGGCCGACGCGGTCGACGCATTGCCGGTGCGGCCGCTGCCGACGCAGCTCGCCGGTCTCGTCGGCGGCGACGAGCTCGGCCGTCTCGCGCGTGCGATCGACGCCTACCAGGCGCGTCTGGTCGCGGCCGACGCCGCCGAGCGCGCGTTCTTCGCCGATGCGAGCCACGAGCTGCGCACGCCGATCGCCGTGGTGCAGGGCGCGGCCGAAGTGCTGCTCGACGATCCGGCCGCCGACGCGGGCCAGCGCCGCCGTCTCGTGCGACTGGAGCGCGGCGTCGGCGAACTGACCGATCTGATCGCCGTGCTGCTCGGCCTCGCGCGGCGCAGCGTCTATCACGCCGAACGCGTCGACGCGGCGCAGCTACTGGCCGACGCGGCCGCGTCCTGGCGTGCGGCGACGGACCCGGGTGATCTGCAGCTGGCGATCGACGCCGACGGCACGCTGTGCTTGCCTCGCGCCGAGGCGCTGCTCGTGCTGCGGGGCCTGCTGCGCCGGCTAGCACCGCCGCCGGGTGCAGGCCGGTTGGCCTTGCGCGCCGGCGACGGATGGATAGCGCTCGCGTTCGCCGCCGCCGGCGCCGAGGCTGCCACGCCGACGCCTGTCGCGGCGAGCGATTCCGGCGCGCCGCCGACCCTGCTCGGGCGTTTCATCGCGCATCTGGGCTGGCAGGTCGAGCAGACGGTGGACGGGGACGGACGCCATTGTCGGATCCGGTTGCCGCCCGCGGCCGGGACGCCGGACGCCTAGGTGCATGCCGCGGCGGCACGGTGTCGACCGCCGCAGCGTTCCCGTCGATCGAAATGCGGCGCGCGGTCGCTGCGCGGCATCGAGCTCAGTTCTCGCGGTCGTCGAAGATGCGGTCCGACGGCAGCAGCGCCTGCCAGACGCCGCTGGTCGTGGTGACGACGAGCCGGCGCCGGTCGTTCGGATCCTGGCGCAGATCGTAGGCGCCGTGCACCGGCAGGCCGGCGCCGATCGAATCCCAGTTGAGCCCGCCGTCCTCGCTGCGCCAGACGCAGCCCTTGCCGCCGCCGACCGAGATGCCGGCCGCGTAGACGACCTGCGGTGCGGCCGTGTCGACCTGCAGATCGCGCACGTCGCAGCCGTCCAGCGCGGTGCCGATGTTCTTCCAGTTCGCGCCGTCGTCGTCGCTGAAATGGATGCGTGAAGACTGGCCCGGCTCCACGGTCGATGCCCACAGCACGCCGGCGCGGCGCGGATGCGCGGCCAGCGCGAACACGTCGCGCGTCGTCGTTTCCGAGGCGCCGTAGTGCGGCAGTCCGGCATTGCGCGGCGTCCAGGTCAGGCCGCCGTCGTCGCTGCGGAATACGCCGCTGACGATGGTCGGCGTGAATGGCGTGCCGTCGTCGGTGTAGTAGTCGCCGAACAACGAGAGATACAGCGTGCCGGTACGGTCGATTTCGATGTCGACCGGCAACACGCTTTGCGTCAGATTGCCGTCGTAGAGGTAGGTCGGCAGGTCTGCGCCGACCGGCATCCAGGCGGCGCCGGCCTGGGTGCTGCGGATGACGCGAAAGCTCTGGTCGGTGCCGGATCCACCGGTCAACGCGAAGACGGTGTTCAACGGACCGCTCGCGCAGGCGCCCTGCGCCGGCGGTGCGGTACAGGAGCGTGGATCGAGCAGCATCTTGCGCACGCTGCTCAGGCGCACGCCGTTGTAGGGAGGCGTCGTATACGGCGGTATGCCGTCATCGAGCGGCGTCCAACGGGTGCCGCCGTCGGTGCTCTTGAAGATGCCGCTGTTGCGATGGCTCTGGCCGACGACGCTGGCCGTGGCGCCGGCGGCATACAGCGTTGCCGTGGCGCCGCCTACCGTGGTCGGGTCCAGCGCGATCGTGCGGATCCAGGCCGCCTGCTCGACGAAGTTCTGCTGCCAGGTCGCGCCTCCGTCGCTGCTGGCGGCCATGGCCGAGGTGTAGCTGTCCTGGCGCGGCCGGCCGGCCAGCAGCCGACCCGGCTGGTTCGGCCACAGCACCAGGCCGCGGCGCGATTCCGCACGCAGGCCAGCGCTGCTCGTGGTCCAAACCGATGCCGAATCCTGCAGCGCGATGACGCCGCGCTCGCGCGCGGTCGCAAGCACGCGATAGCCGGCGCCGTCGGCGACCGAGACCAGCGCATTGAAGTCGTAGCCGCCGTAGGGCCAGAACGGCAGGCCGTCGGAGCACGGCGTGCTCGTCACGAACTGATCGCTGCTGCGGTAGCACTGCCGTCCGTTCATCGTGACGAGGTCGCCGCCGCCGGAACGCGTCTGCACGATGCGCGCGCCCTGCAGGTCGAAGCGCAGCGACCAGTTCGCGCCAGCGTCGTCGCTGATGTAGATGCGCCCGTCCAGCGACGCAGCCAGGCGGCCCGCGCCGAGCTGGTGCAGGTCGGTCACGCCGTCGAAACTGTTCGGCGCGAACAGCGGCGTCCAGGTCGCGCCCCCGTCGCTGCTGGTGTAGATCGCCGGTTCGCCAGGGGCGCGATAGCGAACGCCGGCGAGCAGCTGCAGGCTGTTGGAATCGAACGAGAACGCCGTGACGGGCCGATCCGTCGGCAGGCCCTGTACCGGCGCAAACGTCACGCCGCCGTCACTGCTGCGGAACGTGCCGAGATACGTGGAATAGACGACGCCGTTCGGCGTCACCGCGAGCGCTTCGGCCGACTGGTTCGGCGGCAGGCGAAACCCGGTCGCCGTCCAGTTGTCGCCATTGTCTTCGCTGCGCATCAGCCGACCGACGCCGTCGAACAGGTAATGCCGCTGCAGCCAGATGGCATAGCGCGCGATCACGGCATAGCTCGTGACGTCGAACTCGAGCCCGTGGCCGGACTCCTGCCAGCTGCGGCCGGCATCGTCGGACTTGAACAATCCGCCCGAAGTCAGCGCGAGCACGCGCGTATTGCCGTTCGACGGCGTAGCCAGCAACGCGGCGACATGGCCGCCTTCGGGACCCAGCGGTTGCCAGGGCTCGGCATGGAGCGCCGCGGTGCCGGCGGATCCGGCGAGGGCGGTGAAAGAGAACAGGGCGAAAGTCTTCATGAAAGAGCGTCGGGAAAATTCGCGATGGGTGGTCGGGAACCTGCGGCAGCCGGAAAAGCCGGCGTGGCCGCAGTCGCTGCGGCGACAGCAACCGAACGAGGGATCGCGAAACAGCGCCGCGCGGGATCATTCGCGTGGAGACAGCGGAAGCCGAAGGATAGCCGACAATGACAAGCCAACCGCGGACGGCTGGCTGCGGACGGATGGTGCGGGTGCCGGGAATTCACGCCGTCGCCGGGGCTCCAGTCAGCCGGGACGGATGCCGAGGCCGGTCGATTGCCCGGATCCGCCCGCCGCGCCCGTGGAGAGCGGCGGGCAAGCGCTCTGGACGAAGCGTGATCGGCATCGCAATAGCGGATGCGGGCGGCGCCGGGGCTGATAGTCGGAGGCCGGCTTCTCGCTAGCCTACGGTGATGGCGGGCAGATCGGTACCGGAACGGCCTCGTCGCGGGGCAGGTGGCCCCAGGCCGGCGGGTTCGGATTTTCCGAGGCGCTCGACTCCAATCCAGCGCGACGCACCAGCCGGAGCAGCCAAATGAAATCCGCACGAGGGCCAGGTATGCCGGGGCGATTTGCCGTAGCCGGGCTTCTTCTCGTCTATGCCGCGTTTGCCGGGGCGCAATCGATTTTCGCGAGCGGCTTCCAACTCGGAGACTTGCCGTTCAATCCGCCGTCCAGCGTCCTGTGCACAGCGGCTGACCCGCGCTGCGGTCCGGCCTACGATCCCGGCCATCCGATGAGCGCGGGCGAGCTGGCGCAAGCCATCCAGGCCGGAATGGCGGCCTGGCGCTTCCACGGAGCGCGCGGCTCCTGCTCGGGATGCCATCTTCCCGATGCACTGGATCTGGCGATGGGAGGCTTTTCGGACGACAGCATACGGCGGCGGTCCGCGACGCACATCGATCCGCAGCGGGCAGAGGCCGTGGTGAATCTGGTGCATGCCGTCCGCCAGAAGTTCGAGCTGACGGCATTGTTCCATCCCACGGCGCTGAGGCCGCTACAGCCCGGTTTCGAGCCGTTCCACGAAATCACGCCCGGCTTGCCCGTATGGGACAGCACCGGACAGCGCGAACGAGACCAGGCGTTCACCGATCATCTCGTCAACGATCTGCATCTGCTCTGGGCCACCGGCACGGTGGACAGCCTGCCCAAGGCGCATCAGGCCTACGACGAATTGCACGCCGTCAACCTGCGGCGGCTCAAGCTGGGCATCCCGTTCGATCTGTTCAGCGAAGACGGCTTCTACGGGGAAACCCACAAGAGCGTCTTCGAATGGTTCCCGGACATCGCCAGCACGCCGAACAGCGGCATGGGCGGCGCTTTCTACGCGCTGGTGGATGCATACATCGCCGACCCCACGGATGCGAACCTGTGGGCGTACTACGACGCGGTCTCCACGCACACCACGTGCGACCCGGACCTGGCTGGCGCGAACATCGACGACTATGCAAGAGCCTGCCACTGGATGCGTCAGAAGTACCGGTCGCTGCAGTTCTTCGGGCACCTGCTGCGGCGCAGGGACCTGAAGTACCCGGACTTCCTCGCGGACCTGCGCTCCGCCCAGCCGCAAGCCCAGTACCGGGATCATCTCGACATCGTGGTTGCGCGCAACCCGGTCTGGGAAGCCGGCGACCTGCTGCGGATCGCGCCGCTGCAGCGTCCCGCGGCGACGGCGTGCAACGAGACCAACCATCCCTGCACCCTGCTGCCGCCGGTCGTGGACGAAACCGTTCACAACATCCCGACGCCGCGGGAGGCGCGGATCAAGCAGAGCGAAGTGTTCCAGCAGAGCTGGTTCGTGATGAGCTGGCTCGCGGACCCAGCGCTGCTGTACGAAGGCGACAGTTTCGCGACCTTCATCGGCGACTATCTGGAGAGCGTGCTCCTGCCTTACTACGACGTCCACCATGCGTTCGTGGTGGCCAAGATGGCGGTCGAAAAGAGCGCCGCGAGCGACTGGGTGAACGCGCCGGGTTTTCGCCAGGGCACCGGCAAGATCGCCAGCGTGCGGACTTTCTCGTTCAAGCAGCTGCGGGACAATTTCAGCCCGCCGCCGCGGAACGACCCGCGCTATCCGGTGCACGCGCGGATGTTCGCCAACTTCGCGCGCATTTGGATCTACCTGGTCGAGGAGGACGTGCGCGTCAGCGGTTCCATCTACGACCGCAACGAGGTGATGCGGGCCGTACGTTTCATGCGGACCTGGATCGCGCAGTTGGAAGGGCAGGAGGATGCGCGGATCAATGCGCTGGTGGGAGCGTTGGAAGCGTCTGCCGCCGCTGCGACGGAGCTCCGTTCGCAGCAGAACATCAGCGAGAATCCCGGCACCGGACTGCAGCCCAACGGGCGCTGGGCGGAATTCGACACGCCGTACGTGCCGTAACCGCACTGCTGCAGTCGTCCGGTGCGGCTGCGCTTTCGCCGGATGCCCGAATTTGCACAAGTGCTACTTGTGCGCAGGTCGACAAGGCATTTTCGGAGCGGGGCGCAGTTCCCGCGCAGGCGTCTCCGGCTTGCCGTGCACTTCCGCGCCGGCGTGGTCGCGGGAAGGACTCCGGAAATCGCGCCGCCGTGGAGGGGCGTCCTCACGGGTCCTGTTTCTCGACGGCGTGGCGGAACTGCAGGTAGTGCGTCAGCACCTGCAGCGGGGCCTCAATCTGCGGGTAGTGGCCGATTCCGTCGAGCAGCACGCAGTCGGCATCGGCGATCAGTTCGCGGTAACGCGCCACCATGTGCGCGCCCGAAACCGGATCGGCCTCGCCGTCGATCACGCGCAGGGGCACGCGGGTGGCCTGCATCGCTGCGACCCAGCGAGCCCGCTGCTCCCGGCGTTCGGGGATGTAGCGTATCAGCCGATGCATTACGCGCGGGCCGCCGTCGTGCGCGATCAGTTGCCAGAAGGCATCCAGTTCCGCGGCGTCTGGCGGGGTCTCCGGCCCAAACAGGCGTGCGAAATTGGCGGCCAGCGCGCGTCGGCTGAACTGCCGGCCGATCAGCGCGCCCAACGGGCCGAGCAGCAGCTTCTGCGCCAGCACCGGACGGTGTGTTTCGGGAAACAGGCCGCCGTTGAGGAACACGCAGCTGGCCAGCCGGAGGCGTCCTTCCTCGTGCCGGGACAGCAGTTCCTGCGCCACGCTGTCACCGTAGTCGTGTGCCAGCACATGCACCGGGCGGCGTTCACCTGCATGGGCCAGCAGCGCCTGTTGCAGATCGGCCTGTTCCAGCAGGCGGTAGGCATGGCCGCGCGGCTTGGCGGAATAGCCGAAACCCAGCATGTCGCAGGCGATCACGCGGTATCGCCGGGCCAACGGTTGCCACAGGTAGTGCCAGTCCCAGCTGGCGGTGGGAAAGCCGTGGATCAGCAGCAGCGGTGCGGCGGCGGAGTCTCCGGCCTCCCAGTAGCGGATCGCATGCGCGCCGAAGCGCAGTTCCCGGCTGCGGGCCAGCCAATCCTCCAGCGCGATGCCGGGCAGCCCCTCCTTCACTGGTCATATCCCGGCGACTGCCGATCCAGCCGGCGCAACAGCGCCGGCCAGGCTATCCCGGCGCCTTGCCCCTTGGTCACCATCTGGATCACCTGCGGCATGGTTTCCATGATCTTCGGATCGACCTGCACCAGCTCGCCGCCGGCCTGTGCGCTGATCTGGATCTGGCAGGCGGCCTCGAACGTGTACATGGCCAGGAAGGCTTCGGCCACGCTCGGGCCGACGGTGAGTAGGCCGTGGTTGCGCAGCATCAGGTAGGTGCTTTGGCCCAGATCCTTCTGCAGGCGCGGCTTCTCGTCGTCGCGCAGCGCCACGCCCTCGTAGTCGTGGTAGGCCAGTTGCGGAATCACGAAGGTGCTCTGCTGGCTGATCGGCAGCAGGCCGCAGCGTTGCGCGCTCACCGCCACGCCGGCGCGCGTGTGGGTATGCAGCACGCAGCCTACGTCGGGGCGGCCGTCGTGGATGCAGCTATGGATGGTGAAGCCGGCCGGGTTGACCGGAAATGGACTGTCGATGAGCTTGTTGCACTGCTGGTCCACCTTGACCAGGCTCGATGCGGTGATCTCGTCGAACATCAGCCCGTAGGGGTTGATGAGGAAGTGGTGCTCGGGACCGGGGATGCGGGCGCTGATATGGGTGAAGACCAGGTCGCTCCAGCCGTACAGCGCCACCAGCCGGTAGGCGGCGGCCAGATCGACGCGCAGCTGCCATTCTTCGGCGCCGACCTTGTCTTTGAGGGAGGTAATGACATTCATGCTGCGGTCTCCGGGCGGTATTGCAGGTCGAACGATATAGTCCGGTCCGACGGCCGGACTGTCGCCTTCTTTACGTTTCAGGCGCTCATCCATGACCCACGGCATGCCCGCATTGCTCGAGGCATTGACCGTCAACGCCTGGTTCGCCGCACTGCCGCAGGATCTGCGCGTACGCATGGTGGCCGGCTCCATCCGGCTGCACTTGCAGTCCGGGGAAACGCTGTTGCGTCGGGGCGGGACGCCCGATGCCTGGTACGGCGTGCTGCGAGGCGTGGTGCGCGTGTCCATCCTGGGCAAAGACGGCAGATCTTGAGCTTGAGATGCGCCTCGTCACGGTAGCCGTATGCGCTGCGTTGGATGACGCGGATCTTGTTGTTGAGACCCTCCACGAGGCCGAGGCTGACCTTGTTGTCAGGGTGGCAATAGGCGGCGATGCCGTCCCGTGCGCCAGTTGCGACTCGCTGCGATCGCAAGAATGTTACTCCCTCCAGAAACTCCACGGCGGGGTAATTATGTTGTCCGCAAGCATTTGCCTGTTGCTTCGCGAGTTAGCCAAAAAGGAACTATTGCATATTTGAGAAATCTCCTCGATGGGTTTCCGAGAAAATATTCGGAGCGTGTAATCCTTTTGCCAGTATATATCGCAAAGCTCAATAAAGCCTTGCGAGACAGCCCAATCGTAAATCGTTTGCTGGTGGTGATCTTCAAGTAGAATCTTCTCTGGTCTAGCGTGGAACGCCACCACGTCGATTCCGTATAGATCCAGTAGTTGCCCGGAAACACCGCCACGCGCCACTGCGCCGCTACCCAAGCCTACATTATCCAAGCTGTTTATCTTCGAATGATACGCGGCCATTCCGGCATCGCCGATCGAAAAAGATCTGATTCTATATTTTTCAGAAATTAAATTCAGGGTTTTCCCTAGCTCCGCATGCGATAGAAGAGCCCGCGGATAATAGGTTGAAAGATGCGCAGATGTATTGTCGCTAATCAGCGCAAAGCATCCCAAAAACAATAAACACATTAAGTTGATTGCAGTCTGAAAGCGCAGTCGAATTAATTGTGTAGGCTGGGCGTCAGTTGAAATGAGAAATCTGCCGTTTGTTCTTGCCGCAAGCCAGCAAAAGAATATATAAATTGGCGCGAAAATATGAAATGCAAACCGGCCGGCATAGTCCATCTGGAGGTTGGATGTAGAGTAGCTAAGAACCATTGCGCCAAAAAATGCGGCCATGAAAAAGGCAAGCTTGAGTCGACTCAAGATTAACAGGCATGCAATCGGCAATAGGAATAAACCAAATTTTACTAAATTCGCGATGCTCAGTGGAGCTCCGGATTTAACGTAGAAAGTGTTCGGTAGCGCGCTTCCGAAATGGACTTTGTGAAATGCAAAGTACAAAAGGAGGGGGATGGAAAGCGCGATAAGAACACCCGCGCCACTAAGCGGCCGGAATCGAAAATTCTTGAAATACTGGGCGGGCGCCAGAAAGACATCGCGAAGGCTCGTTTGCGGCTCATTAATAAAGAAATATAGCGGCACAAGAAATACGAACAGCCAAGTCTCTGGTCTCACCAAGAACAGCAGTATCGAAATCGCAACGGCGTACTTAACTCTTGCTTCGTAGAGAGCAATCAAAAGAGTCGCCACGAGGATCACGAACCAAAATGTTTCAAGGCCCCCATAAATATGCGCTACTGTCGCGGGCAACCCCACGAGAGCAAGAGGTAAGATGATGGCCCCGTGCGTGGCTTTATAAATCCAGAGGAGGAAGGCTATAAGGGTTAGTGTTGAGGTTAATTTAAAGAATAAAACAACATCCATCCCTATATAATTCGGAAGGATTGCTAACACCGCAAAGATAGGACTGGTGTAGGCTTGCGTAGCGTCGAGCATTGTTGGGTTGTAGTTCCAAACGCCAAAGTCCACTAGATTCTTTCCGTAGCGCCACGATATGAAAGCGTCGTCAACGGTAAATCTTGAAAAGACATACAGTGAGATCAAGCAGCACACAGCGAGGATCGTGATCAATGCTGCCGTAGACATTCTCTTGAATCTCGGAAAATCCATAATTGCTCTCGTTTGGATTGTTATCTCTTATTTTTTCGGGAGTGAATGGCAAGCAAGAAAAAACCAATCATCACGGCAAACCAGAGCGTTGTCAGGCGAATTAATACAGTTGCGGCAATCGCATCAGGCAAGAGTGTGCCGCCCACAGCCAACAGCTCTATCATCACTGCTTCTGATCCACCCAGGCCGCCTGGCATGAAGCTCAAAGCACCCGCAAGCATTGAAATCGCATACACAAAGACTGCGAAGGGTAACGAGACCTCTAACCCCATCCATCGGAGAATTAGATAAAGTGCCCACGCTTCAGCAGTCCACGCAGCAAGGCTTAGACCCGTTGCGGCGCCAAGAAGCATCGGGGACTGGCAGCGTCTCGCCTTGAGCAGAACTTCGATCAGATGCCGAGCTAACGTCGGAAGGCGTGAGTCACTCCGAATCGTGCCGTGTATCCTCTTAAGTAGACGTCCGTTGGACAAGACCACGAATACTGAAGCCAGTGCCAGCGCCCCTGTGACGATAAGAGGTTGAGCTGCAGGGTAGATCGTTAATCCGACCAGTGCGAGCGCGACCACCGCCAGCAGGTCCGACAGGCGTTCGCTGAGGAACGCGGCAAGACTCGTCGGGTACGGGACTCCCCAAGCCTTCAGCAGTACCCCGCGAAGTGTCTCGCCCGCCTTGCCAGGAGTCGTGGTGAGGGCGAAACCGGCGAGGTAAATTTTCAGGCTTGGCCACCAAGGCACCGGATGGCCCATAGCTCCTAGAAACATCTGCCAGCGGATGAAGCGCAGCCCATAGTTCACCATCGACAGCATCAAGGCGATGACAACACCCAAGAGCCCTACCTTGGCGACCGCGGCTGCCACGTCCTGCCACCCACTCCACAGCGCAAAGCCCAGATAGCCGGCTGCTGCCAGCACAACCGACGAAATCACCGCGCGATAACGCCACCCCGAGAGCAGATCAGGCGCGGTGTCGATGACGCCTGGAGGGGGAGTACGGCTGTTCACAGTTTCAGCCGAATACATTGCCGGGGATGTGGCGGATGATCAGCATGACCCAGGGGTCTGTCAAACGAACTGTGTAACTGCGGTTGATGTCATGCGTTGACCGGCACACGGTCTTCGCCGAACAGGATCTGGAACGTCTGCATCGCTTGCTTCCAGTGATGCACTCCGCGCCAGCGCTTGCTCGCGAGTCTGTAATTTGAACTGTGTAACTGCTCCCTGACGTATCGTAGCGGCAGATGCCGCGAGGAGCAGAGATGGCAGACAAAGTGGACGAGCGGGCGCTTGAGGCGTTGCTGTCGGGGTGCAAGACGCCGCAGGACGTGGCGGCACTGTACACGCAGATGCTGCAGCGGGTGATCGACCGTGGCCTGAGCGCTTCGCTGAACGCATCCGTCCTGGGATAGATCAGCACCACATCGCCCTTGCCGTCGTGACAGCTCTGATCATAGGCGTGCAGTTAACAGAAATCGCGCTGATCGGCAGCCCGTATTTGTCCGCACCGGTGGCTTCCTGCCGTCGAGCAGCTTCCATTTCGTATCCAGCATCAAGCGGTTCGCGCCGGATGCCTGAACGAGCAGATCCGGCTTCAGCCGGAACCAGTCCTGCCCGTAATGCGTAACCAGCGCAAAGCTGCGCGCCTGCGCCTTGATGGTGAAAGGGTGTGCGATCTGCCGCGCAAGATGCTTGGCGACGTAGTCGAACAGGCGCTGAACCTTGCCGGTCGGCTTGGCTTTCCGGATGGTTACATCGGTCAGCGGCACATCTGGGGACATCCTCGTTCGCAGTTCGGGCGTATACCCCTCGTATATGCCCCCCCAAACAGCCGAATTGCAACGGAGCCCGGCGAACGCGGGCAAACAAAAAGGGCCTGGTTTCGACGGAAATTTCCGTGAAATCAGGCCCTTGTTGAACGTTCGCGAACGGCTGCGAACGGGCTTCTGGTGGAGGTGGCGGGAATTGAACCCGCGTCCGAAGGCGCTCGACGCCAGGTACTACATGCTTAGCTCACCGTTGGATCTCGTTCTCCGGCAGCACGGTGTGCGAAGCGCGCCGGAGAACCAGCCTGTAAGTTTTAGCTGGACACCGACAGGCGGCGGTTCCCAGCGATCCTGCGATAGTGACCCTACATCCACGAGCACAGGCACAAGTGGGTTCGGGGCTAGGCCTTAAGCGGCCAGAGCGTAGACGTCGTCGTTGGCGTCTGATTGTTTGCCGCTGGATTAACGAGGAAAGCTGCCCCCTCGGCATGCACCCAACTATCTCACTACCCCCGTCGAAGCCGTGACACCCCCGGGGAAAGGCGATGCTAGCACGTTGCCGGCACGGGTTGCGAAATGGTGACAGGCGCGGCGGATTCAAGCCGGCCGCCGCGCAACCTGTCCGCGCCGCCGCTCACGCGTCGCGATTGTGCGCGCGCATCGTGCGCTGTTTCTCGCGGTTCCAGTCGCGTTCCTTCTCGGTCGCGCGCTTGTCGTGTTCCTGCTTGCCGCGGGCCAGGCCGATCTCGACCTTGACGCGGTTGTTCTTCCAGTACAGCGCGGTCGGGATCAGGGTGTAGCCCTTGCGCTCGACGGCACCGATGAGCTTGTCGATCTCTTCGCGGTGCAGCAGCAGTTTGCGCGTGCGGCGGTCGTCGGCGACGACGTGGGTCGAGGCCTGGATCAGCGGCGTGATCTGCGCGCCGAACAGGTAGAGCTCGCCGGCCTTGATGAGCGCGTAGGCGTCGCCGAAGTTGATCCGGCCCGCGCGTATGCTCTTGACCTCCCAGCCCTGCAGCGCGAGACCCGCCTCGTAGCGGTCGTCGATGTGGTAGTCGTGGCGGGCGCGCTTGTTCAACGCGATCGTGCCGCCGCCGTCCTTGCCGTTCTTCTTGTCCTTGGGCTTGGCCATCTTGGGTAGAATCCGCCGCGCGCTCGCAGCCGAGCGCTGTAAATGTTGATAGGTCACGGTTCCTGGCATGCGCCCCGGCGACTGCCGCATCAAGCCCGGGCTCAGGCGGACCGTGCCGGTGTCCGCCGCGGCTGCGCGCGGACCGGACCCGTTCTCCGCCGGTTTTCGAGACTGCCGAATTGATCCAGATCCGTCGCAGCGCCCTGGTGCGCTACAGCCCGGGCCAGATGTTCGATCTGGTCAACGACGTGGAAGCATACCCCAGGCGTTTCACCTGGTGCGCCGCTGCCGACATCCTCGAGCGCGACGAGGCCACCTTGACCGCCCGGCTCGAGGTGCGCATCGCGGGCATGACGCAGCGCTTCACGACACGCAACACCCTGCAGCGTCCCGAGCGCATCGACCTGGCCCTCGTCGACGGGCCGTTCCGTGCGCTCAGCGGCAGCTGGCAGTTCACGCCGCTCGGCGAGGAGGGCTGCAAGATCGCGCTGGCCATGGACTTCGAGTATTCCGGCGCGCTGCTCGGGCCGGCGCTGCGCCTGGGGTTCCAGGGACTGGCCGACCGCATGGTCGACGAGTTCGTCCGCGTCGCGTATCGCGTCTATGGCTGAGACCCTGCGCGTCGAAGTCGCCTACGTGTCCGAAGGGCAGTCCTTCCTGCAGGCACTGGAGCTGCCGGCCGGCGCCTGTGTCGCCGATGCGCTGGCTGCGTCGGCGCTGCGGCGGCATTTTCCGGAGCTGGATCCCGCCGCGAGCCGCGTCGGCATCTTCAGCCGGCCGGCCACGCCGGACACACCGCTGCGCGACGGCGACCGCGTCGAGGTCTACCGGCCGCTGCTCGTGAATCCGAAAGAGGCCAGGCGCCGGCGCGCACAGCAGACCGGCAAGTCCTGAGCCGGCGGCGCCTCAGCCGCGGCCGCCCTGCTTCTTGTCGTCGGGGCGTTTTTCGTCGGGGAATTCGACGCGGTACTTCTTCGCGTCCTTGATGAGCTGGGCCGGGTCTTCGGGGAAATAGTCGCCTTCGATCTTCGCGAGCGCGTCGTTCTCGAAGGTCAGGCTGAGATTCTTCGTCTTGATCTTGCCGCCGCGGCGCTGGATCGACGAGACGTAGTCCCAGCGGTCGCTCTCGAACGGACTCGTGACCGACGGTGTACCGAGCAGCAGGGTGACCTGGCGTTTGCTCATGCCGGGTTTGAGCTGGTCGACGGTGGTCTTGGAGAGCAGGCTGCCCTGCTGCACGTCCGGCCTATAGATCGCGCCGCAGCCGCTGAGGGCGACGGTCAGGCCCAGCACGCACAGGGGACGGGTCAAACACTTCATCGCGACGATCCGGTCAGTCAGCAAGGGGCCGGATGATACACTAGCGCCGTTAAACGTCTGGAATCCCTCGGGGCCCTCATGTTCCCGCTGCGGCTACGGCCGTTTGACGCACGGACCTTGATTGGCAAGGACTCCGCATCCGGCCACCGCGACTCGGGCAGCCGTCAACGTGAATCACCCCGAAACGGGGCGGAGCGGTGATCCGGCCGCGGCGCGGCGGGTCTCCCGGCTGCGCCGCAGCGCAGCGGGACTTCGGCCCGGCCGCCCTCGCCGGAATCCGACCCGCTGCGCCGGCATCGACCCGCGCACCACAGGAGAAACACTATGGAGTCGCAGGATCTGCGCAAAGTCGGCCTCAAGGTCACCCACCCGCGCGTGCGCATACTCGGCATTCTCGAAGAGTCGGACGGCAAGCACCTGACAGCCGAAGACATCTATCGCGAGCTGCTGGCCCACGAGGACGACATCGGCCTGGCCACGGTCTACCGCGTGCTGACCCAGTTCGAGGCCGCCGGCCTCGTGCTCAAGCACAACTTCGAGGGCGGCCAGGCCGTCTACGAACTCGACCGCGGCAAGCATCACGACCACATGGTCGATCTGGAAACCGGCAAGGTCATCGAGTTCACGAGCGAGGAAATCGAGCGCCTGCAGAAAGAGATCGCCGATCGCCACGGCTACGTGATCGAGGAGCACAGCCTCGTGCTCTACGTGCGGCCCAAGCGCAAGCGCTGAGGGAAGACGGGACAGTCATGAATCGGCCGACTGCGCCGCGACGCAGCCCCGGCAGCCGTCCTGCCGCATCGCTGGCCGCCCTGGGGGCGGCGCTCGTGTTCGCGGCCTGTGCCGTCGCCGCGCCCTTGGGCGAAGCCGGCGTGGTGGACCGGCTGCAGCAGCAGCTGAAACGCAGCGCGGACTACCGCGTCCACGGCGACTGTCTGAGCCTGCTCGTCGAGGAGAAAGAGCCGGCATTCTTCGGCATCGCGGTGTACGAGAAGCACGGCGACGGCTGCCCCGGCGATCCCGCGACGATGCCCGTGCTCGATCGCTTCCAGGTGGACGTGGCCACCGGCGCACTGCGGCGCTACGACGTCTTGGAAGACCGCTACGCGGACTGGACACCCGAGGCGGCCCAGTAGGGCGACTCGGCCGAACGAACGGAGCCCGCCTGCGACCGGCCTTTCCGCACGCGATGCCGTCCGGCGTTCGGGGGGAACTGGATACCGGTGAGCCTCGGCTCTTGCCACCGGCTCGCGTCGTGAATCCGGCACAAATGTTCAACGATGAAGCGAAGGCGGACCATGTCGCGCCGGGCCTCGCGACAGCGCCCGGTCCTTATCTCCGCATCGCAGGCATTCACTCCGCGCCGCGAAGTTCGTGCCGCCTCGAATCCCCGACGCGGCCCGCGGCCGGTCAGTCGGTGATCGGCTTGCGTCCGACGAAGCGGTAGTAGGGCACGCGCAGCAATGGCAGGTAGGGCACGGCCGCGTCGGCTTCGACGAGGTCGTGCTGCGGCAGTTGTTCGCGCAGATACGGCAGGTGCGCGGCGCTCGGGTGCACGCCGTCGTGACCGAACCAGCGCGGCCAGAACCAGCGCGCGAAAGCGCCGTGGCGGCGCAGGCCGGCGGCGGGCCGCACCGGGCTGACGTAGAAGTCGACGACGGCGATCAGGCCTCCGGGCTTGAGCATCGCGAGCGCGTTGTCGATCGCCGCGCGCCAGTCCGGGATCATCGTCAGCGCGTAGGAGAAATACACGCAGTCGGCCGGCCGCGGCGGCTGCCAGCGCGTCGCGTCGGCCTGCGCGAGATCGATGCGGGCGTCGGCCGCCGCGCGCGCCTGCGCACGTTCGATCAGCGCCGGGCAGAGGTCCACGAGGTGGAAATGCGCGATGCGCTGCCACTGGTCCGGGCCGAAGAAATCGAGATTGCGGCCGGTACCGCCGCCGAGCTCGACGACGCGGGCGCGGTCGGGCAGGACAAGGCCGGCGATCAGTGCCTGGCGCCCCTGCAGCAGCCGTTCGCGGAATGCGTCGTAGTGCGCCGCCTGCGGCGCATAGAAGGCCTGCAGGCGCTGCGCGTGCGGCACGTCGCGCGGCATGCCGCGCAGCAGGCTCAGCAGCACGCCGGCATCGGCGCGCAGCGCGTCAAGCCGGCGCATCGGCGATCACGAAGCCGGCGTAGGTGTGCACGCGGTCGTGCCGGTGCAGGCTCTGCGCGAGCTCGTCCTGGAACGCGAGCACTTCACGCAGGCTGCGGCCTTCGCTGCCGACGCGCAGGCTGTCGAGATAGGCTGGCCGCTCGTGGGCGCTGCGCAGCAGGATGCGCGCGCCCGGCGCGGCGCGCTGCAGTATGGCTTCCCATTCCTCGGCCAGCGCCTGCGGGTAGTAGCTGCTCATCCAGTCCATGTGGTCGAGCAGCACGAAGCGCGTGATCGGCTCGTCGTGGCTGCGCAGGAATTCGGTGACCGTCGTCGTGTGCGGCACGATCGCGTCCACGCGGCCGGCCTTGAGCGCTGCGAAGTTGTCCGGCTTGAGGTATTCGGGGCAGCAGTCGCGGCGATAGCGGCCGGCCACGTAGACGTGCCAGAAATAGTTGTCGCTGACCGGCAGTTGGCGGAACACGTACTGCACCGCTTCGCGGATGAAGCCGGCGATGCCGCCGGCATGCTGCGCCTCGACGAGCTTGCGCTGCGGATACGGCACGCCGAGCATGCTCATGACGAACTGCTGCGACAGCAGCCAGTCCAGCGGCTTGTTCCACATCAGCGGCGCGACGCGGTCGTCGTAGATCACGCGCTGCTCGGACAGGTCGCGTGCCTGGAACAGCGCGGTCAGCGCATGATTCAGGCGCGGCCGCAGGCGGAAATAGGCGCGGCAGGCGCGCGCGACGATGCCCGACAGGCCGTGGAAATAGAAGCTGCCGCGCGGGTCGGCGAACCAGTTCCAGTGTTTGTCCCACCAGGCCTGCGCGAACTCGCCGAGCTCGGCGCGAAGCCGGTTCTGATAGAGGTTGCGGAAATCGGCGTGATAGCCCTCGCCGAACACCTTGAAGTAGTCGTCGAACTCGAGCCGGCGGATGCCGGCGATCTTGAGCTCGAGCAGCGCGGTCTGGCGCGGATTCGCGTCCACTGCATGCACGCGGCGCGGTCCGGCGATCGCGTAGTCCAGCGCATTGCAGCCGGCGCTCGTGATCACGAGCACGCTGTCGTCGGGACCCAGGCCCAGGGCCTGGCGGTCGACGGCCGGATCCTCCCAGCACGCGTTGTAGACCAGGTTGCGCGAATAGATCGCGTTGAACAGGCGCTGGTCGAGACGGTCGCGGAGGCTGGGCGTGTCCATGGCAGGTTCGCGTCGGTGGCTGGCGCGCACGCTAGTACGACGGGATGACAGGCCGGTGACTGCGACCGAAGGTCGCAACCGCACGGCGGCGGGCGCGCGTAAAGTGCGGCCATGTCCATGCTGCCTTCCGGTCTGTTGCGCAGTCTCGCGCTGCTGCGCTGGTTCACCGTCGCCGGTCAGGCGCTGACCGTCGCCGTCGCCGTGCACGTGCTAGGCCTGCCGTTTCCGGCGCTGCCGCTGTGGAGCGGCGTCGCCGCGCTCATGCTGTTCAACCTGTGGGCCGCGCCGCGGGCGCGCCGTCTGGCGCAGACGAGCACGCGCGAGGCGCTGCTGCACGTGCTCGTCGACGTCGCCGAGCTGACGTGGATGATCGCCTGGAGCGGCGGTGCGATGAATCCGTTCGCCTCGCTGTTGCTGCTGCCGCTCGCGCTCGCCGCGGTCGCCATGCCCTGGCGCGCGGTGCTCGTCGTGCTGCTGGCCTGCGGCGCCGGCTATGCGTTGTCGACCGTGCTCGGCCCGCCGCTGCCGCACCTGCACGGCGTGTTCGGCGACACCCTGGATCTGCATCTGTGGGGCATGGCGGCGAACTTCGTGGTGTCCGGTGCCGTGGTGGCCGGATTCCTGAGCCGGCTCGCGCAGACCCTGCATGCGCGCGAACAGGAGCTCGCGCGGTTGCGCGAGCAGTTCGCGCGACGCGAAGGTATCGTCGCGCTCGCGACGCATGCGGCCGCGGTCGCGCACGAACTGAACACGCCGCTGGGCACGCTGACCCTGATGCTCGAGGACGCCGTCGCCGACGCGCCGGCCGGCAGCGAACGGCGCGCCGACGCGCAGCTCATGGCGGCGCTCGTCGACGAATGCCGCGACCGCGTGCGGCAGCTCGCGCGACCGGCCGACGAGCTGCGCGCGGCACAGCCGCGTCCGCTGCACGAGGTGCTCGACCAGCTCGTCGAACGCTGGCGCCTGCTGCGGCCGGCCGTGCAGCTGCAGCGTTCCGACGACCTGCCGGCCCATCTCCTCGTCGACTGGGACAGCGGCATCGGCCATCTGCTGCAGGCTCTGCTCAACAACGCGGCCGACGCGAGCCAGGCCGCCGGTTCCGCTTCAGTGGAACTCGCGTTGGTCTGGCGCGACGGCCGCCTTCGCGGCGCCGTGCGCGATTTCGGCGCCGGAATCGACGCCGGCACGGCGACCTTGCCCGGACGGCTGTTCCAGTCGAGCAAGCCCGACGGCCTCGGGCTCGGCCTCGTGCTTTCGCATGCGACGGTGGAACGGCTCGGCGGCGTGCTCGCGATGGAGGCCGCCAACGGCGGCGGCGTGCGCGTACGCTTCGAGCTGCCGATGGCCGGAGCGGACGCATGAACGGACTGCTGATCGACGACGACGAGGTCTATGCGCGCATCCTGCAGCGGTCGCTGCAGCGCCGCGGCCTGCAGGTCCGCATCGCGCACGACGCGGCCGGCGCATTGGCGCTGGCCGAGGCCGAGGCGCCGGACTTCGCGCTGGTAGATCTGAAGATCGGTGCGAGCTCCGGCCTGGATCTCATCGCGCCATTGCGCGCGGCGCGTGCCGACATGCAGATCGTGCTCGTGACCGGCTATGCGAGCGTGGCGACCGCAGTCGAGGCGATCAAGCGCGGCGCGGACAACTACCTGCCCAAGCCGGTCACGGCCGAAGCGCTGCTGCGCGCGCTCAACGACGAGCCGGCCGCGGAGGAGGTCGACACGATGACGCCGTTGAGCCGCCTCGAATGGGAACACATCCAGCAGGCGCTGCTGGCCTGCGACGGGAACATCTCGGCCGCGGCGCGGCTGCTCGGCATGCACCGGCGCAGCCTGCAGCGCAAGCTGGCCAAGCGGCCGGGCCCCGAGCGCATCGACCGCTCGTTCTAAGCGTCCGGCACAACCGCGGCCGCCGGACGCGGCACTCGACAGCTATCCCGCAGGCGGCCACGGTCGTCGATGCGGAACGCTATCGCGAGCAGCGCGCGGCTACCCCGCGGCGGGCTGACGGTGGACGCGGCGCTGTACCGGGCCGCTGCGCCGGACTGTTGGCGAGGTTTATCTCGCACCGAATCTGGAATGGTCGCCGCAGCGCAGCTACGTCGATCATGCGAATACTCTGGCCGCCGATGCCTATGAGATCGCCGGCCTGCGCGTAGTCGGGTGTTGCGGCGCTGGCACCGGTTCGTCGACGCACGCAATCTCGGTGACCGGCGCTATGCGGCGACGACGGGCGTCATCGCCGACGCGCTCGGCCGCGACAACCGGCAGTTCCCGCCGGGCGACGGCCGCTCGGTGTTTGCCGACCTCGAATGGAGCGACTTGTCGCGGCGATCGAATGCGGGCGGAAGCCGTCCGCTTCGCGGTTATCATCTCGGCGGACATCGATTGCCGGAGCCGCTCATGCTGCATCATCTGTCGTTCGCCGTCGCCGATCTCGCACGCGCCGGAGCGTTTTACGACGCCGTGCTGCAGGCGCTCGGCTATCGCCGCGTCTGGACCAGCGACACGGCGGTCGGCTACGGCGTCGAGGACGACAACGACCTGTTCGCGATCAAGCAGCGCGACGACGTGCGGGTGCCGGCCTCGGGCTTTCATCTCGCGTTCGCCGCGCCGTCGCGCGACGCGGTCGATCGCTTCCACGCCGCGGCGCTGGCGCACGGCGGCCGCGATCAGGGCGCGCCGGGCCTGCGCCCGCATTACGGCCCGAACTATTACGCGGCGTTCGCCCTGGACCCCGACGGCTACTGGATCGAAGCCGTGATCAATACGGCCTGAGCCGGCTTGCTACACTCGCGCCGGACCGGCAGCCAGGTGCACGGTGAGCGAGAGCGGCGTCATTACCCGATTGTTGCAGCGCGCCTCGGCCGGCGAATCCGGCGCCGAGCGCGAGCTGCTGCCGCTGGTCTATGCGGAACTGCGCCGCGTCGCCGCGCGCCAGCTCGCCGGCGAGCGCAGCGGACACACCTTGTCGCCGACCGCGCTCGTGCATGAAGCCTATCTGCGGCTGGCCAATGACTCGACCGCGGCACCGGCGGACCGCCGCCAGTTCTTCGCGCTCGCGGCGCGGCGCATGCGCCAGGTGCTCATCGACCATGCGCGCGCCCGCGATGCGGCCAAGCGCGGCGGCGTGCAGCGCGAAGCCGTGACCCTGTCGGGCCTGCATGGCGACGGTGCGGCGGTCGAAGTCGACCTGCTAGCGCTGGACCAGGCGCTGCAGCAGCTCGAACAGGCCGATCCGCGCAAGGCGCGCATCGTCGAACTGCGCTATTTCGCCGGCCTGGAGATGATCGACATCGCCGAGCTGCTCGGCATCTCGCGCGCGACGGCGCAGCGCGACTGGGAAGTCGCGCGGACCTTCCTGTTCCAGCAGCTGACCTGAAGCGGCGAGCGTGCGCGGCCGCCGCATCGCGGCGTGACGCGCTTGGCGATTGCGCGATTTTCCCGTCGATGCCTGCGACACGCCGGTGCGCTCCTGCGCCTGTGTCGGCAACCGCGAATCGTCGCGGCAGCCGGAGACAGTCATGCGTAGCAGCGGTTGTGCGGTGTCCTTCGTCCTCGTCCAGTTGCTCGGCGCCGCGGCGGCGCCGGCGCAGGTCTACCAGAGCGGTTACAACATCGGGCCCGACTACGGCGCCATGCTGCAGCAGCAGCTGCAGCGCAGCGCCGCGCTGAGCCAGCAGATGCAGTCGGCCGAGCAGCAGCTCGTGCAGCAGGTCATGCAGAACCCCGACTGCATGGCCAAGTACCAGCAGCATCGGGCCATGGGCGGCCAGCTCAGCTATCCGCAGTTCGCGTACCAATATGCCGCGACGGCCGGCTTCAGCAACGACGGCATCGCGCGCTTCCGCGCGGCGGAGCAGCGCAACCAGCAGGCCGAACGGCAGGCTTGGCAAGGCTATCGCCAGGCCGAGGACCAGCGCGCCCAGGCGCAGCAGGCCTATGCCGACGGCTATGCGGCGAACCAGGCCGAGGCCGGCCGCGTGCTGCAGGGCAACAGTTCGTGGCGCGATCCGACCGGCGGCCAGGCCCAGGCGCTGGCGTATACGGGCGGGAACGTCAGCGTCGATCCGGCATCGGGCCGCACCTATTACCGCGACGACAGCGGCCAGTACTACGTGCGCGGCGACGACGGGCTCTGGTACGCGATGACGCCGGGGCGCTGACGGCTGCGCGGCAGCGGCCCGCATCGCGGCCCGCAAGCGGCGCGTCTGATCGGCGTGCAGGCCGCGTCCGGCGAGCGGCGGCCGGCGCGGTTCACG
>NZ_JANFVR010000229.1 GCF_024609805.1 Tahibacter caeni | reverse complement strand
GAGGCGAGCGCCGCGCTGTTCGCGCGCGGCGTGGTCGGCGGCCCAGCCTCGTGACGACGGCCGCGGTGCAGTGGCTGCCGCCGCGCTGGCGGGCCTTGCCGGACCTGCCCGGCGCCGAGCTGCGCCTGGCCGAGGGGCTGTTCGCGGATCCGGCCGAATTGTTCGCACAACTGCAGGCCGAGATTCCGTGGGAACGGCATCGGCTGCAGATCTTCGGCCGCGAGGTCGACTCGCCGCGGCTGTCGTGCTGGATCGGCGACGCGGACGCGGTCTACACCTATTCGCGCACGCGCTTCGTGCCGCGGCCGTGGACGCCGGTGCTGGCCGAGCTGCGCGGCGGCCTGCAGGCGCTCTGCGCGCAGTCGTTCAACAGCGTGCTGTGCAATCTCTATCGCGACGGCCGCGACCACATGGGGCTGCACAGCGACGACGAGCCCGAACTCGGTCCGGTACCGGTCATCGCATCGCTGAGTTTCGGCGCGACGCGGCGCTTCCGCCTGCGTCACAAGCGTGACAAGGCGACGGGCCTGGAGCTCGCGTTGAATTCCGGCAGCCTGCTGCTGATGGCCGGCGCGACCCAGCGCAACTATCGCCACGACCTGCCGCGCGCGCTGCGCGTGCAGGCGCCGCGCATCAACCTGACCTTCCGCCGTATCGGTTGACCCGGGTCAGGCCAGCAGCATGCAGGCCACGCCCGACAGGGTCAGCGCGACGCCGAGCAGCTTGCGCCGGTTCAGCGGCTCGTGCAGGAACAGCGCCGCGAGCAGCACGATGAAGATCGAGGTCGTCTCGTTGAGGATGGCCGCGACCGAGGCCGGCGCGTACTTGTAGCCGCCGAGCCAGAACACCATCGACAGGTACTGGCCGACGAACGCACCGGCCAGCACGACGGGCCAGCGGATGCGCGCGCGTTCGGCGCGGCCCGGCAGCGGCGACTCGCGGCGCCAGGCGAACAGGAGCGCAAGACCGCCTATGCCGCCGGCCAGGCGCAGCGCGACCATCCAGATCAGCGGCTGGGTCTCGAGGATGCGCTTGACCAGCACGATGGCCACGGCCATGAGCGCGATCGAGGCGACGCCGAGCAGCAGGCCCAGGCGCTGTTCGCGGCGTGCGGCCGGTTCCTGCACGGCCGGCGCGCCGACCACGAGCACGCCGCTGCTGACGAGCACGAAGCCGAGCATCTGCAAAGGCCCGAGACGCTCCCCGAGCAGCAGGCAGGACAGCAGGATCACGAACGGGCTGTAGAAGTTGCCGAGCACGCCCATGCGCGCGGCGCCGAGGCGGTTCAGCGCAGTCAGGTACAGGCTGTCGGCGACGGCGATGCCGAGCAGGCCCGAGAACAGGGTGATCGCGAGCTCCGCGGCGCCCAGTCGCGGCAGCGGCTCGCCGATCACCGCCAGGGTCGGCAGCAGCAGGCCGAGCACGATCAGATTTTTCATGAGGTTCAGGCGCGTCGGCACGATCGTTTCGCCGAGGCGTTTGTAGATAATCACGCCGGCCGACCAGGCCAATGCACTCAAGATCGCCAGCGCCTCGCCCAAACCCATGGATTCCGATTCCGTCTGCCGCCGCGGCCCAGCCGCCGATTATTGCCGAGCCGCTGCATGAACGACCGCAGCGCATCGCTGAAGGCCCGCGTCGGCTTCGTCATCGCGCTCGCGCGGCGCCTGCACGAGTACGGCACGGCCGCGCCGCGCCTGGAAGAGGCCATCGGCAAGGTCAGCGCCCGCCTGGGCCTGGCCTGCGACGTGCTGTCGACGCCGACCTCGATCGTGCTGTCGTTCTCCGAGCAGGGCCGCGAGCTCGACCCGGTAGCCGAAGTGACCCAGGTCATCCGCCTAGCGCCGGGCCAGGTCAACCTGCGCCGGCTCTGCGCCGTCGACGAGATCGCCGACCGCGTCATCGACGGCAGCCTGGACCTGCAGACCGGCTATCGGCAGCTGCTGGAGCTCGGCCGTCCGGCGAGCACGCGCACGCGCTGGCTCATGGTGCTGAGCTTCGGCGTGGCGTCCGCTAGCGTCGCGACCCTGCTCAAGGCCTCGTGGATGGACCTCCTCGTCGTCGCGCTGCTGGGCTGGCTGATCGGCCTGCTGTCGCTCGGCGCCGAGAGCCGCCCGCGCCTGTCCAACAGCTTCGAGGCGCTGTCGGCGCTGCTGGTCACCCTGATCGCGACACTGTTCAGCGCCTACGTCGCGCCGCTGACCCTGAAGGCCGTCGTGCTCGCGAGCCTGATCGTGCTGCTGCCGGGCATGACCCTGACCACGGCCGTGCGCGAGCTGTCGAGCCAGCACCTGGTCTCCGGCATCGCGCGCGTGGCCGGCGCGACGGCGACCCTGCTCAAGCTGACCTTCGGCGCGGTCGCGGCGACCCAGCTCTGCCTCGTGCTCGGCGTCGTGCCGCCGGCCGTCGTGCCGGCGCCCGTGCCGCTGTGGGTCGAATGGGTGGGACTGTTCACCGGCGCGGCGGCCTTCGCGGTGCTGTTCCGCAGCGCGCCGCGCGACGGGTTCATCGTCGTCGCCGCGGTCATGTTCGGCTATGCGCTGACCCGGCTCGGCGGCGCGCAGTTCGGTCCGGAGTTCGGCGTGTTCATCGCCGGGCTCGGCGTCGGCGCGGTCAGCAACCTCTACGCGACCTGGTTCCAGCGCCCCGGTGCGGTGATCCGCGAGCCCGGCATCATCCTGCTCGTGCCCGGCAGCGTCGGTTTCAAGAGCCTGTCGTTCCTGTTCGAAGGCGACGTGCTGCTCGGCGTCGACACGGCGTTCTCGCTGATCACGATCCTCGTGTCGCTGGTCGCCGGACTGCTGTTCGGCGACCTGATCGTGCCGCCGCGGCGGAGCCTCTGATCGGCCCGGGCGACCCGCGCGAAAGCCGCGCATCCGGTGTCGCCTACGCGTTCGTGACGGTTTTGTGTCGCGCAGTCCGTATTGGTCCTGCATCTGTCCGCGCCGTTTCGCTGGCGTGCTCGGCGGCGGATCCGCGGCCGCCGGGGCGGAGGCGCACTTTTTGCCAAAGCGCATTTATGGCGCAAAAATGCGCCCTCCCGATGCGCGCCGGCGGAAGCGTCCGTCCGCGCCGGGGTGCCCTGGAACCCCGCGAGGGGATACTATGCGGCTTGCACGAGGGCAGGGCGGGGTTGGCTTCTCTACGTCTCAGGGGTGAGCAGTGGGTCTGCTGGACGATCTCGAACAGGAAGCACAGCGGCGCAAGGCAGGCGCCGACGACCAGGATCGCGCGAAACAGGAGCGCGAAGCCGCCTATCGCACGCAGCTCGAGCCGGGCATGGCGGCGATGTACGAATACCTGTCCAAGCTCACGCAGAACCTGAGCTTCATCAAGCCCCGCAAGACCTTCCGCTACGCCCTGCCGGGTTACGGCGACGTCGTGCTGCAGGTCGAGCACGAATACGACCTCAAGATCCAGAGCCAGCCGGCCTCCAAGGAAATCAAGCTGTCGTTCCCGTGCCCGATCGTGACCGACGAGTGTCCGAACGTCGAAGTCCTCGGCACGACCAAGATCAAGACCGTCGCCGGCGCATTCCAGCGCTTCCACATCGGCGGCTTCACGGTGACGAAGAAGGACGGCAACGGCGAAGCGCTGGCCGCGACCGCGCGCGCTCGCGGCCGCGTCGTACTCTCGGCAGTGTTCAGCGCCGACGCCGAGTCGGGTGTCGTACGTCTGCAGTTCGCGAACTTCGACCAGCTCGGCGGCCAGCAGACCAAGACCGTCGCGCCGGAGCAGTTCAACGAGGCGCTGTACGACGAGATCGGCCGCTACATCGCGCGCGAACCGAACAACCTGTTCCGCGAAGCGCTGCCCGACGACTACCGCAAGCAGCTGCGCACCAAGGTGCAGCAGGAAGAGATGAAGCGCCGCTGGGAAGCGCAGATGGCCCAGCGCCAGCGCGAGGAGCTCGCCGAGATGGAGCGCCAGCAGGGACTGGCCGGCAAGCTGACCAAGGTCGTCGACCAGGTCAAGGCCGGCTCGCTGTTCGACAAATTGCGCGGGCTCGTCAAGAAGGACAAGTGACCGCGTCCGGCCGCTGCCCGGCAGCGGCCGGACGGCGGTTTTCGCGAGACGGCACCCGCCGGCGGTTGGGCCCCGGCCGCGGAGCGCATAGAATCACGGACTTTTCTGCCGCAAGTCCGCCGCCATGCGCCTGAGCAAGTTCCACCTCGCCACCGTCAAGGAAGTCCCCGCCGACGCCGAAATCGTCAGCCATCAGCTGATGCTGCGCGCCGGCATGATCCGCAAGCTCGCCGCCGGCCTGTACACCTGGTCCCCGCTCGGGTTGCGCGTGCTGCGCAAGGTCGAGGCCGTCGTCCGCGAGGAGATGAACCGCGCCGGCGCGATCGAGGTGCTGATGCCGGCCGTGCAGCCGCGCGAGCTCTGGGAAGAGACCGGCCGCTGGGAGAAGTTCGGCGGCCAGCTGCTCAAGATCAAGGACCGCAAGGACGCCGAATACTGCTTCGGCCCGACCCATGAGGAAGTCGTCACCGACTTCGCGCGCGCAGAGCTGCACAGCTACAAGCAGCTGCCGGTCAACTTCTACCAGATCCAGACCAAGTTCCGCGACGAGATCCGCCCGCGCTTCGGCGTCATGCGCGCGCGCGAGTTCCTCATGAAGGACGCATACTCGTTCCATCTCGATGCCGAAGGCCTCGAGCGCGAGTACTGGAACATGTACGAGGCCTACGGCCGCATCTTCACGCGCCTGGGCCTGAAATTCCGCGCCGTGCAGGCCGATACCGGCGCGATCGGCGGCAACGCCTCGCACGAATTCCACGTGCTGGCCGAGTCGGGCGAGGACGCGATCGCGTTCAGCGACGGCTCCGACTACGCGGCCAACGTCGAGAAGGCCGAGGCGCTCGCGCCGGCGCAGGCGCGCCCCGCCGCCGCGGCCGCGCTCGAGCGCGTCGCGACACCGACGCAGAAGACCATCGCCGAGGTGTCCGATTCCCTCGGCGTCGCGCCGAAGGACTGCGTCAAGACCATCCTCGTGCGCGGCGTCGAAGGCCTGGTCGCGCTCTGCGTGCGCGGCGACCACGAGATCAACGAGATCAAGGCCGGCAAGCTGCCCGAGCTGCCCGGCGAATCGCTGCTCGCCGACGAGGCCGAGATCGTCCGCGTGCTCGGCTGCACGCCGGGCTTCATCGGCCCGGTCGGGCTGCCCGCGAACGTACCGGTCATCGTCGACCGCAGCGCGGCGGTGCTGGCCGACTTCGTCTGCGGCGGCAACGAGAACGGCAGCCACTACCGCGGCGCGAACTGGGAGCGCGACGCGCGCGTGACCCGCGTCGAGGATCTGCGCAAGGTCGTCGACGGCGATCCGTCGCCGGACGGCCAGGGCCGCCTCCGCATCGGCCGAGGCATCGAGGTCGGCCACGTGTTCCAGCTCGGCACCAAGTACGCCGAGGCGCTGAAGGCCACGGTCATCGACCAGGCCGGCAAGAACCAGGTGCTCAGCATGGGCTGCTACGGCATCGGCGTCAGCCGCATCGTCGCGGCGGCGATCGAGCAGAACTTCGACGCGGCCGGCATCATCTGGCCCGAACCGATGGCGCCGTGGCGCGTGGCGATCTGCGTGATCAATCCGAAGAACGATTCGGCGGTCGCGGCTGCCGCCGACGCGCTGTATGCGGAACTCGACGCGCGCGGCGTCGAGGTCGTGCTCGACGACCGCGGCCTGCGTCCTGGCGGCATGTTCGCCGACATGGAACTCATCGGCATTCCGCATCGCGTCGTCGTCAGCGAGCGCGGTATCGCCGCCGGCACCTTCGAGTACCGCGCGCGCCGCGACAGCGAAAGCCGCCAGCTCAGCCGCGAGGACGTGCTCGCGCTGCTGGCGCCGGCGGGCTGAACCGGTCCGGCGTGCCCGGCCGCTCCGCGACGGACTGGCCGGCCTGCCGACGTCGGTCCGTCGGACACGCGTTCCTGATCGATGCCGGCTTTCGGTGCAGAAGCGCCGACCGGGCCAGTGCCCGCGGTCAGTCCACGGGTAAGCGACTCGGCGCTGGCGCGGCGCGCTGTCGTCGCGGTACCGATGAACCGGAGCGAGCCGCGCCGGTGCTTCCGATGGCCGGGATCCCGGCCGCGGCGATGAAGCCTAAGGTTGTTTCTTCGCGGGATCCGGCGGAATCGGCCGCTCGTCGGCCCGGCCCGGCACGTCCGGGCGGCGGTAGCCGGGCACGACGTTGGTGTTCGGGTCGTACCGGACGGTCTCGTAGGGCCTGTCCTTCGGGGGCTCGTCGGTCACGTTGAGCCGGCCCTGCGCGTCGCGCCACTTGTACAGGGTCGGCGTCGCGGACTGGGCATTCGGCGAGACCGGCGCCGAATGGCGCAGCGCGGTCGGCAGGGTATGCGGCGCGTAGTACCACCAGGCTGCGGCGGCCAGCGCGAGCAGGACCAGGGTCCAGCCGAGCAGGCGCGCCATCGCCGGGTTTACTGGCCGCCGGCGGCCGGCGTGCAGACCGATTCGACCGTGGTCGTGGCCACACGCAGTTCGGCCGCGCGTTCCGCGGCGGTCAGCTCGACGATCTTGCCGCCGCGCTCGATGGTCAGCGGCGACGAGCTGTTGAGCAGCGCGATGCGTTCGCGGGCGGAGCGGCAACGCGCGGCGTTGCCGTCGTCGGCCGGCTGGGCTTCGCCGCCGGCCGCGTTCGCTGCGTCGCCCGCCGGAGCGGCGGCCTGCGGGTTCTGCGTGATCGGCGCGCTCTGGTTGACGATGCGGACGTTGTCGAATTCAGTGCCCTTGGGCGGCGGCGCGTCGGAGAAATGCACGACGCCGGCGGCATCCTTCCATTTGTATACTTTGTCAGCGGAATGGCCGGCAGTCGCGGCAACTGCTGCGAGCAGGCCGAAGGCGACTCGGATGGCTTTCATAGGGACTCCGTGATCGCGCGGGCAGTCGCGCGGGTCGATCGTGGCTATTGGATAGCACTGTTATCCACACGATACAAGCTGTTGCGCGGCAGTACTGTGGAGCGTGGCAGCAAATTCCGGCAAATCCCCGGCAGTGCTGCCGATCCCGCTTCCGAACCCGGCGCGGCGAGCATGCCGGCCGCAGGACTTGGCTAGGGCGCGGCTATCCCGCAAGCTTTCCGTATTCCGAAAGAGACTCAGGCATGGACTCCAGCGACAGCCAGCGCCGCAAGCCCCACCGCGGCATCTATCTGCTCCCCAATCTGCTGACGACCGGAGCCATGTTCGCGGGCTTCTACGCGATCGTCGCGGCCCTGGCCGGGCGGCCCCAGGACGCGGCCATGTCGGTCTTCGTGGCCGGCCTGCTCGACGGCCTCGACGGGCGCGTCGCCCGGCTGACGAACACGCAGAGCGAATTCGGCGTGCAATACGACTCCCTGTCGGACATGGTCAGCTTCGGCGTCGCACCGGCGCTGGTGCTCTACGTCTGGAGCCTGTCCAGCCTGCAGCGGCTCGGGCCGCTCTGGGGCAAGGTCGGTTTCGCCGCAGCCTTCATCTATGCGGCCTGCGCGGCGCTGCGCCTCGCGCGCTTCAACACGCAGGTCGGCGTCATCGACAAGCGGTATTTCCAGGGGCTGGCGAGCCCGGCCGCGGCCGGGCTCGCCATGTCCTTCGTCTGGATGATGAGCGCGAATGGCTTCGCCGGCGACGACGAGCTCGTGCAGAGCCTGGCTCCCGGCATCGCGATCGCGGCCGGCCTGCTGATGGTCAGCCGCATCCGCTATTTCAGCTTCAAGGCCTGGCCGTTGTCGGACCGCGTGCCGTTCGTCGTGATCCCGCTGGTCGTGCTGATCTTCGTCGCGCTGTACATCGACACGCCGCTGGTGCTGTTCGTGATCGCCGCGCTGTACGTGGTGTCGGGGCCGCTGTTCACGCTCTGGGGCCTGCGCCGCCGCCGCGGCCAGCGCGACGCGCCGCCGCGGCAGGAGTCGCCGCCG
>NZ_JANFVR010000228.1 GCF_024609805.1 Tahibacter caeni | reverse complement strand
CTCGCGAACGCCGCCGCGGCGCTGCTCGACGCGACCGTCGACGGCGACGCGGCCGACTGGCAGCAGCGCGCCGAGCGCCTGGCCGCGGCGCGCGCGACGTTCGATCCGGCCTTGTTCGGCGATCTCGGCGCCCTGCTCGACGACACGGTGCACGGCGTCGCCCAGATCGCCGACCTCGTCGGCAATCTCAAGGATTTCTCGCGCGTCGACGCGGCGCACACCGACGCGGTCGACCTGCACGGCCTCATCGACGCGGCGCTGCGCATCGCCGGCCACCTGCTCAGGAAGCGCAACGTGCAGGTGCAGTGCCGCTACGGCGAGGTACCGCCGCTGCGCTGCGCGCCGGCGCAGATCAACCAGGTGCTGCTGAACCTCGTCAGCAACGCCGCGCAGGCCATCGACCACGACCACGGACAGATCCTCATCCGCACGCAGACGCTCGGCGGCTATGCATTGATCGCCGTGCAGGACAACGGCCGCGGCATTCCGGCCGACGTGCTGCCCCGGATCTTCGAGCCGTTCTTCACGACCAAGCCGGTCGGCCAGGGCACCGGCCTGGGCCTGTCCATCTGCCAGCAGATCGTGCAGGCCCACGGCGGCCGCATCGCGGCGA
Organism: Tahibacter caeni; assembly: GCF_024609805.1. GTDB lineage: Bacteria > Pseudomonadota > Gammaproteobacteria > Xanthomonadales > Rhodanobacteraceae > Tahibacter > Tahibacter caeni. Next base: position 7,312 of record NZ_JANFVR010000228.1, on the reverse strand, counting down.
CGTCGGCCCCTCCCTCGGGCACGCGCTTCGTGGTCGCGCTGCCGCTGGCTCCGACTTCGCCGCAGGCCGCCGCATGAATCCCGACAAGCCCTGTGTGGTACTGATCGACGACGAGGAGCGCATCCTGCGTTCGTTGTCGCTGCTGCTGCGCAGCCGCTACGAGGTGCTCGCGACCACCGATCCGGTGCAGGTGCTCGACTGGGTCCGCACGCGGCCGGTGCACGTGGTCGTCAGCGACCAGCGCATGCCGACGATCAGCGGCGTCGACCTGCTGCGCCAGATCCGCGACCACTCGCCGCGCAGCATGCGCCTGCTGCTGACCGGCTACGCCGATCTCGCCGCGGTCGAGGCGGCCGTCAACGACGGCGAGATCTTCCGCTTCCTCGAGAAGCCCTGGGACGCCGCGCGGCTGCAGCAGACCATCGCCGAAGCCGCGCAGATCGCCTGGGACGAATACGCGCGCCTCGCGCCGGCCGATGCGGCGGCGCGCTCCGCCGCGTCCGCGCGGGAGCCGATCGCGGTGGACGCGGCGCCGTCGGCGGCCGTGCTCGTGCTCGACGAGGATCCGATGACCGTGACTCTGGTCCGCGAGCTGCTGCCGCCCGGCGCGCTCGTGGTGCCGGCGATCAACGTCGAGGCCGCGCTGGCGCGCATCGAGACACGCGAATACGGGGTGATCCTCGCCGAGCTGCGCCACAGCAGCGACGATGTCATAGGCGCCCTGAAGCTGCTCAAGCAGGCCAGCCCGCGCACCCTGGCGATCGCCTGTTCCTCGCTGCGCGACGGCCGTCTGCTGATCGATCTGATCAATCAGGGCCAGGTGTTCCGCTTCCTGCCCAAGCCGCTCGTGCGCGAGCTGCTGCGCCGCGCGCTGTTCGCCGCGCTGGACCGTCATCGCGAGCTGCATCTGGAGCCGCAGCGCCTGCGCCGGCATGCGGTCGAGGCGCCGCGCGAGGTCAGCCTGTCCAGCCGCGTGCTCGACTACCTGCGCCGCATCCGCGACCAGGCGCGGCTGCGCGCCTGATGTCGCGGCCTCGCGCCGGCCTCCGCCGCCCGTCGGACGACCTTGGTCGAAAGCTCAAACGATCGTTTGGATTTTTGCGGCGGCCTGCGCTATGTTCGGCGAATCCGATGATCGACCGGGACGCCGTCATGGCGAGTGTCGCTGCCAGCCCGCGCTATTCGCTGCTCGAGGAAATCATTTCCAGCGCCATCCACGGCGTCGGCGTCGTGCTCAGCATCGCCGGGCTGGCCGTGCTCGTCGCGTTCGCGGCGCTCGGCGGCACAGCCTGGCACGTGACCAGCGTCGCCGTGTTCGGCGCGGCGCTCGTGCTGCTCTACACGGCATCGACCTTGTATCACGGCATTCCGAACGAGGTCGCCAAGCCGACCCTGCGTGCGCTCGACCACGTCGCGATCTATCTGCTGATCGCCGGAACCTACACGCCCTACACCCTGATCAGCCTGCGCGACAGCTACGGCTGGCTGCTGTTCGGCGTGGTCTGGGGCCTGGCCCTGTTCGGCATCGTCTGCGAGCTGTCGCCGCTGAAGCGCTTCCGAAGCGCCGCCGTCGCGCTGTACATCGGCATGGGCTGGAGCGCGCTGGCCGCGCTGGGGCCGCTGCTCGAAAGCGTGCCGAGCGGCGGGCTCTGGCTGCTGTTCCTCGGCGGCGCGGCCTACACGTTCGGCGTGCCGTTCTACCTGTGGCGGCGCCTGCCGTTCAGCCACGCGATCTGGCACGGCTTCGTGCTGCTCGGCAGCATCCTGCATTTCTTCTCCATCCTGCTCTACGTGGTCCCGGCCGACACGATCTGAGTCGCGGCCGCATTCGTCCCGTTCGCGGAGAAACGCAATGAAAAAGGCCGAATACGCCGAACGCGGCCCGGTGCCGCAGGACGTCATCGACGTCGTCGACATGACCCTGCCGCCGCCTTCTGCGGGCCAGGTGCTCATCGAAGTGCTGGCCGCGCCGATCAATCCGTCCGACGTGCTGACCCTGACCGGCCAGTACGGCCTGCTGCCGCCGCTGCCGGCTATCGGCGGCAACGAAGGCGTCGGCCGCGTCGTCGGTCTCGGCGACGGCGTCGATGCGGGCTGGCAGGGCCGCACCGTGCTGCTGCCCGTCGGCAGCGGCACCTGGCGCACGCATCTGCTCGCCGAGGCCAAGGGCCTGATCGCGCTGCCGGACGGCGCCGACGTGCAGCAGCTCGCGATGCTGTCGATCAATCCGCCGACGGCGCTGCTGATGCTCAGTGAATTCGTCACCTTGCAGCCCGGCGACTGGGTCATCCAGAACGCGGCGAATTCCGCGGTCGGCAGCTATCTGATCGGCATCGCGAAAGCGCGCGGCATCCGCTGCGTCAACGTCGTGCGGCGCGAATCGGCCGTGGCCGGCGTCAAGGCCGCCGGCGGCGAGATCGTGCTCGTCGACGGCGACAAGCTGGCCAAGCGCGTCGCCGAAGCGACGAATGCCGCGCCGATCCGGCTCGGCATCGATGCGGTCGGCGGCCCCGCGACCGAGAATCTCGCGCGCTGCCTCGCCGAGGGCGCCACCTTGCTCAACTACGGCGCGATGAGCGGCGAACCCTGCCAGATCTCGCCGGCCTCGTTCATCTTCCGCGACATCACCCTGCGCGGCTTCTGGCTGTCGCAATGGTTCCGCACGGCCACGCCGCAGCGCCGCGCCGAAGTGTTCGGCGAGATCGGCCGTCTGATCGCGAGCGGCCAGCTGCGCGCGCCGGTGCAGGCGACCTATCCGCTGCACGCGATCAAGCAGGCCGTCGCTGCCGCCGCCGCGGGCGAACGCGAGGGCAAGATCCTGTTGTTGCCGCAAGCCTGAGCGCCGATCACGGCGGCATCCCGCCGCGATCAGTCGCATCGCATTGCTGCCGCGGCCCGCCGGTCGGCGAGCCGCGCTGCTTTTTTCCTTTATTTCTTCTCGCGCGGAATGAACTCGTCGGCGACGGCTTTCGCCAGCAGGTCCGGCGGCAGCAGGCCCTGGCCGATCACGAAATCGTTGAACTTGAGCCGGTCGAACTTGCCGCCGAGCGCGATCTCGGTCTGCGCGCGCAGTTCCATCAGCCGCGTATAGCCGTAGAAATAGCTCGTCGCCTGGCCCGGCGCGCGGAAGGTGTAGCGGTCGACTTCCTGCGTGGCCATGCCGTTGGACAGGCCGACCTCGTCGGTCAGCACCTGATGCGCGCGCTCGCGCGTGATCTGGCCGAGGTTGAGCATCGGATCGAGGATCGCGCGCGCGGCGCGCTGCAGCCGCGCCTGCAGCGCGAACAGCTGGCCTTCGAGCGGTTCGTACGGTTTGGTCTCGGCTTCCGCGTACAGCGCCCAGCCTTCGACGTTGACGCTGTTGAACGCGAACACGCTGCGCGCGAGCGACACGCCGCGCTCGACCATCGCAGTGAACTGCAGCTCGTGGCCCGGACGGCCTTCGTGGGCGGTCAGGGTCCAGGTCGCGCCCTTGTGGCTGAAGTCGTCGTAGCCGTCGGACTTGCCGTCGCTGCCGGGGTTGCCGGCGGTCAGCACGAAGGTGCCGCGCTCGCCCTTGTTGCCGATCAGCGGCGGCGGGTCCATGTGCGGCGCCGGCTGCGCCGCGGTCTCGGCGGCCGAGGCCACGCGCATCTGCATCGGGCGCTGCGGCAAGGTGACGATGCGTTCGCGGCGGATGATCTCTTCGACTCGGGCTATGACCTCGTGGTAGGTCGCCTCGACCTGGTCCGGCGCGATCTGCTCCTGCTTGAGCGCCTTGAGCACGGCGCGGTAGTCGCTGTCGGGCAGCTTGCGCTGCGCGGCGATCTGGCTCGCGATGGCCTGCATCTCGTTGCGGATTTCCGCGTACGACAGTCGCGCCTTCTGGATCAGCGCTTCGGGCGGAATGTCCAGGCCGACGTTGCGCAGGTTGTCCGCATAGAGCTCCGCGGGCAGGCGGAAATCGTCGCGCGCGCGCGGCAGCACGCGTTCGCGCACCCAGTCGTCGTAGTCCTTGAGCTGCGCTTGGAGCGTGTCGAGCGCCTTGTCGGCACCCTTGATGCCGTACTTCGCATAAAGATCGCGCAGGCCCTTGACGTACTGCGGCGTGCTCGCGAGCGCCTTTTCCACTTGTTGCCTGACCGGGCCGAGCAGGCCGGTCTTGCCGGCCTGTTCCTCGAAGCGCGCCTTGGCCAGTTCGGTGATCGGCGTATAGCCGCGTTCGAGGCCCGTGTAGCGCTTGAGGCGGACCAGCGCGGCCTTGCGCCGCGCCGGCGCAACCTCGTCCTGCAGCAGGCCGAACTCGCCGCGGAACACGGCCTGGCCGACGTCGAAATAGGGCAGCAGGTATTTCTCGTTGATCGTCGTGCTGTCGATCTGGCGCTGCGTCGCTTCGATCATGATGTCGAGATCCTGCAGCACGCGCGGATCCTGCTCGCTGCCGCGGCGCGCCTCGAGCTGCGCCTTGGCCGCGGCCGAGGCCGCGCGAAAGCGGTCGTTGACGCCGGGCTTGAGATCGAAGACGCCTTCGTCGTAGCCCGGCAGGCCGAGGCTGCTGGCCGACTCCGGACTGAAATCGGCGATCACCTTGAGCACCGACTGGGCGTTGGCGTTGCTGCGCGCGACCCAGTCGTCGGCGGCGAGGGCGGGCAGGGCGAAGGCGAGCAGACCGGCGAGGGCGAGGCGTTGCAGGCGTGACATGGGGATTTCCTCCGGGGATCGGCGCAGTGTCGCGCAGCGGCGCGCCGCTGCCCATAGGCCGGAGGTTGCGACGATCTTGCACGGATTGCCCGTCTGCTAGGCCGTAGGTCATGCCGTCGTCGACGCCGGTCCCGCACGCACAACCCGTTGGGAGAAACGCAGATGCACGGTCATTCGTGGGGATGGGTCGCGGGCCGCTGTCTGGCGGCGTGGCTGGCGTTGACGACGGCCGCGGCGGCGGCCGGCGAGACGCCGTATTTGCAGGTGCTCGGCGGCGATCCGGCCCGGGTCGAGCGCCTGCCGTTGCTGCAGACCCGCGCCGAGGTCGACATCGTCGGCACGATCGCGAGCGTCGAGCTGCGCCAGGTGTTCGAGAATCGCGGCGACGTGCCGATCGAGGCGGTCTACGTGTTCCCGGCCTCGACCGACGCCGCGGTCGGCAGCCTGACCCTGCGCATCGGCGAGCGCACGGTGCGCGGCGTGCTCCGCGAGAAGCAGCAGGCCCGCGCCGACTACGACGCGGCCAGGTCCGAAGGCCGCAACTCGGCCTTGCTCGAGCAGCAGGCCGAAGGCGTGTTCCGCCTGCGCGTGGCCAACATCCTGCCGGGCGACCGCATCGACGTCGCGCTGCAGTACACCGAGCTGCTGCGGCCGCGCGAAGGCGTCTACGAGTTCTTCCTGCCGACGACGCGCGGCGCAACCGCCGGCGGCGAATCCGCGACGCACGATCCGGTGCGTTCGTCGGCGGCCGCCGAGGTCACCGACTACAGCTTCGCGCTGGCCGCGCGCCTGCGCGGCGCGGCGCCGTTCGCGGCCATCGCCAGTCCGTCGCACCGCATCGACGTGCAGCGCAGCGACGCGCGCCGCGCGGCCGTCACGCTCGCGGCCGACGAGGCGAAGGCCGCGACGCGCGACTTCGTGCTGCGCTTCAGCTATGCCGGCGACGCGATCGCCGACGGACTGCAGCTGTATCCGGGCGGGCCGGAGCAGTTCTTCCTGCTGACCGTGCAGCCGCCCGCGTCCGTGCTGCCCGACCAGGTGCCTGCGCGCGAATACCTGTTCGTCGTCGACGTTTCCGGCTCGATGGCCGGCGCGCCGCTGGATCTGGCCAAGCTCGTGCTGCGCGAGCTGCTGGCCGGCATGCGGCCGCAGGACCGTTTCAACGTCGTGCTGTTCGCCGGCGCGGCGTCGGTGCTCGACGCGAAGGCTTCTCTGGCCGGTACGCCGGACAATCTCCGGCAGGCGCTACGCTTCATCGACGCGGCCGACGGCAGCGGTGCGACCGATCTGCTCAGCGCGCTGCAGACGGCCTACGCGTTGCCGCACGGCGCGGGCGTCGCGCGCTCCGTCGTCGTCGTGACCGACGGCGGCATCGCGGCCGGCGACGCGGTGTCGCGGCTGATCCGCAGCCGCCTCGGCGAAGCCAGCGTGTTCGCGTTCGGCGTCGGCGCCCGGGTCGACAAGGCGGTGATCCGGCGCATCGCGCGCGCCGGTACGGGCGAGGCCGTCATGATCGAGAACCTCGACGAGGGCAAGCCGCAGGCGCAGGCGTTCCGGCGCTATATCGAGCAGCCGCTGCTCAGCGGCATAGCCGTCGCGTTCGAGGGCTTCGACGCCTACGACGTATCGCCGATGCCGGTGCCCGACCTGTTCGCGCAGCGGCCGGTCGTGCTCGTCGGCAAATATCGCGGCGCGGCGCAGGGCCGCATCCGTCTGCGCGCGCAGAGCGGCCGCGGACCGTACGAGGCCGTCGTCGACGTCGCCGCGGCGGCCGACGTCTCCGCCGAGAACGCGCCGCTGCGCACCCTGTGGGCGCGTCAGATGCTGGCCGACCGGATCGATCTCGGCGCCGAGCCCGGCGCCGAGGATGCGCTGCGCCGCGAGATCACGCAGCTCGGCCTCGACTACGGCCTGCTGACGCCATACACGGCCTTCGTCGCGATCGACGATGCGGTACGCACGCAGCAACCGTCGACCACCGTCGACCAGCCGCTGCCGCAGCGCGCGTCGCAGGTCGTCGGCTATGCGAGCGGCAGCGGCAATGCGCTGCTGTTCGCCGCGGCGCTGTCGCCGGCGTTGCAGCAGAACCTGGCCGCGAGCGCGGCGCCGCTGCGCGTCGTCGACGGACGCCGTTTCCGCGAGCGCGGCGACACGCTCGTCGACCTGGCCTATCGCGACGGCCAGCCGCTGCTGCGCATACGCCGCGACAGCCCGGCCTTCATGCGGTTGCTGCAGCTGCGGCCGGACCTGCGTGTCTGGCTCGAACTCGAAGGCAGCGTGCTGCTGAGCCTCGGCCGCTATGCCGTGCTCGTCGACGCGCGCGGCTTCAGCGACTATCCCGACGCGCTGCTGCAGCGCGCCGTGGCGCTGCGGCCATGAAGCGCGCGCGGCGGATCGCCTGCGGTTTGCTCGCGCTGCTGAGCGGCGCGGCCTTCGCGCGCACCGACGTGACCTTCGTCCTCGCCGACGACAATCCGGGCCATGCGTTCTTCGCGGCGGCGCGCGATTACTACGCGGCGCGGCCGGCCGAGGCCGGCGTGCTCGTGACCGCGGCGCGCAGCCTGGCCGACGCGCGCGAATTCCTGCGCCGCTCGCCGCTGCGCGGCGCCGAGCCCTGGGGACGCGTGCGCCT
>NZ_JANFVR010000227.1 GCF_024609805.1 Tahibacter caeni | reverse complement strand
CGCTGCGCCGCGGCCGGCCTCAGCCGGCGTCGACGGCCGTGTCGACCGCGGTAGCGTCGTCGTCGCGCTCCGCCGCGCGGCCCAGCGGCCAGGGCCAGACCGTCGGAAACGGCGTGCGCGTGTGCATCTGCGTTTCCGTGCACGGCCCCTTGTTGCCGAGCGGGCAGGTCGTCTCGCGCGTCGTCGTGGCTCCGGCGTCGATCGTCGTGGCGTCGTAGTCGACGGGGTTGCGGTCGCCGTCGATCGTCACGTCGAGCTCGCCGTCGCCGAACGCGATGCCGGCGCCGGCCATCAGGGTGCCGGCGAGGTTCGCATTGGTGAAGTCGGCGCCGTGCAGATACGCCTGCGTCAGGTTGACCGTGTCGGTCTGATAGGTCGACAGGTCTGCGCCGCTGAAGTCGCAGCCGACGAGGAAGGCGCGGTTGAACGACGCGCCGGTCATGCCGCGCTGCTCGACCGCGGCGAAGTTCACGCGCCTGAGGTACGCATTGGCGAAGTTGGCTTTCTGCAACTGGGCCTTGGCGAACTTCGCCTCGTCCAGCCGCGCGCCGGAGAAATTCGCGCGGGCGCAGCGCGCGTCGCTGAAATCGCAGCCCTGCAGGCGCGCCGCGGCCAGGTCGGCGCCGGTGTAGTCCGGCGCGATGCTGCCGTCGAGGGAGGCGCCTTTGAACGAGGCGAACGGCAGGCTGCACTCGACGAGACTGGCGTTGCGCAGGATTGCGTTGTCGAACTTGCACTGCGCGGCGAAGCGCACGCCGCCGAGTTCCACGCCGGTCAGATCGGCCTTGGTCGCATCGAGCTTCTCGCCGTTCGGAATGTCGCTGATCTGCGCCCAGTCCATGATCTTGCGCAGCCAGTTCGCGCCGATCAGCGAGTACTTGAACTTGGCGTACGAGAAACGCAGCGGCGCGTTCTCCGGCGAAGCCAGGGCCAGCGGTGCGTCGACGATGACGCTGCGCAGGTCGCAGTCGGAGAAATCGCAGCTCGCCCCGGTCACGCGGCTCAGGTTGGTCGCGTTCATGCGGGCGTCGTTGAACGCGACGTTGTCGAGTGTCGCGCCGCTGAAGTTCACGCGGTCGAGGTCCGCCTCGTTGAACTGCGAGCCCGCATGCCGGGAGCTGCTGAGATTCGCGCCGGCCAGCACCGCGCGGCTGAAATCCGAACGTCCGAAATCCACGCCGGAGAGATCTTCGCCGGACACGTCGACGACGGCCTTGCCGGCCGGAGTGAAGTCGAAATGCGCGACCTTGCGCGGCGCGGACGTCATCTGGTCCAGGCCGTCGCCGAGCTGGTCGAGCGTCCAGTCCGTGCCGGCCTGGGAGCCGTTGGCGAGGTTCGTGATGTAGCGCGCGGCGCTGATGTCGTCGACTTCGCGCGCGCGGCCGCTCATGTAGCCGAGGTCGTGAAAGGTCTTCTCCGGATCGGACTCGATGAAATAGCGCAGCTTGCTCCTGCCGCCGACGGAGCGGCGCAGCTCCTCGATGCTGAAACGCATGGGCGTGGTCGGCGCCGGATAGAACGACATCTGCGTCGGATACGTCGTGGCGAGTCCGAGCGACGGGCTCATGTTGCAGGACACGACTTCGCCGTTGCAGGCCTGCAGGTGACAGGTGCCGTCGCCGAGGGAGATCGCCAGGAACATGCAGCACTCCGGCGGCAGCGGCACCATGTTGCCTTTCCGGTCGCGGATCGTCGTGCGGTCCTTGCCGATCAGGCCGAGGCGGCTTTCCCAGAACACCAGCTTGCGGTTGTCGATGATGAAGCGGTACTTGCCGTAGAAACGTTTCATCGCGATTTCCTCTCAGGCTCTCGGCTTCGACGGCGCGGGCGGGCGCCACTGGCTGACACCCGGCTCGGGACGGCGGCCGTTCGTATCCAGCACTTCGTAGTTCAGCGCGAACACGTTTCGCAGCAAGTCCACGGTGATGCGCGCGGCGGTGAAATTGCCGGTGGAGGTCAGATAGAGGCCGGCCGGATCGTAGAGATCCAGGCGGTAGTCGGCCGGACTCTTGCCGCTGCCGGTGTGGCCGAGAATGAAGATGTGGCCCTTGGCCTCCACCGCCATGTCCAACAGGGTGAACGCGGGGCCGTCGCTGCGCAGGGTCAGGATCGGCGTCTTGCCGGGCTTGCCCGGATCGGTGAAGTAGGCGACCGGATTGCCGTTGACGTCGAAGCACTGCACGCGCCTGTTGTTGCCCGATTCGAGCACGAGCACGCGGCCGTCGAGGGCCAGCGCGACGGCGACCGGCGACTTCATGAGGCCGTGGCGCGCGCCTTCGCCGGAGGACAAGGTCGCCATGGGCGCGTGTTCGTCGTCGGTGGCGGCATCGGGCAGGGCGATGCGGTACAGCTTGTGCGCGCCGCGGCGGATCGCGAACACGTAGCCGTGCGGATGCACGACCATGCCGTCGACCGAGTCCGGAAAGCGGCCCCAGGATTCGTTGCGGCGCGGGCTGAAGTCCGGCGTTCCGCCGTAGGCGACGCGCACGCGGCGCAGGTGGAAGCCGCCGGCGCGGTTGGTGACTTCGTCGTAGGCGCCGCGCGTCGGGTCGACGAAGAAGTTGCGTCCCGAGCCGTCGTCCGGCGAGACGAGGTCGTAGGCGATGCCGCCAGCGACGGTGAAGCCCGCCGGCGATCGCGCATGACCGTCCTGCGGACGCTGCAGCACGGACAGGTTCTGCTGGACGAACAGGCTGTTCGCCGTCGGCGGCCGGCCGGCGTCGTCGGGCGGCAAGTCCTGGTCGGTGGCCTGCCAGGCGTAGCCGATCATCTCGGGATACTGCGCCATCGTGATCGCATGCAGTTTTTCGATCGTACCGTGCACCGGCGAGGGCGAGGCCTTGGTCGCCTGCGGCGGCGGGCCCGCCTGCCAGGCACGCTTGCCGTCGCGCAGGACGAGCTTCTGCTGGTGTTCGTAGACCGACCACTTGCCGAGCGGCACCTCGTTGATCTCGATCTCGATCGGCGGCACCGCGAGCGCGTGGCCGCCGCCGGCGCCTTCGGCCTTCATCCAGGCGCTCGCGCCCTGGCCCGACTGCCAGTCGTTCTCGGCGTAGAAGAACACCAGCACGCGCAGATTGCCGGCCGCGGGCACGTCGGCGAAATCCACGACGATGTCGTCGCTGATCGTTTCCGGCGGCAGCGGCCTGACGAGCTTCGGCAGGGTCACGCCCGAGTCGTAGGCGACGACGACGGCCAGGTGGTGATGGTGATCGGGGAATTTCTTGTACAGCTTGCTCGAGGTGATCGTGATGCGCAGGTCGATGCTGCGCGTGACGTCGGTCATGTGCGCGCGCGGCGACTGGCGCACCGCGCTCGTGGTCTGCGCGAGCTGCGCCATCGTCGCGGCAGTGTCGGCGAGCAGCATGGCCATGTTGATGAAGGGCAGGGCCTTCTTCGCGCCGCCTTCGATGATCTTGCCCGCGATGTACTGGCTCAGCTCGCCGAGCGTGGCCTTGGCCGCGGCCGGTATCAGTTTCTTGGTGATCAGCCAGACGGCCTTGGCCGGATCGTCGTTGAGGCTGATGAACAGGGCGGCGAAGTGGCCCAGCAATGCACCGATGACCGGTTGCTTGCGCACGAGCTTCAGCAGGCCGCCCGAGGCGGTCAGGCCCGCGCCGGCCGCGAGCAGCACGACCGGCAGCGCCATCTCGACGATGACGGTCATGATCGCGCCGGCCGGGCAGGCCACCGGGTCGTTGCTGCCCTGGCCGAGTCCGCCCCAGACGAAGCGTACGGTCGCCGCATCGGCCGGCACCGGCACGCTGAAATGCGAGGACTCGGTCGGCAGCGGAATGCCCATCATCGTTTCGACCGGACCGACCATGCCGAGGTAGCGCCGGGTCGGATGGTCGTCGTAGCGCGTTCCCGGCAGCGGGAAGCGCGAGCTCCAGCCCGGCGCGGCGCGGGCGCGGCCGGCGGTGTCGAGGAATTCGACATAGGCCGACAGATGGCGCAGCCAGTGGTTCTTCAGCACGACCATGAGGTTGCCGCTGTTGCCCGCGTCGCGCACGGCGATCGAATGCAGCTTGCGCAGGCGGTCGCCTTCCTTGATCGCGAAGCCGGCGTCGGCGTAAGGGCCGCTGTTCGTCGTGACCAGATACTCCAGCGCCGTGCCGTCGCCGTTGAGACGGCATTCGCCCTGCGCGGTCCGGCCGGCCTCGGCGCCGCCGAGCGCGACGGCATAGGTCCTGTCACGGCCCGGAACCGGCCGCAGCGCGCCGGAGATCGCGTTGAACACGACGTAGAGACGGCCTTCGGCCAGCGCCTTCTGCGCGGCCTCGTCGAACGGGCCCACGGCGCGCTCGTCGTTGCTCGACCAGGTTCCTTCCGCGCGCCAGTTAGTGCCCGGAGAGGCCGGCGTGAAGCGCACGTCCGGCTCGAATTCCAGGCCGCTGGTCGGCGTCAGGTTCTTGAGCCGCCAGCGCACGTCGCCGGCGCCGCGCAGCGCGGTCCTGGGCGCCTGGGCCTTCGGCGCGACACGGCCGGCGTAGTCGCCGACCGTGTTGCCGTATTGCACGGACCACGACTGGCCGCGCAGGTCTTCTTCCTGATTGACGAGCACGAGGGCGCGCGACAGCACGTTCGGCAGCGCCGCGAGCACGTCGCCGTGCAGTTCGGAGACGAAGGCCGGCTTGCCTTCGTCGTCCACGAGCGGCGAACCGTCCTCGTCCTTCGCGCGCACCTGGCTCGACCAGTCCGACGGATGGCTGCGGATCGCCTCGACGAGCAGGCCGTACTGGCCGAGCGCGCGGCGGATGCAGCGTTCGATTACGGTGACCGGGCCGCCCGTGGCGGCGCCGGCGTTGAGGTTGACGAGCTCCGGGTGCTGGAACAGCAGCGACACCGCCGTCTCGTACGGATCCTGCACCGCGGCGATCTTGTCCGGCATCGCCTGAAGCGCCTGCAGCTGGTTCTGCAGCAGGTGCTTCTGCAGGCCGCGGAACGCGAGCTTCGGATGGATGTCCTCGTCGGGCAGCGCCGTGAGCTTGCGCCGCACGTCGCGCAGGCGCGCCTCGCGCGGCACGTGGATGCCGAGCGACACGATGCGCTCCGTCATCAGCCCCGCCACCTGCACCGGCTGCGTCACCCACATCAGCGCGACCGCGTCCGAGGGCAGGGCGACGTCGGCGTAGTGACTGACCGCGTCCTCGGCGAGCAGGCGCAGGAACGGATTCTCCTCGCGCGCATCCGACCGCGTCGCGCGCGAATGCGGGCTCAGCGCGAACTGCTTCTGCGCGACGTGCAGGGTATAGCCTGTCCCGGCGCCGGCGAGGTCGAAATGCAGCAGGTGCGGTTCTGTCGCTCTCGGCAACGGCATGGCGGCTCCTCGTCGGTGAAGGCCCGGCCCGGAGGGCCGCGCGGGGCGCGGCACATGGCAGGCAAGGGAATGGACGAGGCCTCCGCCGGCGGCGGACGACACGACACGTAGCACGACCGAAGCCGTGCGCTGCCGCTGGGTCGATGATCCCCCTGACGCTGCAACGCGGTGCGCTGCGTCGAGGCCTAGCGGCAAGATGCGGGAACGGCTATCAGCGGCGAATGCAATCGATGCCGGCGGCACGCCGGGCCCGCGACTGCCCTCGACGAACTGCTCGCCGACGCGGGGCGATCGTGCCCGCGAGACACCGCCGTCGACGCCGACGTCGCCTCGCACCGGCGTGCTAGCAGCGATGCGACGCGGTTGTTGCAGCACTGGGCGACAGCCCGCCATCGATATCGCGTATCTGAGCCGGCTTTCCGTTCCACCGGGCACTCCGGCGGGCGATCTTCTCGAGGGGTGCGGGGAATACTGCACGAAGCGATGCTCTGGCCCTAACCGGTTTCCTGTTCGAGGCATCGAAGCGGCTGACTTCAACGGCCCGAGACATCGCATGACTCGACTTCCTCGACTCAGCCGCCTGCTGATCGCCGCTGCATCGCTGATCGCACAATGCGCGGTATCCGGGCTCGCGTGTGCCGGCACCGTTCCGGAAGGGCTGCCCGAGCGGGATGCCGCAGCGATGACTCGGATGGCAGAGCGAATTTCCGAAGTGGCTCGATCCGCTCGACTCGTCACCGTGGGGGCAGCGCTCATCCGCGATGGCAGGCTGGTCTGGACGGGTTACTTCGGAGAAGAGGCGCCCGGTGTTGCCGCGGGACCGGACACCCGATTCAATGTTGCGTCCGTCACCAAGCTGGTCGCTACGCAAACGGTTCTGCGCCTGGTCGGCGACGGCCGGTTGTCGTTGGACAGCCCCATGGCGCCGTATTGGGTCGACCCCGACGTCGCCGATGATCCAAGGCATCGGCAATTGACCGCCCGCATGGCGCTCACGCATACCAGCGGCTTTCCGAACTGGCGTTTCTTCCTGCCCGGCGGGAAGCTCCGCTTCCTGCACGATCCCGGCAGCCGCTACGGCTATTCGGGCGAGGGCATCGAGTACGTCGCGCGCTATGCCGAGGCCAAGCTGGGCGTTCCGTTCCCCGATCTGGTGGACGCACAGGTGTTCGGTCCGGCGGGCATCGACGACGCGCGACTGCGCATCGACAGGAAAGCACCCGCGCACGTCGCCCGGCCGGTCGACGAAGACGGCAAGTTCCACGGCTACTTCTGCCGGCCCGGCGGTTGGTGTCGTGAGCACGGGAGCTATTCCGCCGCCGACGACCTGGTGATCAGCGTGCCGGATTTCGCGCGGTTTCTGATAGCGCTGATGGACCATCGCGGCTACGGCGATGCCCTCACGCTCGACCGCGATCGTGTCCAGGCGTTTCGCGGCGAAGACAGCATCGTGCGCTGCGTGCCGTCCAATCCTGGGGCATGTCCGAAGGCTCAGGGCTACGGCCTGGGCGTCGAGGTGCTGGACTACGGCGACAGTCGCGTGATCGGCCACGGCGGCAGCGACTGGTCGGAGATGAGTCTGGCCTACGCCTATCTTCCGTCGCGCGACGGTGTGATCCTGTTCGTCAACGCACCCAACCGCTTCGCGCTCGAGGCGATGCCGCGTCTCATCGAGGCGCTCGATCCCGCGTCGCCCTATCTGGCGAAGTATCGGGAATGGGCTTCACCTGAGCACGCTCGGTAGAGGCGCGAACGTGCAGCCCCGTCCCGCAACCTCGCCGCGACCTTCGAGGGTGGACAGGCCTCGGGTTGCACGGCAGATTGTCGCGATGACGCATCTTCGCCTTGCCGACGGGCAACCGCCGACGCCCGGAATCGCTCCGGCGGGTTTTCGCCGAGTCGTCCTGAAATCGCGCACGCCGACGCGAAGCCGCCGCGATCGGCATCGGCTCCGCAGGAAACGAACGCCTTGGGTGAGTCGGCGGCGCTTGCTCGTCATTCGTCGTGGAACCGCTTGACGACGCCGCGTTTGCGCATCGCAGGCGCGGGGGGCGCAGGTGCTCGGCGCCTCCAATGGATACGACGCCGGCCGCCGCTGATGGTCAGCCGGCGCAGGCGCACGATCGCGCCGTTATTGGCGGTGATGCGGAACACGGGATCGGCCAGGCCGCCGGCGCCGCTGACGACCGCGTCGGTCGCATCCATCGCGGCCGTACAGTCGGCATAGCCGCCATCGATCGTCAGTTCCTGGCTCGTCGTGATCGAATGGGCTTCCGGTTCGCAGGTCAGCGAACCGACGGTGGACACCGCCGCGTCGGCGGCGGTGGCCGACGCGGCGGCCAGCACGGCGGCGCCGAGACGCAGCGGCAGTTTTTTCGAACGCGAAGCGTGCATGGACCAACTCCTGTAGGTTGCGCGGGCCGCAGGGGAACGGGCTCGGCGTCGCCGATTGCCGGGACCTTGCGAATAACGCCGTCCGGGCCGCGGTTTGCGACATCGCGTTCCGGGCGGAGCCGTCCGTTGCGGCGGTATCGGGTCGACGAAGGGACCAATCGAGACGCTGGGCGGCTGTGTGCGCCGCGACGAGCAGCGGCGCGCAGCGGGCTGTCGCCGCGCGCGCCGCGGCTGCTACAGTCGGCGCGGACGGCGCCGACCGAGCGCCGGCACCG
>NZ_JANFVR010000226.1 GCF_024609805.1 Tahibacter caeni | reverse complement strand
GCCGTCGAGACCGGCGCGCGGGACCGCGTCGGCGCCGTGCCGCGCGAACCGGCCCGATGCGCGCGGCCGTTGCCGCGACCTTGATTCGCCACACGGGCGCCCGATACCGGCGCGGTCGCGGCGGCTTCATGCGATCATCGCCGGCTGCGTCGCCGGGGGTGTGCGTCGCGGCCCGTATTTCGCCAGAATCGCGCCCGACCGACCGCCCGCGCCGCGTGCATCCTGCTGCCTTCCGCCGCCGTCGCCGCATGGTGTCGACGCCGCGGCCCATCGATCTGGACCGACATGACGTTCGAAGAACTGCTGACCGGCGTCCGCCGCTATCCCATCGTGACCGACGACACCCGCGAACTCGTCGCCGGCGGCGTGTTCGTCCACGGCGGCGGCCGCGCGCTGAAGGACGAATTCCTGGCCGAGGCGCTTGCGCTCGGTGCGGCCGTCGTCGTCAGCGAGACCGCGCCGGACCTGCCGGCCGGCGTGGCGCTCGTATGCGTGACGAACCGGCGCGCGGCCGCGGCCGAGCTCGCACGCGCCTACTACGGCGATCCCGGCGCGCGCCTGCTGCTGCTCGGCGTCACCGGTACCTGCGGCAAGACCACGACCACGTATCTGCTCGAAAGCCTGCTGCGCGCCGGCGGCCATGCGGTCGGCGTGATCGGCACCGAGAACATCCGCTACGCCGACCGCGTGCTGCCGTCGCCGAACACCACGCCGAGTACCTTCGTACTGAACCGCACCTTGCGCGACATGGCGGATGCCGGCTGCACGGCCGTCGCGATGGAAGTGTCCTCGCATGCGCTGGAGCAGGAGCGCACCCTGGCCGTCGCGTTCGACGGCATGGTGTTCACGAACCTGTCGGTCGAGCACCTGGACCTGCACGGCAGCATGGACGCGTATTTCGCCGCGAAGGCGCGCCTGTTCACCGACTACGTCGCTTATGCGCGCCGCCACGGCAAGACGCCGCGCGCGGCGATCCACGTCGGCGATGCCTACGGCGCGAAGCTTCATGCGCGGCTGTGCGGATCGGCCTGGTTTCCCGACGAGCCGCCGGTCGCGTTCGGCCTCGCGCCCGCGGCGCAGGGTCTCGACGGTTCGCAGCTGCAGGTCAGCGCGGCCGGCATACGCGGCCCCGTGCTGCGAAACGGCGAGGTCGTCGCCGACGTCGACTCGCCGCTGATCGGCCGCTTCAACGCCGAGAACATCCTCGCGGCCGTCGCGCTGGCCGACGCGCTGGGCCTGCCGCGCGCGGCGCTGGAACAGGGCCTGCGCGAGCTGCGGCCGGTGCCGGGCCGCATGGAGCGCGCGGCGCAGCGCGGCGGCATTGCGGTCGTCGTCGATTTCGCGCACAAGCCCGGCGCGCTCGAGGTCGTGCTCGACACCCTGCGGCCGCTGACCGCGGGTCGCCTGATCTGCGTGTTCGGCTGCGGCGGCAGGCGCGACGCGAGCAAGCGGCCGGTCATGGGCCGCATCGCAGCCGAACGCGCCGATCTCGTGATCGTCACGCCGGACAATTTCCGCGGCGAAGCGTTCGCCGGCATCGCGGCGGAGATCCTCGCCGGCATTCCGGCCGATACGCGGGCGACGGTGCACGTCGTGGACGAGCGCCGCGAAGCTATCGCGCTGGCGCTGCGCTCGGCGTCGCCGGGCGACACGGTGCTGGTCGCCGGCCGCGGCGCGGAGACCGTGCTCAGCGCCGAGGTCGCCGGCGAGGAACGCCGCATCGCGTTCGACGACCGCGTCGTCGCGGCCGAGCTCGCGGCCGAACTGCTGCCCGGCTGAGCGCCGCGGCGTTTCAGGAACTGCGCCGCCGGCGCGTCGCCGCCGGCGTCTTCTTGCGCGCGGCCGGCTTGGCCTTGCGCTTGGCCGCCGGCTTGGCGGCGGCATTCGCTGCCGGTTTCGCTGCCGACTTCGCTGCCGACTTCGCTGCGCCGGCCGTCGGCCGCGTGCGCTTGCCGCTGGCCAGGCTCTGCTCGAGCAGGCTCATGAAATCCACGACGTTGCTCGCCGCCTCGGCCGGCTCTTCCAGCGGTTCGAGCCTGGCCACGTGGCGTCCGCCCTTGCGCATGCTGGCCTCGACGATCTTGTGCAGCTTTGCGCGGAACTCGTCCTTGTAGTCGGACGGCCGCCACGGCACGGTCATCGAATCGACGAGCTGCGCGGCCATGTCCAGCTCGCGCGCGTTGATGCGCTGGCCCGCGGTGCCGCCGGCCGGCAGGTCGTAGTCGTCGGTGTCGACGAGCTCCTGCGGGAAACGCAGCAGCACGAGGATCAGCGCGCGTTCCTGCGGCTTGAGCATCGCGAGGTACTGGCGCGTGCGTATGACCAGGCGCGCGATGCCGACCTTGCCGGTCTTGCGCAAGGTCTCGCGCAGCAGCACGTAGCCCTTGTCGGCGCGCTTGCCCGGCACGAGCACGTAGGGTTTCTCGAAGTGGCGCTCGTCGATCGCGTCGGCGTCGACGAAGGCTTCGATGTCGATCGTTTCGGTCGACTCCGGCGCGATGCGCTTGAGCTCCTTCTCGTCGACGATCGCGTAGCTGCCCTTGGCGTATTCGTAGGCCTTGACGATTTCCTTCCAGGGCACTTCCTCGCCGGTCTCGGCGTTGACGCGCTCATAGCGGATCGGCGACTTCGTGCGTCCGTCGAGCATGCGGAAATGCACGTCCGTGCTGCGCGTACCGGGCATCAGCTGCACGGGAACCTGCAGCAGGCCGAAGGACAGGGTTCCGTTCCAGATCGGACGTGGCATGGGCGCGTTCTCCTTGCGGCGGCATGGCCGGCCGCGCGGCGGCGCCGCGACTCATCGCGCCGCCGCGCGGCGTCAACGGGGCTTTTTCTTTTCGCGCGGCACGGCCGGCACGAACGGCGAGATCGGATCGCTGGCCGGGAAGGTTTCGCTCAGGGCCTTGTCGAGATTGTCGTCGGTGTGCGCCTTGCGTTCCTTCTTCTTCGCCGGCGCTTCGGCGATCGGGCGGCTGCCGGGCGACGGCGGATCCTTGGCGTCGCGGGCGCGGGCTGGGGCGGTGCGGGGCGTGGACATGGCGAGCTCCGGTCGAAGGATGAGAGAGACGCTGCAGTCATCGTGCCACCGCGGCCGTGACGCGGCGGAAGCGGTTCAGGCGGTCGCCGCGCGTGGACAGGTTCAGCGCGCTGCGCAGCGCCAGCCAGCCGCTGGCCACGGATTCGGGGCGCTGCGCCGGGTCCAGGTCGCGCACCGCGTGCCAGGTCTGCAGCAGGCGCAGCAGATGCCGGCGCAGGCGCGGTTCGGCGGCGGCGTGGCGATCGGGGCAGCGCGTGAAATAGCCGTCCAGCAGCGCCTCGCGCGCCTGGGCGCGGAATGCCTGCACGAAATCCAGCGCGACCTCGTCGTCGCCGTCGGACTCGCCGGCGACGATCGCGCCGGCCTGGTCGATCGCATGCAGCAGCGCGGCGAGATCGGCCAGACGGCAGCCCTGCGTCGTGCCGGGTGCGGCCAGCACCTCGGGCGGGTCGGTGAAATCGACGAAGCAGACCTCGCCGGTCGCGAGCAGCACGCGCGCCAGCGACAGCTGCCCGTGCACCGGCTGGGCGAGGCCCGCGTCGGCCGCACTGAGCGAATCGTCGAGACTGCGGATGCGTCGCGCCGTCGCGCGGATCTCGTCGGGCGCGAGCGCGAGATGCTCGCGCAGCGCGGCCGCCTGCGCACGGTAGCCGCGCAGGGTGTCGCTGAGCACGTCGCGCAGCCAGGTCGTGCCGAGCGGCTGGCCGGTGCCGAGGTTCGCGAGCGCGCAGTGCAGATCGCCGAGGCTCGCGCCGAGGCGCTGCGCGAGCGGCCGGCAGGCCTGCACGAGCTGGCGCTGGCGTTCCACGCCGGTCGCGCGGTATTCGTGCAGGCTGCGGCGCAGGAAGCTCAAGGTCCAGTCCTGGGCGTGGCCCTGGTTGACCGGCCATTCGTGCGCGAGCGCGAAGACCTGTCTCTCCTGACCGGCCTCGATCGCGGCAGTGCCGACCAGCGGCGCGACGCCCGCATAGTCGAGCGCCTGCAGGCCTTCGGCGATGCGCAGCGGTCCGGCCAGGTGGCGCAGGTCGCCGCGCGCGAGGCTGATCGCGAGCGACGCGTCGAGGCGCACGCGCTGGATGCCGCGCTCGCTCGTGCTCAGCGCGACTTCGCGTCCGCGCGGTGCCGGCAGCGGCAGCCCGGCGCGGCTGCGCGCGAAACGCAGGGTCGCGCCGTCGCTGCTCCATTGCGCCTGGTTCTGCCAGGCCTCGCGCCAGGCGTCGAGCAGCGTGCGCACGGCCAGGCCGTCGCTGAGCAGGCCGACGCGCGCGCCGCGGCGCACGCGCGCCAGGGCGTGCGACAGGGTCTGCGCCGGCATCTCGTCGCCTTCCCAGGCGATCGCCAGCGGCAGCAGCTCGTCGCCGCCGGCGTCGGTCAGCCGCAGCATCACCGCGTCGGCGCTTCCCGGTGCCGCCGCATAGACTCCGGTTATCGCGCCGCCGCGCGCGCCGCGCCGCTGCAGCCAGGCCGGCAGCAGCTCGTCCTGCAGGCGCGCGCGGTATTTCTCGGCGAGTTCCGGCGCGAGCTCGCGCCGCAGCACGAGGGTCTGCAGCTCCGGCAGCGCTTCGGGCTCGGACCGGTAGCCTTCGGGCAGGCGTTCGCGGCCGGCCAGTTCGAGCGCGACGAAGCCGTACGGCGGCAAGGTCAGCAGATACGGCGCGCGGCTGACGGCCGGCAGGGTCGAGGCGCCGACGACGTCGACCGGCACGCGGCCCTCGAACGCCGAGAGATCGAGCTCCACGGCCTGCAGGGTGCGCGCGAAGTTCGCGACGCAGAGCACGTCCACTCCCTGCCAGGCGCGCACGTAGGCCAGCACCTTGCGGTTGCGCGGGTACAGGAACTGCAGCTCGCCGCGGCCGAACAGGCCGCCGTAGCGCCGGCGCACCGCGACGATGCGCCGGGTCCAGTGCAGCAGCGAATGCGGGTCGGATTCCTGCGCCTCGACGTTGACGGCGGCATAGCCGAATACCGGGTCGGTGATCGGCGGCAGCACGAGCGCCTGCGTGTCGGCGCGCGAGAAGCCGCCGTTGCGGTCGCTGGACCACTGCATCGGCGTGCGCACGCCGTCGCGGTCGCCGAGATGCACGTTGTCGCCCATGCCGATCTCGTCGCCGTAATACAGCACGGGCGTGCCGGGCAGGGTCAGCAGCAGCGCCGTCATCAGTTCGATGCGGCGGCGGTCGCGCTGCAGCAGCGGCGCGAGGCGCCGGCGTATGCCGAGGTTCAACCGCGCGCGCAGGTCGGCCGCGTAGGTTTCCCAGAGATAGTCGCGCTCGGCGTCGGTGACCATCTCCAGGGTCAGCTCGTCGTGATTGCGCAGGAAGATCGCCCATTGCGACAGCGGCGGCGTCGGCGGCGTCTGGCGCAGGATGTCGCTGATCGGGAAGCGATCCTCCTGCGCGATCGCCATGTACATGCGCGGCATCAGCGGGAAGTGGAAGGCCATGTGGCATTCGTCGTCGCGGCCGAAATACTCGAGCATGTCCTCGGGCCACTGGTTGGCCTCGGCCAGCAGCACGCGGTCGGGATAGTGCGCGTCGATCTCGGCGCGCAGGCGCTTGAGTACCGCGTGCGTGCCGGGCAGGTTCTCGTTGCTCGTGCCTTCCTGTTCGCAGAGATAGGCGACCGCGTCGAGGCGGAAGCCGTCGAGGCCCAGGTCGAGCCAGAAGCGCAGCACGTCGAGCATGGCCTCGAGCACGAGCGGGTTGGCGAAATTCAGGTCGGGCTGGTGCGCGTAGAAGCGATGGAAGTAGTAGCGGCCGGCGACCGCGTCCCAGCTCCAGTTGGATTTTTCCACGTCGGGAAAAATGATCCGCGTGCCCGCGTAGGCCTGGTCGGTGTCGGACCATACGTAGAACTCGTGCTCGGGCGAGCCGCGCGGCGCGCGGCGCGCGCGCTCGAACCACGGGTGCTCGGCCGAGGTGTGGTTCAGCACGAGGTCGCCGATCACGCGCAGGCCGCGCGCATGCGCCGCATCGAGGAAGGTCTTGAGCTCGGCCAGCGTGCCGTAGTCCGGATGCACGTCGAAATAGTCGGCGACGTCGTAGCCGTCGTCGCGGCGCGGCGACGGGTAGTAGGGCAGCAGCCAGAGCGTGTCGACGCCGAGGGAGACCAGATAGTCCAGCCGCGCGAGCAGCCCGGCGAAATCGCCGATGCCGTCGTCGTTGCCGTCGAGGAACGACTTGACGTGGACCTGGTAGATCACCGCTTCCTTGTACCAGTCGACCCGGCTGCGATCGACGGCGGCGGCCGCGGCGCCGGCGCTGCCGGCGGCGTCTTGCGTCATGGTTCTGCCGCCGCGCCGGCCGCCGGGCGGCGCGCCTGGCCGAGCACGCCGAGGAAGTTCTCGCACCAGCTCTGTATGTTGCCCTCGCGCAGCACGCGCATCGCGCTCTGCCAGCGACGCTGGCGCTCTTCCAGCGGCATGGCCAGCGCGCGCGCCATCGCGCGCGAGCAGCCTTCGATGTCGTACGGGTTGACGATGAGCGCGCTTTCGCCGAGCTCGGCCGCCGCGCCGGCGAACTCGGACAGCACGAGCACGCCGGGATCCTGCGGGTTCTGGCAGGCGATGAATTCCTTCGCGACGAGATTCATGCCGTCGCGCAGCGGCGTGACCAGGCAGACGCGCGCGAGGCGGTAGAAGCCGGCCAGGGTCGCATGGGAGTAGCCGCGGTTGACGTAGCGCACGGGCGTCCACGCCGGCGCCGCGTAATGGCCGTTGATGTCGCCGACGAGGCGCTGCACTTCGCGGCTGAGCTGGCGGTATTCGCTGACTTCGCGGCGCGATTCGGGCGTGACCTGCAGATAGGTCGCGCGGCCGCTCAGCGCCGGGTTGTGGCCGAGCAGATGGCGGAATGCGCGCAGGCGCTGCGGCAGGCCCTTGGAGTAGTCGAGCCGGTCCACGCCGATCAGCAGCGCGCTGCGGCCGAGGCTGTTGCGCAGCTGCTGGATTTCCGGCGTGTGCTCGGCCTGCTGAGCCAGTGCGGCCATCGCCTCCGGATCGATGCCGATCGGAAACGCGCGCACGCGCGTGATCTCGCCGCCGGGCAGGTGCAGCGCGCCGTCGCGCTCGGCCGCGCCGAGCTCGGCGATCAGGTAGTTGGTCATCGCGCGCGAGTCGTTCGCGGTCTGCACGCCGATCAGGTCGCAGGCCGCGAGCAGGCCGAGCATCGCGCGATGCTGCGGCAGGGTGACGAGGGTGCGCGGCGCCGGCAGCGGCGTGTGCAGGAAGAAGCCGATGCGGTTGGCGACCCCGCGGGCGCGCAGCAGCGAGGCCAGCGGCATCAGGTGGTAGTCGTGGATCCAGATCTCGTCGTCGGGACCCGCCTCGGCGGCGACGAGTTCGGCGAAGCGCTCGTTGACGCGCAGGTAGCCCTGCAGATGCGCGCGGTCGAACGTCATGAGATCGGTGCGTCCGTGCAGAAGCGGCCAAAGTGTACGATTGGCATATTCCGCATAGAAGTCGTCGAACTCGGCGCGCGTGAGATCCCAGGTCAGATAGCGAATGCGGCCGACCTGGCGCGCCTGCGGTTCGGTCGCGTCGGATACCTGCCCGCTCCAACCGAGCCAGCTGCCGCCGCGCTGCTGCAGCAGGGTCAGCATGGCCTGCGCGAGACCGCCGGCCTGCGTCGCGCCGGGCAGCATCACGCGATTGGATACGACGATCAGCCGTCCGCGGTCCATCAGGGGTTCACGTTCGGGCGCATGCAGCGCATCGTCGTCGGGATCGTGGATCGTCACATCCATCTGCCTTCCTCTTGCCGGAGCCGACAGCGAGGGAGCAACAGCCGTGCCACGCGGCTGCATGGCACAGCTTCTGCAGAACCGGCGCAGCGACGCGCTCCGCGCAGCGCGTACTGCAGCCGACTTTTCGATCGCGAAGGATTCGCCGCATGCCGTACACGATTCCGTCGTCCGCCGCCGCCGCCGCGCCCGACGCGGCGGCGCCGCGGCTGC
>NZ_JANFVR010000225.1 GCF_024609805.1 Tahibacter caeni | reverse complement strand
GCCGCCGCCGCCGCCGCCCGCACCCGCGGCGCCGCCGTTGCCGTTGACGCCGGCGCCGCCCGTGCCGCCGACGGCACGCAGGAAGCCCGTGACGGTGATGTTGCCCTGCGACGCGATGATGATGACGCCGCCGCCGCCGCCGCCGGGGCCGGGAATATCGGTCGCGCCGCCGGGGTTGATGCCGGAACTGCCGTTCGCGTTGATCGCGCCGCCGGCGGAGACCGTGACGGTGCCGCGGGCCGCGATCGTGAGGCTGCCGCCGCCTTCGCCGCCCGTTACCGTGCCGAGGGAGACATTGCGGTCACCGGCGCCGCCGGCCGCCGGCAAGGTTGGACGCAGCTGCGAGGCTTGCAGCATGCCGAGCCCGATACCGCCGTGGATCTGACCGGCCGCCGCGAGCGCGACGCCCTGGTTCGGCGCACCGTTGCCGCTGTCCGTCGATCCCGAGGCGACGATGATGGTGCCGGTGCCGGCGACGCTGACGTTGCCGGTCGCGCGCAGCACCGTGCCGCTGGGCACGATCAGCGTGCCGGAAATGGTGATGTCGGTGAACTGCAGGGCGGCCTTGCCCTGGCCGAGCAGGCTGTTGAAGCCGCTCACCGTCGTGAGATCCACCGTGTTGCCGAACGGCACGTTGTAGGCGCCGCTGCTGCCGTCGCCGTAGAAGCCGATCGCGCCGCTGACACCCTGCGGTCCCTGCGCGCCCTGTGGTCCCTGTGTGCCCTGAGGTCCCTGCGGTCCGGTCGGGCCGATGTCGCCTTGAGGGCCCGTCGCGCCGGTCGGGCCGGTGTTGCCGGTCGCGCCCGTAGCGCCGGTCGAACCCGTCGGGCCCGCAGCGCCTTGCAGCCCGGTGGCACCGGCCGGCCCGGTCGGGCCGATGTCGCCTTGCAGTCCGGTCGCGCCGGTCGGTCCGGTCAGGCCCTGTGTTCCGGTCGCGCCGGTCGGACCCGTTGCGCCGATCTGACCCGGCGCACCGGTGGCGCCGGTGGCTCCGGTCGCACCCGTCGCGCCGGTGGCTCCGGTCGCCCCCGTCGCTCCGGGATTGCCGCTCAACGCGTACTGCGCCACCGGTGCCGCGGAGACCGGCTGCCGCGGATTCAGCGGCTGGCCGTCCACGGTGATCTGGAGCCAGCGCTGCTGGCCGTCGAACGCGCCCGGGAAGGCCAGGTCGATCGTGAACAGGCCGTCGAGTACCGGATAGGCATTCGCGGTCACGGTGCTGCCGACCTGCAGGCCGCCCGTAGCGGCGTCGAACAGCGCGAACGTCAGGTCGCGCGTGCCGGTCACCGGCTGGTTGTTGAACTTGAGCTGGCCCTGGTACGTGAAGCTCTGCCCTTGCGGGGCGGCCTGGGCGGCGGAAACGGCCAAGGCGCTGGCAATGAGTGCGCCGAGCAGGCAGCGACGTAGCGAAATCATGGTGCGGTCCCCTGAAAACCATCGGTGAAAATGCGATCCGAAACCAGCGGCGCGGCGACCCAGAAACCGCCCGTGAGCTGATAGCCGCCGCCGTCGGAATAGCCCGGCGACGGCTGGCCGACGGTGCCGGCCAGCGATGTGCCGGCGGCACTGGAAACGCCGCCGCCGCCGCTGATGGCCTGCCAGTCGATCTGAAAATCCGCGAGCGCGGCCGCGGCCGGCAGCGACAGCAGCAGCGCGGCGGCCCGGCGAACGCGCGGCCTCATCGGGCCGCCTCGCCGGGCGGCAATGAAGTCAGGTGCATGGATTCCCCCTGAGGAATGATGTGAATGGCGCGGCACGGTTTCCGACACGCCGCGAATCGCCGTCCATCGCGGTATCGCGGAGCCGGGACCGTACCGGTGCGCCGAGGAGTATCGGAGCGGTCGGATCGTTGCAGCCGGTTCGTCGCGGTTGCAAGGCCCGGGAGTTGCGGAAAGCGCGCCGGATTCGTGCGGCGCCGTTGCGCAGCGGCCGACCGGCAATTGCCGGTGCGCGGATCGTCCGCTGTGCGTGCGTCAACGAATCCGGTTTCGCTGTTCGCGAACGACGGCATGCACAGCTCCTTGGGCAGGCCGCAGATTTCGGCACGTCGTGTAGTTGCGCAATTCGGGGCGCGCAGCTATCAGTCGTACGCGATCGGATTCACGCCGTGCGAACCGGTGTGCCGGATGTCGGACCTGGTCGACACGGCGGGTCAGCGGAGCGGACGTCGGCGGGGCGGTTCCGTGCCGACCATCGTCCGGACAGCGTCTCGCCGGCGCAGGTCGGCGTGAGCGCGCTGCACATTCCGCCGGTCCGTGCGCGGAAGAGCGGCCAGCCCGTGTCTTCTTCTGGCTTCGACAGGCTCAGCGGCGCACATCCACGTGCCGGACGAACGCGCCGATCAGCGCGGCGCATTCGGCCGCATGCGTCTCGAGCAGGAAATGCGGACCGTCGAGGATGTGCGCCTCCAGGCGCGGCAGCGCCTTCATCCAGGAAAGCGTCTCGGCCAGATCGAAGAAACGGTCGTGCCGTCCCCAGAGCATCAGCGCCGCCGGCTGCCAGCGTTCGAGGTATTCGGCGATTTCCCCGAAGCGTGCGACGTGGTTGCGGTAGTCGAGCACGAGCGCGCGCTGCGTTTCGAGCCGGCCCGGGAGCAGCAGGATGCGCCAGTCTTCTTCCCAGCGCCGCGGATCGATGCGCCCGGCGATGTCGGGCGGCACGCCGTCGACGTACTGGCCGCGCGTGCCCGCAAACGTCAGGTGCGCCGTCGCTTCGGCTTCGCGCGCCGGCGTCGGGTCGTCCCAGAACGCGCGCGTCGCGGCCCAGGGCGCGCCCATGCCGCTCTCGTGAGCGTTCGCGTTCTGGATGACGAGGCTGCGTATCCGCTGCGGCGCCCGGGTCGCGAGATGGAGCCCCGCCGCGGCGCCGTAGTCGTGCAGGTAAATATGGAACGATTCGACACCGAGCTGCGCGAGCAGCGCCTCGAGCCGGTCGGCGAAGTGCGAGAACGACGGCCGGTCGATCGGCTCGGAATCCCCGAAGCCCGGCAGGTCCGGCGCGACCACGAAACAGTCGCGCGCGAGCAGAGCGATCACGTCGCGGAACATCGCCGACGAGCTCGGAAACCCGTGGAGCAGAAGCAGCGCCGGGTTCTGCGGTTCGCCGGCGAGGCGGACCGCCATTCCGGCACCCTCGATCTCGAGCGTCGTCGACTGCGGAAGGTCTTTCTGCGGACGGTTCATCGCACGGGCTCCGTCGATCCGGCGCGGACGGCAGGCCGGCGGCGCAGCAATCCTGACGGAAGCGATGGTGCGGACCTGCGCTGGCCGAGGCAAACGCGGCCGTGGCGAAGCGATCACGACTTTGCGCGTACCGATCCGCCGGAAGACGATCGCTCGATCGGCTTCAACGGGGTCGATCGCGGGATCGCTGCGCTTTCCCCCATCGTCTTCGCGCCGTATCGCCGCGCGCGTTCGCCGCACAGGGGCGCGTGTGCCGAACCGTCGAAGCGCGTCCGGTCCGCCGCGCGCGGCTCGCCGCTGAGCGGGCGGAGGCTATTCGACCACGCGCAGCGGCTTGGAAGGCAGCGCCGCCACGACATGACCGTCTTTCTCGAACGCAGAGACGGCTGCGGGGACGTCGGTTTCCTTGATCAGGAGGTGATCGCCGTCGAAGGTCGAAACCACGAAAACCCCGATGCCTGCATCGGCGAGGATCGTCGTGACCGAGGCGACGATGCCGGTTTCGTCGAACGCGAACGGACCGACGAGTTTCAGGCACGACCAGCCGGCGGAGCACGTCGCGTCCGCCGGCGCCAGGTCTTGCCGGCAGACGATCGACAGTTCGTCGTCGGTTCTGGCGATGCAGAAGAAATCGCCGGACGTCGCCCAGCCGGGAATGGGCGCGTCCGGCTCGAAGCGGAGAACCGCAAACCGGCCCGGCAGCACGTGAAAGGTCAAGGATCGCAGGCGGCTTTTCATGGGGGATCCGTCGAAGGCGGTCGCAGGCCCGACGCGCAAACGGGGGCTGCTGCACAGTGCGATCGATCTTATCCGCTGCACGAGCCGGAGCGGCCGGCCAGATCGATCGGGGCGACGTGAACGAGCCGGAGACCGCCGTGTCCGAAGCGAAGTGGCGAGCAAACGGAGCGCTCGAAAACCGGCTCGTAAGAGCGCATGACGCGTACGAGCGGTTCCCGGAAAGAACCGGAGAGGTCGGATCGTTGTGTCCCGATACGTGCACCGGCCGCGGCCGGCGCGCCGTTTCCTCCGCGTGCGACCGTCTATTTCAACGCCTTCTGCGCATCGGCGATCGTCACGCCCTGCATCTGGCCGAGCAGGCCGTCGAACCACGGCTTGTGCGAGCTGCCGACGATGGACAGCACGCGCGCACCGGGTCGTTCGCGGAACGCGGCGCGGATGTTCGCGACCATGCGCAGGTTGCGCGCTTCCCAGCCGCCGACGTAGTAGCGGCCGTAGTGCTGCGGCGACGGGTCGGCCATGGCCAGTGCGAAATCGTTCTCGATGGCCGTGCGCAACACGTCGGGCCGGTTGGCGAAGCGATACAGCGCGAGCATGTCGTCGTCCTGAGACAGCGCGTCCTGGCGCGCGCGATTCGCCTTGGCCTGCTTGCTCGCCCGGCTCCAGGCCGCAGTGACGGCTTCGCCGTACGCCTTCTCGTCGTCGATCTGCACGTTGTCGCCGGTGTGATCGTCCACTGTATGCACGCGCGCCAGACCGAGTCGCGCCGCAAGCCGCGCGGCGATGCTGTAGCTCTCGTTGTTGCTGCCGGACAGTTTCTGCAGCCGCGCCACGAGCGCCGCGTCGAGGCCGTCGCCGGCGTGCTGTTCGTCGCCCGGCAGCTGCAACCATTGCACGAGCGCCGACGGGTGCTCGCCGGCGGCCAGGAACACGGCCGCGAGACGGCGGCGCTGCGCCGCGGTCGGCTGCGCCGGCCAGGCGCGCAAGGTCTTCGTGTACTCGGCGATCGCCGCCGGCACATCCAGCCCCGTCGCTGTCTTCGCCGGTCCGGTGTCGACGCAGTACGAGGACAGCTCTTCGGCGGGATACACGCTCGGATGACGTGCGGTCAGGTCGCACTGTTCGCCGCTGAGGTTCTCGACGGTGATGATGTCCGGCTTGAACGCCGCGAGCCGGTCGAGCACCGGCTGCAACGGCTCGGCCAGCGGTCGCTTGATTTCCGACAGATGCGGCGTGCCGAGCACCAGCACCGTCGAGCGCGGCCCGGACATTTTTCCGTCGAGGACCGGCAGCGGTCCCCGCGCCTGCGCGCCGAACGCAGAAAGGGCCAGGAATCCACCGAGTAGCGTGTAGCGCAAACGCATGCCGTGCTCCGAATCGCGAGGAAAGAGTGCGTTACGGATGCGCCGGAGCGGGCCGGGGTTTAAACGCGGACCGGCGGATGCGAGCCGGCATCTTCTTGCACGACGGAGAAAAGAGTCTTGCCCGTCGACGGCGAGCGGGCCGGCGGCCGTTCGACCAGGCGGCTCGCCTCGTGAGAACGCGTGTTCGTCCGGCCATCGGCGAAGCTGCCAGTCGCTCGCGGCAGGCGCCTGGCGGAGACGGCAACGGCGGCGAGCGCAATGCGTCGATCACGCCTTTTCCGTCGCGGCCGGCGTCGGCGCGAACGTTCGCGTCAGTCGACGATCCACACGGAGTAGAAGTCGTTCTGGTCGCTGTTCGTCTCGTCGGTCAGCGCGCTCAGGGTGATCGTATGCTGGCCGAAGTCGAGGTTCGCGCTGAAGAACTGCGTCGGCAGGGTCATGTGCATCGATGTGTTGTTGAAATACATCGGCACGTCGCCGAGCTTGGTGCCGTCGAGGTAGACGGTGACGCCGCCGACGGCGCCCGCGAACTTGCTCCAGCAGGTGCCGGAAAAGGCGATGGTCACGTCGCCACTGATGGGCGTTTCGAACGGCAACTTCAGCGGCAGCGGACCCCGCTGGTTTGCGCGATGGAGAACGTCACGGCAATCCTTCTGCGAGAGGTGCGGTGGTCGGATGGGCGGATGCCCGTGGAGCCGCCGGCGGACGGCAACGGGTGATTCGCCGTAGTCGGTTCCTGCCGGCGTGCCGGAAGCCCTAGCGCACGGGAATCGTGGATGTCCGGATTCACCGCCTTCGCGGCGATCGTCGCGATCACTGTCCTGTTCGGCCGTCGGCTGATTCGCCTCGCGGCGAAAGTCCCGATTCGCGGCTCGATTCCCGGTCCGCCTGATGGGCGGGCGCCCCGATTCACGCTATTTCACGGCGCACGTATACTGCTTTCCGCCGAATCCTCAGGGGGGAATTCGATGAGTACCCGTACAGCGCGCGACCGGTCGCGGTCGCGTATCGGCGCATTCGTGTTCGTCGTGCTCGCGGCGGTGATGATCGCTTCGCCGTCGTCGGACGGCCGCGCCGGCACCTCCACCTACAGCATCGACCTCCACCGCATCGGCGCCGGCGGCGGCTCGCTGCGCAACGCCTGCTATCGATTGAGCGGCAGCGTCGGCCAGCCGGCGCCGGGCTATTCGAGCGGCGCGACGTTGTCGGTCGACGCCGGCTTCTGGCCCGCCGTCGCCATCGATCAACCCGACCAACTGTTCTTCAGCGGCTTCGAGGGGTGCTGATCATGAAGAAGCGTCATCTGTCCGCGCTGCTCGCCGCAGCGCTGTTCTGCTGCGCGTCGCACGATGCGTTCGCCGCGCCGTTCGCGCCGCAGTCGTCGGCATTCACCTACCAGGGCCGGCTCAACGCGAGCGGCGGCCTCGCCAACGGCACTTACGTCTTCACGTTCACGCTCTACGACGCCGAGACCGGCGGCGGGCAGGTGGCCGGCAGCACGCCGATCCAGCAGTCGATCCAGGTCGTCGACGGCCTGTTCACGACCGATCTCGATTTCGGCCCGGTATTCAACGGCACCCAGTGCTGGCTCGAGATCAAGGTCGGCACCACGATAGCGAACCAGGAAATACTGAGCGGCCGTCAGCCGATCGCGGCGACGCCGGTCGCGCAGTATTCGCTGAATCCGGGACCTGCCGGTCCGACCGGCGCCACGGGTCCGCAGGGCGTTACCGGCGCGACGGGTGCGCAGGGCGCTACCGGTTCGACAGGATCGCAGGGACCGACCGGCTTGACCGGCCCGCAAGGTCTGCAAGGCGTGCAGGGCGCGATGGGACCGCAGGGGCTCACGGGCGCAACGGGTGCAACGGGCGCGACGGGTGCGCAGGGCGTTGCCGGTCCGACAGGGCCGCAGGGTTCTGTCGGACCGACCGGCCCGCAAGGTCCGCAGGGTGTGCAAGGCGTTCAGGGCGCGCAAGGCGCACAAGGCGCGATGGGACCGCAAGGGCCTACAGGCACGACCGGCGCTACGGGCGCGACCGGATTGAGCGGGGCGCAGGGGCCTGCCGGCCCGACGGGAGCCCAGGGACCGGCCGGTGTGGCGAATCTCTACGGCGACGGCTCCGACGGCGCCGGCACCTTCGCTACGGTCGACTGGACCAGCGCGCCGCCGGCGAGCACCCTGCAGTTCACCAGCCTCACCGTCAACGGCGTCCTGACCGTGCCGAGCGGTCTCGTCATCCGCGCGACCGGCAACGTCGTCATCAACGGGCAGATCAAGGTCGTGACGAATGCGTCGGCCGGTGCCGGCATCGCCGGTTCCGACGCCGTGCTCGGCAACAACAGCGTCGGTGCCGGCGGCACCGCAACGAGTCCGCTGTTCGCCCGTCTCGTGGTCACGCCGGGACCGGTCGGCGGCGGCGTGGGGCCGTACAAGAACAGCGGCGTGTCGACGCCGGCCGGCGGCGGCGGCACAGTCGTCATCGTCGCGGCCGGGTCGATCACGATCACATCCGGCGGTTCGATCACGGCCGACGGCGCGTCGGGCTTCGCCGCGGTGGCGACCACGAGCAACGGCGGCGGCGGCGGTGGCGGCGGCGTCATCGTGCTGGCCTCGAAAACCTCGATCACGAACAGCGGCACGATCAGCGCGGCCGGCGGCAAGGGCGCCGACGCGCTCGGCGGCGCGTCCGGCAGCGCGGCCTCGGGCGG
>NZ_JANFVR010000224.1 GCF_024609805.1 Tahibacter caeni | reverse complement strand
CGTGGCGAGGCCGGCGCGGGCCAGGCGTGCGCGCAGGTCGGCCTCGAGCGCCGGATCGGCGATGACGGCGAGGTCCGGCGCGAAGCGTTCGCAGAGCGCGGCCAGCGTCTCGCTCGCGCGGTGCGCCGCGAGCACGCTCGCGCGGAAGCGTTCGGGATGGCGCGCGATCACGTCCAGCGCGCTGCCGCCGATGGAGCCGGTGGCGCCGAAGACGGCGACGTTTCTCATGCGCGCAGCAGGGCCAGTCCCGCGGCCCAGACCGGCAGCGCGGCGAACACGCTGTCGAGGCGGTCGAACATGCCGCCGTGGCCCGGGAACAGGTCGCCGGAATCCTTCACGTTGGCGTGGCGCTTGATCAGGCTTTCGAACAGGTCGCCGACGATCGAGGCGAGCACGGTCAGCATGGCCAGCACGAAGATGCCGGCCAGCGGCGCGCCGCGCAGGCCGAGCAGCCACGCGCCGATGACGCCGACGACGGCCGAGGCGGCCACGGCGCCGTAGACGCCGGCCCAGGTCTTGCCCGGACTGATCCGCGGCGCGAGCTTGGTCGTGCCCCAGCGGCTGCCGGCCAGGTAGGCGCCGCTGTCGGCGACCCAGACCAGCATCAGGCCGAACAGGGTCCACCAGTGACCGTTGCCGGCGCCGCCGTGCACCTGCAGCAGACCGCACCAGGCCGGCACGACGATGAAGAAGCCTGCCGCGAGCTTGAGCGCGATGTGTTCGCGCGTCGGCGCGACGCCGAAGCTGAAATGGCGCAGCCACAGCGCGGCGACCGGCCACCAGGCCACGCCCGCCAGGATGACGGCCCACCAGGCCGTGCCGCCGCGGACGGTCCAGAGCGCGACCATCGCCGCCGCATGCGCGGCGACGGCCGTGCCGCGCAGGCCGGCGTCGCGCAGGCCGAGCATCCGCGTCCATTCCCAGAGCGCATAGAGGAACGCCGCGCCGGTGACCACGGCGAACAGCGCGGTCGGAGCGAACAGGATCAGCGCGATCGCGGCCGGCGCGAGTATCAGGGCCGTCAGGGTGCGCGTTTTCATCGGGGATGCCACAGGCTCAGCGCACTCCGTCGGTCGGTGGGATTGCCGGTAAACCGGCTTGCTTTTCGCTGCTGCGGCCCCGGCGCGTCAAGTGGAGCCGGCGGCGCGCGGCCGCGGCGGACGGGAATCGCGGCGGACACATCGCCGCGGCGCCGGGCGCTGCCGTGCTCATGCGCCGCCGGCGACCTGGGCGCTGGTCTTGCCGAAGCGCCGTTCGCGTCCGGCGTAGTCGGCCAGCGCCTGGTCGAACGCGGCCGCATCGAAATCGGGCCACAGCACCGGGCTGAAATGGATTTCCGCGTAGGCGATCTGCCAGAGCAGGAAATTGCTGACGCGCTGCTCGCCGCCGGTGCGGATGAACAGGTCCACGGCGGGCTCGTCGGCCAGGCACAGGTACGGCGCGAGGCTGTGCTCGTCGACGGCGTCGGCCGCGATCTCGCCGGCCTGGACCGCGCGCGCGAGCCGCGCCGCGGCCTGGGCGATGTCCCAGCGGCCGCCGTAGTTGACCGCGATGTTCAGGTGCAGCCGCGTGTTCGCCGCGGTCCGGTCCATGGCCGCCTGCATGCGCTGGGCCAGCGCCGGCGCGAACGCCGACAGCTCGCCGACGAAGCGGATGCGCACGCCGTAGCCGTGCAACTCGTCGACTTCGCGATCCAGCGCCTTGAGGAACAGCTCCATCAGCGCGCTGACCTCGTCCGGCGGCCGCTGCCAGTTCTCGCTGGAGAACGCGAACAGGGTCAGCGCGGGTATGTCGCGGCGCAGGCAGAACTCGATCGCGCCGCGCACGGCCTTCTGGCCGGCGTGATGGCCGAAACTGCGCGGACGCAGGCGCTTGCGCGCCCAGCGTCCGTTGCCGTCCATGACGATCGCGACGTGGCGCGGCAGGCGTTCGGTCCCGGCGGTCTTCGGGGGAGTCAGCGGATCCAGGATCGTGCTCCGCTCAGACCGCCATCAGTTCTTCTTCTTTGGCCTTGACCACGGCGTCGACGTCCTTGATCGCCTTGTCGGTCAGCTTCTGGATGTCTTCCTCGGCCTTACGCTCCTCGTCCTCGGTGACCTTCTTTTCCTTGAGCAGCTCCTTGACGTGCTGCATCGCGTCGCGGCGCACGTTGCGCACGGCGACCTTGGCGTCCTCGCCTTCGCCGTGCACCTGCTTGGACAGGGCCTTGCGGCGTTCCTCGGTCAGCGGGGGCAGGTTGATGCGGATCACCGTGCCGGCGGTGTTCGGGTTCAGGCCGAGGTCGGAGGCGATGATGGCCTTCTCGATCGGCTGCACCATGGTCTTTTCCCAGGGCGTGATCGTCAGCGAGCGGGAGTCCTGCACAGCCACCGTGGCGACCTGGGACAGCGGCATGTCGCTGCCGTAGTAGTTGACCTTGATGTGGTCGACCAGCGCGGTGGTCGCACGGCCCGTGCGCAGGCGCTGCAGGTCGTGCTTCAGGGCTTCGACGCTCTTGGCCATGCGGGTCTGGGCGTCTTGCTTGATGTCGTTGATCGTCATGGCGGCGGGGTCCTTGGGCCGAAAAAGCCGCCGGAGTATAGCAGCGCCCCGGCGGGCGCAGCCGGCCGGCGCGGCGCGGCCTGCGACAGCGGACCGCAGGCCGCCGCCCCTGCCCGCGTCCGCGCCGCAGCAGCTACAATTCCGCCCCGAATTTTCCGGCGAACAGGTACGGCAATGGGCAGATTGATGGCCATCGAAGGGCGCAAGAACGCCCAGGATGCACGGCGCGGCAAGATCTTCACGAAGGTCATCCGCGAGCTCACGGTGGCGGCGCGGGCCGGCGGCAGCGACCCCAAGGCCAATCCGCGCCTGCGCCTGGCCATGGACCGCGGCCTCGCCGTGAACATGGCGCGCGACGTCATGGAGCGCGCGATCAAGAAGGCCACCGGCGAGCTCGAAGGCGTCAGCTACGAGGAAGTGCGCTACGAGGGCTACGCGCCCGGCGGCGTCGCCGTCATCGTCGACTGCATGACCGACAACAAGGTGCGCACCGTCGCCGACGTGCGTCACGCCTTCAGCAAGTGCGGCGGCAACCTCGGCACCGACGGCTCGGTGTCCTTCATGTTCAAGCGGCTCGGCGTGCTGAGCTATCTGCCGGGCACGAGCCAGGAAGCGGTCGAGAATGCCGCGATCGAGGCCGGTGCCGACGACATCGTCGTCTATGCCGACGACGGCTCCATCGACGTGCTGACCAGCCCCGACAACTTCGAGGCCGTCAAGCAGGCCATGGAAGCGGCCGGCCTGCCGCCCGAGCACGCCGAGGTCGGCCTGCGCGCCGACAACGACATCGCCGTCTCCGGCGAAACGGCCCAGGCCGTGCTCAAGATGATCCACATGCTCGAAGACCTCGACGACGTGCAGAACGTCTATTCGAACGCCGACATCGTGAGCTGATCATTCCGTCTCCCCCGGCCGCGGCTGGGGGAGACGTCTTCGTTTTCAGGTCACCAGGGTGCCGACCGCTTCGCCGCGGGCGATGCGCAGCAGATTGCCCGGCACGCCCATGTCGTAGACGCGCAGCGGGATCTTGTTGTCGCGGCACAGCGCGATCGCGGTCGTGTCCATGACCTGCAGGTTGCGCTGGATCACCTCGGCATAGGTCAGCCGGTCGTAGCGCTCGGCGCCCGGATCCTTCTTCGGATCGGCGCTGTAGATGCCGTCGACCTTGGTCGCCTTGAGCAGCAGGTCGGCGCCGACTTCGATCGCGCGCAGCGCCGCGGCCGAGTCGGTCGTGAAGAACGGATTGCCGGTGCCGGCCGCGAACAGCGTGATGCGGCCTTTCTCGAGATGGCGTATCGCGCGGCGGCGGATGAAGTCCTCGCAGACTTCGTTGATCTTGATCGCGCTCATGACGCGCGCGTAGGCGCCGAGTTTTTCCAGCGCGTCCTGCATCGCCAGAGCGTTCATGACCGTCGCGAGCATGCCCATGTTGTCGCCGGTCACGCGGTCCATGCCGGCCTTGGCCAAGCCTTCGCCGCGGAAGATGTTGCCGCCGCCGATGACGACGCCGACCTGCACGCCGGCGCGCTGGATTTCGATGATTTCCTTGGCCAGGCGGTTGAGCACCTTCGGATCGATGCCGTAGTCGGCGTCGCCCATCAGCGCCTCGCCGCTGAGTTTGAGCAGGATGCGCTTGTACTTGACGTCGCTGGGCATGCACGGTTCTCCGGGCAGGGCAGGCCAGCCGCGCAAACGCCGCCGGCGCCGGTCCTGGTCATGGGAAAGAGAAGGGGGCCGAAGCGGCCCGCGAAATGCGCGCGATGATACCGCAATGTCATAAACGCCGGGGCCGCGAACGACCATCGTCGCGCGCCGCGACGCCGTTCGTCGGCGACGGTTCGGCTTTTCCGTGCGCATCGGCGCCGGCGCGTCGACGCGATCACGCTCGCGTCAAGCGCGCGTAACCGCCGTTTCACAGTCCCGCTCTACTGTCCCGGCCGATTTTTCCGCGGCCCCGTCAGGCCGCGCGCCTGGAGGGATCCCGATGTCCGCACGTCTTTTCGCCGTCGCCGCGTTGCTGGCCGTTGCCGCCTCGGCCGCGGCGCATACCTCGGCCTCGAATGCGCCGCCGGCATTGCGCACGGTACCCAGGGCCTTCGCCGTCGAGCGCGCGCTGCCGGCGCCGCCGCGCGACGTGGCCGAGCTGCGTTTCCACGACGTGTTCAAGCTGCCGGTCGGGCCGCGCGGCCTGGAGGTCACCGAGCGTCTGCGCGAGCTCGACGGCCGCCGCGTGCGCCTGGTCGGCTACATGGTCAAGGCCGACGTGGCCGGCGGCTTCGTCCTGAGCCCGCTGCCGGCCGAGCTCGGCGACGCCGACGAAGGTCTGGCCGACGACCTGCCGCCGAGCGCCGTGCTCGTCGAGCTACCGCGTTCCACCGGCCTGCGCAGCGGCCACATGCCCGGCCTGATCCAGGTGACCGGCCGCCTGCGCGTCGGCAGCGCCGAGAGCGCCGACCTGCCGGGCCGTGTGTTCCCCGCGCGCCTGGAGCTCGATCCCGGACTCGACCGCGCGCTGCGCAAGGCCAACCGCTGACCGCCGTCGCCGCGGCCCGCCGCGGCGATTTCCTTTTCCACTCCCGTAAGGAGCGCTGCATGCGCCGCATGACGATTTCCCGCCTCGCCCTGGGCACTGCCCTGGGACTGCTGGCCGTTTCCGCCCAAGCCGCGAGCGTGTCGCGCCTGACCCCGCCGAGCGAGCTGTTCGCCTCGGGCGCGGCCGATCCCATCATTTCGCGCTTCCTGCCGGGCCAGCGCTTCGACCTGCAGGCCACCGTGCGCCCCGACGAGGGCGACCGCGTCACGTCGTTCGAGTTCTTCGTCGACGGCGCCTGGATCAACGGTCCGCTGCCGGTCGGCGGCGGACCGAACGACGCGCGCCTCGCGCGCAACAGCATCGTGACCGAGACCGGCGCGGCCGAGACCTGCGTGCGCGAAGGCAAGACCACAGGCGCGAGCGGCTGCGTGCTCGCCGCAGGCCTGCCGGCGAACACGGCGATCGTCAGTTTCCGCGGCTATTCCAACTACTCGGCCGGCGTGCACGAGTTCAAGGTGAACGCGCGCACCGCCAACGGCCGCACGGTCAGCGCCGCCGGCAACTTCGAGATCGTCGGCCTGGCCAATGGCGGCCGCACCGCCAAGAACATCATCCTCCTCGTCGGCGACGGCATGGGCGCCGCGCACCGCACGGCGGCGCGCGTCATGGCCAAGGGCTATGCGCAGGGCAAGGCGCGCGGCAAGCTCGCGATGGACACCTTCCCGTACAGCGGCCAGGTCATGACCGCGTCGCTGAACTCCATCGTGACCGACTCGGCGCCGGGCATGGCCAACTACGTCTCCGGCAACAAGGCCAACAACAACGAAGAAGGCGTCTGGCCGGACGACACGCTCGCGGCGTTCGACAACCCGCGCATGGAATACCTGGCCGAATACCTGCACATGCTGCAGGGCAAGTCGCTCGGCATCGTGACCACGGCCGACGTGTTCGATGCGACGCCGGCGGCCAACGCCGTGCACACCTCGGCGCGCGGCAACGGCACCGGCATCGTCGACCAGTTCCTCGACGACCGCAGCAAGACCGGCCTCGCCGTGCTGCTCGGCGGCGGCCGCAAGTGGTTCCTGCCGAATGCCGGCGGCAACACGAGCCCGCAGCCGGTCAACGGCTCGCAGCGTTCGGCGCGCAACGACTACGTGCTCCCGGCCGACATCGTCAACGGCTGGGGCGCCGCGCCCGGCAAGCTCGATCCGGAACGCGACCTGATCGGCGACTTCATCGGCGCCGGCTTCGCCTATGCGCCGGACAACACCGCGCTGAACGCGGCATTCGCGCGCGGCACGCCGGACAAGCTGCTCGGCCTGTTCGCCTATTCGAACATGAACGTGTCCTACGACAAGATCGCCGCGCGCCGCGGCAACGGCGAGGTCGTCGACGCGTTCGGCTTCCCCGACCAGCCGATGCTCGACGACATGACCGACAAGGCGCTGAAGGTGCTGTCGCGCAATCCGCAGGGCTTCGTCGCGATGATCGAGGGCGCCTCGATCGACAAGCAGGCGCACCTGATGGACACCGACCGCTGGATCCACGACGTCATCGAGTTCGACCGCGCGGTCGCCGTGGCCAAGCGCTTCGCCGAGCAGAATCCGGACACCGTCGTCATCGTCACGGCCGACCACGAATGCTCCGGCGCGGCCATCATCGGCGCGGCCACCGTGTCGGCGGCGCAGCTCGCGGCGGACAAGCTCGCCGGCAAGAACGTCGTCGGCATCTACGAAGCGGCCAAGTTCCCGCGCTACACCATGGGCGCCGACGGCTATCCGGTGACGACCAACATCGACAACAAAATGCTGATCGGCTACGGCGCGAATGCGGACCGCTACGAGAACTGGCTGCCGAACCGCTTCCCGACGCGCGACTCGCAGCAGCCGTTCCCGCCGACGCAATCGCCGGCCAACCCGAACGTGCGCAACAAGGACGAAGGCGCGCTGATCACGGGCCAGGTCGCCGGTGATCAGGCCGCACACACGGGCAGCGACATTCCCCTGTCGGCCTACGGCCTCGGCGCCGGTTATTTCACCGGCACCTTCGACAACACCGACGTGTTCTTCAAGCTCGGCCAGATCGCGGTCGGCGGCGTGCAGTAAGCCCGTCGAAGAGGCCGGCGCTCGCGGCGCCGGCTCGCCGGTCATCGATGACGCGCAGCGGGCGACCGCTGCGCGTTTTTCATGCGTGCTCTCTAGGGCTGCGGCTGCCGAGGTTGGGCGAGGTGCGAAGCCGGATTCCGGCGCGGCCGTCAATTTTCGGCATCGAGACGCGAATGCTGTGGCGAAAACCGTCGATCGCGCTCGCGGATGCTTCTCCACGCGTCCAACCCTCGCCCAGACGCGTTCGCGCTTGGGCTGGCGAGGGCCTGCGACGGCATTCAGGCGTCGCGGTCGGTGGACGCCGCGGCGTTTGCGGACGCCGCGCCGCGTTCGGCCTCGCGCCATTCGTCGATCAGGCAGTGCACGAGTTGCGCGGCCGGCAGCTCGCGCGCGAGCGGTGCGCCCTGGCCGGCCCAGTGCGCGGCATAGTCGTGATTGCCCTGGGCAGCGGCGGCCTGATGCAGTGCCTTGCCGGCGTCGTAGGCGATCGGGTAGTCGGGCGGCTGCAGTCCGCTCCGCTCGCCGAGAACGTGCAGGCGGTTGACGAAGCCGCGCGCCGCGCGGCCGGAAATCGCCGCGGTCACGCCGGTGTGCGACGCGTGCGCGCCGCGCAGGCGTTCGCGATCCGCCGCACCGGCGGCCGACTCGGGGCAGAGAATGACGGCCGTGCCCATCTGCACGGCCGCGGCGCCGAGGCGCAGCGCCGCGGCGATGCCGCTGCCGTCCATGATGCCGCCGGCCGCGACCACGGGCAGCGCGCAGCGGCGCGCGAGCAGGCGCACCAGCGCGAACGTGCCGAGGCGCAGGTCCCGCGCC
>NZ_JANFVR010000223.1 GCF_024609805.1 Tahibacter caeni | reverse complement strand
CGCCAAGCCCGCGGCCGCGGAAAAACCCGCCGCCGCCCCGGCAGCGTCCGCGCCTGCGACGGCGCCGACGGCGGCGCGGGCCAGCGGACGCAAGGCCGACATCGAGGCCGAGGTCGTCGTGATCGGAGCGGGCCCGGGCGGCTATACCGCGGCGTTCCGCGCGGCCGATCTCGGCAAGAACGTCGTGCTCGTCGAGCGCTATGCGGTGCTCGGCGGCGTCTGCCTCAACGTCGGCTGCATTCCGTCCAAGGCGCTGCTGCACGCCGCGCGCGTCATCGACGAAGCGCGCCAGTTCGCGAGCCATGGCATCACGTTCGGCGAGCCGGCCGTCGATCTCGACAAGCTCCGCGCGCACAAGTCGGCCGTCGTCGCGCAGCTGACCGGCGGCCTGACCGGCATGGCCAGGCAGCGCAAGGTGCGCACGGTCACCGGCTCGGCGAAATTCGTCTCGGCCAACGAACTGGAGATCACCGCGGCCGACGGCGCCACGCAGCTGCTGCGTTTCGAGCACGCGATCATCGCGGCCGGTTCGCAGGCGGTGAAGCTGCCGGGCTTCCCGTGGGACGACCCGCGCATGATGGATTCGACCGATGCGCTGGAACTGGCCGAGGTGCCGAAGTCCCTGCTCGTCGTCGGCGGTGGCATCATCGGCCTGGAGATGGCCTGCGTCTACGAGGCGCTCGGCGCCAAGGTCACGGTCGTGGAGCTCATGGACCAGCTGATGCCGGGCGCCGATCCGGATCTCGTGCGTCCGCTGCAGCAGCGCCTGCAGAAGCGCTACGCCGGCATTCACCTGAAGACCAAGGTCGCGAAGATCGAAGCGCGGCCCGAAGGCCTGCTCGCGACGTTCGAGGGCGACAAGGCGCCGGAGCCGGCCACGTACGACCGCGTGCTCGTCGCGATCGGCCGTTCGCCGAACGGCGGCAAGCTCGACGCGCACAAGGCCGGCGTCAACGTGACCGAGCGCGGTTTCATTCCGGTCGACCGGCAGATGCGCACGAACGTGCCGCACATCTTCGCGATCGGCGATCTCGTCGGCAATCCGATGCTCGCGCACAAGGCCACGCACGAAGGCAAGGTCGCGGCCGAAGTCGCCGCCGGCCACAAGAGCGAGTTCGTCGCGCGCGTGATTCCGAGCGTGGCCTATACCGATCCGGAAGTGTCCTGGGTCGGCGTGACCGAGGCCGAAGCGAAGAAGCAGGGCATCGCCTACGGCGTCGGCAAGTTCCCGCATGCGGCGTCGGGCCGCGCGATCGGCATCGGCCGCACCGAAGGCTTCACGAAGCTGATCTTCGACGAAGCGACCCATCGCGTGATCGGCGCCGGCATCGTCGCACCGAACGCCGGCGATCTGATCGCCGAGATCGCGCTCGCGATCGAGATGGGCGCCGAAGCCGCCGACATCGGCCTGACCATCCATCCGCATCCGACCCTCAGCGAGTCGGTCGGCATGGCCGCCGAAGTCTACGAAGGCACCTGCACCGACATCGTCGTGCCGAAGAAGAGGTAGCCGTTATGTTCGATGAAGGCAGGAAATGGTTTGCGCCAAGAATAGAGTGGCAGGAAATCAACGTCGAGCACAAAAAATTTCCCAAGCAACTGCGTGAGAGATTTGAAGGATTCTATTTCGTACCGGCTGAGCAACTGCTGGAGAAGGACAACGACTTTGCGGCTGGCGTACTGATTCTCTGCGCACTCGACGCGATCGCACGGCTCTGGACCGGTAAGCCGGGGCAAGTTGGAGCTCGGTTTAAAGAAGCAGCGGAGGCAATGGGCATGTCGAAAGGACAGGCGGCCCAGTTTTACGACGGCTACCGCAACGGCCTGATTCACGAAGCGCGCATCAAAAGCGGAGCCTGCTTCGACAAGTCCCGCGGCGACTTGATCGGGGAAGTCGATGGCGGCGTCGTCGCGAATCCTCGGCATCTCCTTCGCAACGCACGCCAACTGCTTGACGAGCTGTTGGCCGACAGCAACCACCGTTTCTCGAAGAACGCCCTGCCGTTGCTGCGCCAGGATATGGCTGAGGAGTAACGGCGACGCCATGGAAATCCGATGGCGCCGGTCTCCCCCGATATCGCCGCTTTCCGTCTTCGTGATTGCATACCGATCTATCTCCGTCGAATTTGAGTGAGTGCGGCACGTTCGCGTTCGCCAGCGCCTACAGAAAATCTGTCGGCTGCGACGACGAGTGCGCTGCACCCTGGATTGACCGTCAATTGCCCGCCGGATGCCCAATGCCGTGGGTATTCTGCATATTCCCGTGTCGCTGGAGCGAGCGATGAAAACGCTGGGACTGCTGGCCGGCATGAGCTGGGAATCGACGATTCCCTATTACCGTCACATCAACGAACGCGTGCGCGAGCGGCTCGGCGGACTGCACTCCGCGCGGCTCGTGCTGTACAGCGTCGACTTCGCCGAAATCGAGCAGTTGCAGATGCAGGGCGACTGGGGCGAAGCCGGGCGCCGGCTCGCGGCGGCGGCCGCGGCGCTGCGCAGCGCCGGCGCCGAGGCGATCGTCATCTGCACGAACACCATGCACAAGGTCGCGCCGGCGATCGAAGCCGGCTGCGGGCTGCCGCTGCTGCACATCGCGGATGCGACCGCGGCGCGGATCCGTGCGGCCGGGCTTGCGCGCATCGGCCTGCTCGGCACGCGCTTCACGATGGAACAGGATTTTTACCGCGCGCGGCTGGAGCGGCACGGCCTCGACGTGCTCGTGCCCGACGCCGGGCAGCGCGACCTCGTGCACCGCGTGATCTATGACGAGCTCTGTCGTGGCGTCGTGCGCGAGGACTCGCGCGAACGGTATCGCGACGTCATGGCCGACCTCGTGCGTCGCGGCGCCGACGGCATCATCCTCGGCTGCACCGAGATCGGCCTGCTCGTCGGCGACGCGGACACGACGGTGCCGACCTTCGACACGACGCGGATCCACGCCCAGGCCGCGGCGGATTGGGCGCTGGACTGAACGTTGCGACACTTTGCACATTCGCGATCGGGGATTTAGATGGATGTGAGAGCTTCGGCGAGCCTGCTCGTCTTCGTCGTCATCGTCGTTTGTCTGCTGCTGTCGGCTGGCTGGCGAATCGGGCTCGCGCGCCGGCGCGAGCAGGCCCGCGTGGCACTGCGCGCCAGTCACGTCGGTACGGCGACGGGATTGGAGTGGATTCCCATACAGGTATCCCGGCCTGCCTGGTACCGGCGGCTGCATGCAGGGCATGAAGCCGGCGGCTGGCTCGGCATCGATGGCGAAGCCGACGCCGTTCGGCTGCTGGCCCAGCGCGGTGACGATGACCTGATTGACCGCGTCTGGCCGCTGGCGCAGATCCGGGCGAAACCCGGTTCGCTGCGTCACAGCGCGCTGCCGGGTTTCCTGATCGGCAGCGAACCGCTGTTGCTGGCCGGCGACGCGGGAGCCAACGAACTGCGCAGCTGGCGCGCGACCCAGGCGCTGCTGCAGCGGCTGGAGCCGACGGCCGTGGCGACACCCGCGGGCCTGTTCCCGCTGGAGAGCAATCGCTGGAGCCTGGCCTGCAGCGTGCTGTTCTTCGTGCTGATCCTGTACGGCTTCGTCGACAAGATGACGACGCCGTATGTTGCGCTCGCGCTGCCGCCGGTCGTGAACGGCGTGGAGGATCTGCTGCCGCTGCTGGCGATTCTGGCCGTGCCGCTGCTGCGCCGGGGGCGGGTGCCGTCGAACATGGCCTGGATGCTCGCGCTCCTGCTCGGCGTCGCGCTGAAGATCACCGCGCTGCCGCTGTTGCAGCGCATCGATGCGCTGACCGCGACCGACACGTTCGCCGAACAGCCGTACCGCCTCGAAGCCGACGGCCAGTTCGTGCCGCTGGCGGCCGGACTGCCGCCGCTGCGCCTGCGCGGCCCATTGCGCAACTACGCGCGCGATCTGCCGGTCGGCACCGAGCGGCGCTTCGCTGTGCGTCGCGGCGGCCTGGGCGTCTGGCAGCTCGACGAACGTCCGCTGCGCGAGCGCCTGCGTACGGGAGTATCGCCGGTGCGCTGAGCCGCCGCCGCCGGTCCGGCGTTGCCGTCCGGTGAACAGTGCATTCACGCCGCGAACGGCTTGATCGCCGGCAGCCCGGCCGCCATCTGCCGTCGACGCGCCGGCGCGGCGGCATTCAAGGACGCCGGCGCTTCTTTCCTCACAACCAGGAGTGTCCGCATGAAACTGTTCTTTTCCCCCGGGGCCTGCTCGCTGTCGCCGCACATCGTGCTGCGCGAGGCCGGCCTGCCGTTCGAGGCGGTCAAGGTCGATCTGGCCACCAAGCAGACCGCCGACGGCGCGGACTTCAAGGCGATCAACCCCAAGGGTTACGTGCCCGCGCTGCAGCTCGACGACGGCCGCGTGCTGACCGAAGGCCCGGCCATCGTGCAGTACCTCGCCGACCAGGTGCCGGCCAAGCAGCTCGCGCCGGCCAGCGGCAGCTGGGAACGCTACCGTCTGCAGGAGTGGCTTAATTTCATTTCTACTGAAATCCACAAGCAGTTCAGCCCGCTGTTCAACGCGGCCATTCCCGACGCGGTCAAGGATCTGCAGAA
Organism: Tahibacter caeni; assembly: GCF_024609805.1. GTDB lineage: Bacteria > Pseudomonadota > Gammaproteobacteria > Xanthomonadales > Rhodanobacteraceae > Tahibacter > Tahibacter caeni. The sequence goes on along the minus strand of NZ_JANFVR010000223.1, from coordinate 3,436 downwards.
GGCCAAGCTCGCGCAGCGGTTCGGCGAGATCGCGCCGGTGCTGGAAAAGCAGGACTACCTGACCGGCAGCCAGTTCAGCGTCGCCGACGCGTATCTGTTCACGGTGCTGAGCTGGAGCAAGTACTTCCACATCGACCTGAACCAGTGGCCCGGCATCGCGCGCTTCGTCGAGCGCGTCGCCGCGCGGCCGGCCGTGATCGAGGCGCTCGACGCCGAAGCCAAGGCCAAGAAAATCGCCTGATCGTCCGCCCGCCGGCGCTCGCCTGCGCGCGTGTCGGCGCGGCCGGTTGCAAGCGCTCCGATCCGTCCGGCGTCTGACCGGGCCGAGTCGGTTGGCCCGTTTTCCGCGACGCAGGCCTGCCTGCGTCGCGAGGGCGCGAAACGCCGGCTTCGGCGTGAACGACGTCGCCGGCCGGATCGTTCCGCTCACCGCTTCGGTCCGCGCCGGGTCGCGCGGACTCTCCGCGCCGGCCCGTCTCGACCGCAGCGATGCGTGCCGCGTCAGTCCGATTCTTCGCCGGGGCCGGCGATGAACTCGGCGACTTCGTAGTGGCGCACGAGCGGCTCCATCTCGAGCAGGAATTCCTCGTCGGCATCCCAGTAGCGCGAGCGTTCGGCTTCCTTGCCGGCGAAGCGCCGCACGGCGTCCATCGAGTCCCAGAACGAGATGATCTGGAATTCGCAGTGCTCGCCCTGCACGCGGCGTATCACCTGCACGCCGCGATTGCCCGGCGTCTGCACGAAATCGCGCAGGCCGGTTTCGCGCAGATGCTCGAGGTATTCGTCGGCCTTCGCGGCCAAGGTCACACCACGCCAGACGCGGGCGATCATGCGCAGTCTCCGCAGATAGGGCGTCGCGCCGGCAGCTTGGGCGAAACCCCGTAGGCTGGAAATCGTGCCGCGTTGCAGTCCTTGGCCGTGCGGCGCCGCGGCGGGGCTTTTCGGTGACCCGGGTCACGAAAGTGCCGACAGGCGGTACATTACCGGGAATAGCCGACCGGCCGCCATGCTTATACTGCGCCGGGATGAGGGGAAGTTCGGCGAATGTTAGCGATTCGTCAACGACTCGATGCAACAGCCCCGACAGGCCGCCGGCAGGACGCCGCGCAGCCCGGCGAGCGCGGCCAGGGTCGGTCGCGTGAAAGGGGGAATCGATGGGGAGAGTGTCGTGACCGTAGTGCTCGTGATTCTGGTGCTCCTGCTCGCGGCGGCGGCCGGATTCCTGTTCTGGCAGCTGCGCCAGGCGGAAGCGGCGAAGGCGCAGCTGTCGGCCGACCACCAGCAGACCGAAGTCGAACTCAAGCAGTTGCAGTCCAGCCAGGCCCAGGTCATCCATACGACCAAGCTCGCCTCGCTGGGCCAGATGGTCGCGGGCGTCGCACATGAACTGAATACGCCGCTGGGTTTCGTCAAGAGCAACGTCGAAGTCGTCGGGGAACTGCTCGACGACTACCGCAAGCTCGTCAAGGAATACGACATCGCCGTGCAATACTGCCAGCAGCCGGTCGACCTGATGTTCGGCGCCGACAAGGAATCGCTGGACAAGCTCGTCAAGCACGTGGAGGAGTCCCGGCGCAAGCTGTTCGACGCGCGCCGCGCCGTGGAGAAGAGCAGCCTGCTGACCGAGGCCAAGGAACTGCTGGCCGATTCGGCCGACGGCATCACGCAGCTCGCCTCGCTGGTGCAGAACCTCAAGGGCTTCGCCCGCGTCGACCGCGACGGCATGGACCTCATGGACGTGAACGAAGGCGTCGAGAGCGCGCTGATGATCGCCGCGCACCAGCTGCGCGACCGCATCAAGGTCGTGCGCAAGCTCGATGCCGACATGCCGCGCGTGCGCGGCATGCCGTCGCAGCTGAACCAGGTATTCCTGAATCTCATCACGAACGCGGCCCAGGCCATGCCCGAGGAAGGCACCCTGACCGTCGCGACGCGGGCCGGCGACGGCGGCGTCGAGATCGCGTTCTCCGACACGGGCTGCGGCATCCCCGACGACGTGCTGCCGAAGATCTTCGATCCGTTCTTCACGACCAAGGCGCCCGGCGAGGGCACCGGCCTCGGTCTGTCGATCGTGCACAAGATCGTGAAATCCCACGGCGGCTCGATCAAAGTGCGAACTACGCCGAATCGCGGTTCCGAATTCACCGTCATGCTGCCGGCCGAAAGCGCAGCGCGACCGACCGTGCATTGAGAAGGGCCGAACACGTGTCCGCGACAGTTTCCATGGCGACCAGGTGCGTTTCCTCCGTTCCGCCGGGAAGATCCGGCGTGCGTTCCGGCCCGCCTTGCTGAGCGGCGGGCCGACACAGTGCTCCAGCCGGACTCCGACTTACCCCGAGATTTCCAAAGGCCGCCATGCTAGGACAGGACTTCGACATGCCCCAGGGCGACCCCAACCAGGGCCCCCTGCGCATACTGTTCATCGACGACGAGGCGCGCATCCTGCGCGCGCTGAAGGCCCTGTTCCGCGACCTCGAGGTCTATACGACGACCGAACCGGCCCAGGCGCCGGCGCTGGCCGTGCAGCACAACGTCGACGTCGTCGTCTGCGACCAGCGCATGCCCGACAAGCTCGGCGTCGACGTGCTGCGCGAGATCCGCGAACGCCATCCGCGCGCGATGCGCGTGCTGCTGACCGGCTACTCCGACCTCAAGGCCGTGCTCGGATCGGTCAACGAAGGCGAGGTCTATCGCTTCGTCAACAAGCCCTGGGTCAACGCCGACCTGCGCGCGCTCGTGCTCGAAGCCGGCGAGATCTCGCGCGAGGCGCCGGCCGTCGCGACCGACCAGCTGTCACCGAACGAGCAGAACGTCGCGCGCGCCCAGGTCGGCGTGCTCGTGATCGAGGACGACACGACCGTGCAGCAGCGCCTGCGCGAGATCCTGCAGCCGCACTACCAGGTGCGCTTCGCCAACACGGCCGAGCGCGCGATGCAGGTGCTCGAGCAGCACGAGACCGGCGTCGTCATCTCCGAGACCGCGACCAATCACGGCGCCGACCTGACCCTGATGCTCAAGGCGCTCAAGCAATATCACCCGCACATCGCGACCGTCGTCATCACGGAGCGCGCGAACGCGCAGACCGTCATCGAGCTGATCAACGAAGGCCAGGTCTACCGCATGCTGATCAAGCCCGTGCGCATGGGCTCGTGCCGCCTGAGCATCGACTCGGCGCTCGGCCGCTACTGGAAGCTCAAGCAGTCGCCCAAGGCCGTGCGTCGCTACGGCGTGACGCCGTCGGCGCAGACCCTGCAGGCGCAGAGCCGGCTGCCGAATTCGCTGCTCAACCGCATCCGTTCGCTGCCGGCCCGCCTGTTCGGCGTCGGCGGCGTGCGCATCTGAGCACCGCGACGGACGACGCGGCCGGCGACGCCGGGCACGACGCGCCGCGCGAGCAGATCCTCGTCGTCGGCGCGAGCGGCGCGGTCGGCCGTTT
>NZ_JANFVR010000222.1 GCF_024609805.1 Tahibacter caeni | reverse complement strand
CGCCGTGCGGCGCGTCCGGTGCCGGCGCGCGCGCGATCAGCCAGAGACCCGCCAGCAGCGGTGCCGCGGCCGCCGCCGGCAGCCAGCGCCGCAGGTGGCCCGGAATTCGGATCGCCGGCGTTTGCGCCGGCGCGGCTGCCGGAATCGCGTCGAGCGGCTGCGGCGCGGCGCAGAGCTGGTAGCCCTTGCCGCGCACCGAGCGCACATAGCGCGGCCGCCGGCCGTCGTCGCCGAGCGACTGGCGCAGCAGCTTGACCCGCTGGGTCACGGTTTCCTCGCCGACCACAGCCGGCGCCCAGACGCCGGCGATCAGCTCGTCGAAGCCGACGACGCGCGGGCCCTGCGCGAGCAGATACGCGAACAGGTCGAAGCTGAGCCCGGCGAGCTCCAGCAGCGCGCCGTCGCGCCGGACTTCGCGCCGGTCGAGATCGACCGCGAGATCCTCGAAACGGTACGCGCGCGGCGTCATGCGGCGGCGGCCGGCCGGCCCGGCCGCGTCAGCGGGTCAGCAGGCGTGTGACGAAGCCGGCCAGTCCGCGGTACGGCGGGCGCAGCAGCGACAGCGAGCTCCAGCGCGTCTGGCGGAATACCGGCAGCTGCTTGGAGAACGTCAGGAAGCCATGGTGGCCGTGGTAGTGGCCCATGCCGGACGGGCCGACGCCGCCGAACGGGAGTTCACTTTGTGCATTGTGGTAAATGCAATCGTTCACGCTGACCCCACCGGCCACGCAGCTCTCGAGCACGTTGCGCGTACGCGCACGGTCGTGGTCGAAGTGGTACAGCGCGAGCGGCCGCGGTCGCGCGTTGACGTAGTCGATCGCGGCGTCGACCGACTCCACCGTGACGACCGGCAGGATCGGTCCGAAGATCTCGTCCTGCATGACGCGGCTGTCTTCCGGCGCGTCGAGGATCACGGTCGGCGCGAACACGCGTGCGTCGATGTCGTGCGCGTTCGCGTCGGGGAACGTCAGCACCTGCGCACCGCGCCGCGCGGCCTCGTCGGCGAGGCTCTGCAGCCGCGTGTACTGGCGCGCGTTGACGATGCTCGTGTAGTCGGGGTTCTCGCGCAGGTTCGGGTAGTGGCGCTGCACGTAGTCGCGCAGCGCGGCGACGAAGGGTTCGCGGTCCTGCGCGCGCAGCAGCACGTAGTCGGGCGCGATGCAGGTCTGGCCGGCGTTGAGGAACTTGCCCGCGGCGATGCGCGCCGCGGCCGTCGCGAGCGGATAGCCCGGCGCGACGATGGCCGGCGACTTGCCGCCGAGCTCCAGCGTGACCGGCGTCAGGTTCGGCGCCGCCGCGGCCATGACCTTGCGGCCCACCGGCGTGGAACCCGTGAACAGCAGGTGGTCGAACGGCAGGCCGGCGAACTCGGCCGCGACGTCCGCGTCGCCGAGCACGGTCGCGACGCGGTCGGCCGGAAACACCTCGGCCAGCAGCTCGGCCATGGCCTCCGAGGTGCGCGGCGTGAACTCCGAGGGCTTGAGCATGACGTGGTTGCCGGCGCCGATCGCGCTGACCAGCGGGATCAGCGCGAGGTTCACCGGATAGTTCCACGGCGCGATGATGCCGACGACGCCGAGCGCCTGGTAGCGGATCTCGGCGCTGGCCGGCATGAAGGTCCAGTCGACGGCGCGCGGGCGCGGGCGCATCCAGCGGCGCAGCTGGCTGCGCACGAGGTCGATCTCGTGCAGCACGGTCATGCCGTCGGTCAGCAGCGACTCGTGGCGCGAGCGTCGCCCGAAGTCCGCGCTCATCGCCTCGATCAACCCGGCGAGGCGGCGCTTGAACGCCGCCCGCAGCCGGGCGAGATCGTCCATGCGCTGGGCATAGTCGGGTCGGTGCGCATTCCAGGCCTCGCGCAGTTCGGCGAGCCGGGCGTTCAGTGACGGCGGGCGGGCGGCGGTATCCATGTCGGCAATAGTAGTCGGGAATCGCGACACGTAAACGACCGTTTGATCCTGCCGGACCCGGACGGGCGACTCTTGCTCAGGCGTCCGCCGTCGCCCGTGGATTGGCGCGCTGCAGCAATCCCGCGTCCGCTTCGTCCCGGCGCAATTGGCGGCTCCGGCCGGCCGCGCTACCCTCGCGCTCCGTTTCCTCGTCCCGGTCTGCCATGGCCCTGCGTCCTTATCGCGGTATCCAACCGGTCGTCGCGGCGACCGCCTACGTCGATCCGGCCGCCGTCGTCATCGGCGACGTGGAGATCGGCGCCGACAGCTCGATCTGGCCCTGCGCGGTGATCCGCGGCGACGTGCAGCGCATCCGCGTCGGCGCGCGCACCAACATCCAGGACGGCAGCATCGTCCACGTGACCCACGACGGCCCGTACACGCCCGGCGGTTTCGCGACGTACATCGGCGACGACGTGACCATAGGCCATGCGGCCGTGATCCACGCCTGCACGATCGAGGACGCCTGCCTGATCGGCATGCATGCGACCGTGCTCGACGGCGCGCGCGTGCGCAGACACGGCTTCGTCGGCGCCGGCGCCGTGGTCGCGCCGGGCAAGGTGGTCGGCGAGGGCGAACTCTGGCTCGGCAGTCCCGCGCGTTTCGTGCGCAAGCTCAGCGACGAGGAGATCCGGCGCCTGTATTACTCGGCCGAGAAATACGTGGAGCTCAAGAACGACTACGCCTGAACGGGTTGCCGCCGATCCGCTCGCCGCCGGTGCGACGGCGCAGAACTCGGAGCCGCGGATGCCGCCGGCGTAGCCGCTAGACTGCGGCGCGGGAGGGGACGATGACCGGGCAGACCCACACGGCGGACTCGCGCGGAGCGGCGACGCGTTGTTCACGGCCGTCTATGCGCGGCTCAAGGCCGATCGCGAGCAGCGGCACGATCATGAGGTCTTCCAGCAGCAGGATCGCGACGATGCGCTGGCCGCCGTCGGATGCGAGCTCGCCGCGTTCCTCGTGCAGCTGCATGACGATGGCCGTGGACGTCAGCACGAAGCCGGCGCCGGCGCCGGCGACGAAGGACGGCGCGACCGGAAAACCCGTGGCGATGCCGACGGCCGTCAGCAGCGCCGCGCAGGCGACGACCTGGGCGAAGCCGAGGCCGAAGATCTGCCGGCGCATCTGCCAGAGGCGCGACGGCCGCATTTCGAGGCCGATCACGAACAGGAAAACATCACGACGCCGAGCTCGGCGACCTGCAGGATCGCCGCGGGCTCGGTGAACACGCGCAGGCCGAACGGGCCGATGGCCAGGCCGCCGGCGAGATAGCCGAGCACGGCGCCGAGGCCCAGACGCTTGAATAGCGGTGCGGCGACGACGGCCACGGCCAGCAAGGTGATGACCGGCAGCAGGTCGATGCCGTGGTGCTCGGCGCTCATTGCGATTCCCTCCCCAGCCCGCCGGCACGTGCCGGCGCCGCCGAGCGTCGCCGAAATCGCGCGGGCCGATAACGCCGCCGTCGCGGCGGCTCAGCGCTCGCTGGTCGCGAGCTTGTAGCCGAGGAACAGGAACAGGCCGCCGGCCGCGCGCTTGGACAGGCGCGCGAACAGCGAGGTGCGGCCGATGTTGCGCGAAATCCGCGCGCTGCCGTAGGCGACGGCCAGGTTCCAGAGCGTGCCGAGCACGTTGAAGATCAGGCCGAGGAACAGCAGGGACACGGCCGTGTTCGGCGTGCCGCGGTCGATGAACTGCGGCAGGAACGCGAGGAAGAAAATCGCGACCTTCGGATTCAGCACGTTCGTCGCGAAGCCCTGCAGGAAGACCTTGCCGGCCGGGTCGGCCGCGAAGGTCTTCGCCGCGGCCGTGTCGCGGCCGGCATCGCGCAGCAGAGCGATGCCGATCCAGACCAGATAGATCGCGCCGGTGATCTTCAGGGCAGTGAAGGCCGCGGCCGACGCATACAGCAGAGCCGACAGCCCGAGCGCCGCGGCGAGGATGTGCACGCAGCAGCCGGCGGCGATGCCGGACGCGGCGATCGCGCCGGCGCGGAAACCCTGCGAGGCCGAGCGCCCGACGATGTAGAGCGTGTCTGCGCCCGGCGTGATGCTCAACAGCAGTCCGGCGACGACGAACAGCGGCAGGTCGTGGGTTCCGAGCATGCAATCCTCCGGTGGAGTCGGGCGGTGTCCGGCAGGGCCGCAACGGCCGGCGGCATCGGACGGATTCTGACCGAAACCCAGGCGCGCGCGGCGCGGAGCGCATTCGGGCCGGGCGCTTCCCGCGGCCGACGGCCGATTCCACGAGCGCGAGCAGCTGGATCGCACGCCTGCTCCGGCGCGGCGCGGCGCGCCGGAGCTGGCGCGTTCCTGCTGCGCGTCTGCGCGATCGGCGGCCTGCTGCATCTGGATCGCTACCGACAGGCGCCGATCTGCAGCGCGCATCCGCTGATCCGCATTGCGCTCGCTGCCGCGGGCGCGGTTCCGCTCAGTGCGCGTCGGCGGCCTTGGCCGCCTTGACTGCCTCGGGCGCCGCCGGCCGGCAGAACGGCACGAGCAGCAACGCGGCGAGGAACAGCCACGACATGAGCCGGAACACGTCGTTGAACGCGAGCGTCAGCGCCTGGCGCGTGACGACCTGAGCGAACTCGCCCTGCGCGATCAGCAACGCCTGCGACGCGTCGACGGTCCATTGCGCGACGCGGTCGGCGAGCGCGGCCACGAGGTCCGGCGCATGCCGATGCGCCTCGCCGAGGCTTTCGCCGATGCGCGCGACGTTGCCGCGCGTGTCGTCCTGCAGCCAGGTCGTCACGACGGCGATGCCGATCGCGCCGCCGAGATTGCGCATGAGGTTGAACAGGCCCGAGGCGTAGCGCAGCTCGGCCGCGGCGAAGCCCGACAGCGCCAGGGTCACGCTCGGCACGATGCACAGCATGATCGAGAAGCCGCGCAGCGCCTGCGGCAGCGCGAGCGACCAGAAGCCCCATTCCGACGTCAGGAACGAGGTCGACCACAGGCTCAGGGCGAACAGGCTCAGTCCGGCCGCGATCATGCGGCGCGGGTCCACGCGCTGCGACAGCCGCGCCGCGACGACGACGCTGAGGATCTGCGCGACGCCGGTCACGAATACCGTCGTGCCGATCTGCAGGCTGTCGTAGCCGCGCACGCGGCCGAGGAACAACGGAATCAGATAGGTCGCCGAATACAGGCCGAAGCCGATCACGAGATTGAACACGCAGGCGAACACGAAAGTCGGGCTGCGGAACGGCGTGAGCTTGACGATGGGCCCGGCCGAGTTGCGCGAGCGTTCGAGAAACAGCAACAGCCCGACGAACGAGATCCAGCCGGCCGCGGCGATCGCGGGATCGTCGAACCAGTCGTAGCGCGGGCCCTCTTCGAGCACGTATTGCAGGCCGCCGAGAAACGCCGCCATGGCTGCGAGATGCGCGTAGTCGATGCGGCGCAGCAGGCTCAGGTCGGACCGGTCGACGCGGATCAGGGCGGCCGCGAGCGCGGTCACGGCGATGCCCGGCACGACGTTGACGTAGAAGATCGAGCGCCAGCCGAACGCGTCGGTCAGCCAGCCGCCGACCGTCGGGCCCAGGGTCGGCGCGAGCACGGCGATCATGCCGAGTATGGCCGGGATCATCGCGCGCTGCGGACCGGTGAACAGCGCGAAGCCGGTCGCGAACACGGTGGGAATCATCGCGCCGCCGACGAAGCCCTGCAGCACGCGGAACGCGATCATCGAGTCGATGTCCCAGGCCGCGCCGCACAGCGCGCTGGCTGCGGTGAACAGGCCGGCCGACAGCGCGAACAGCCAGCGCGTCGACAGCGCCTGCGCCAGGAACGCCGAGAACGGAATCATCACGAGTTCGGCCATCAGATAACCCGTCTGCACCCAGCTGATTTCGGCCGGGCCGGCCGACAGGCCCGCCTGCACGTCGTTCAGCGACGCGGCGACGATCTGGATGTCGATCAGCGCCATGAACTGGCCGAACGCCATGACCGCGAAGATCAGGTATTTGCGCGCGTTCGGCAGCGCGGCCGGGTCGGGGTGGGCAGGCGGAACGGCGTCGCGTCGCGGGGCGTTCATGCGCGGACCCTTGCAATGGAATGATGCCGATCATATTATGGCCGTCATACCAACGACGCAAGCGAGGCGCGGCATGCGCTACGACGCGGAACACAAGCTGCGAACGCGCGACAAGGTCGTCAAGGCGGCGGCTCGGGCGATACGCGCGAAAGGCCCGGACGGCATCGGCATCGCCGAAGTCATGGCCGACGTCGGGCTGACCCACGGCGGTTTCTATGCGCATTTCGCATCGAAGGACGATCTCGTCGCCGCGGCCGTCGGCCAGATGTTCGAGGAGGCGCGTGCGCGCCTCGCCGCGGAAACCGGCCGGCGCCCTGCCGCGGACGGCCTGCGCGCCTACGTCGACTTCTATCTGTCGCCGGCGCATCGCGACGCACGCCGCGCCGGCTGTCCGGTCGCTGCGCTGTCGTCGGATCTGCCGCGCATGACGGCGAAGCTGCGCCGGCATTTCGCCGCCGGCAGCCAGGCGCTCGTCGAGGCGCTGGCGGCGCTGCTGGCCGACATCGGCCACGCGGAGCCCGTGGCCGAAGCGCGCTCGGTGTTCGCCGAGCTGCTCGGTGCGTTGTCGATCGCTCGCATCGAAAGCGATGCGGCGCGTTCCGACGAAATCCTCGCGAGCTCGCGCGCGGCGATCAAACGCCGCCTGGGCCTCGACCGGCCGTCCTGAGCCGGCCCGCGCAGTCGACGTCGTCCACGGAATCGAACCGATGAATACCGACACTTCTTCTGCCGCGCCGCAACGCGCCGCGCCGGCCCGGCGCAAGGCGTTCTTCGCGGTCGGCGGCGCGCTGCTGCTCGCGGCCGCCGGTGTGGCCTGGATCGTCATGCCGAAGTCCGCCGTCTCGACCGACAACGCCTACGTCCAGGCCGACAGCTCGGTCATCGCGCCGAAAGTGCGCGGCCTCGTCGCCGAGGTGCTCGTGCGCCACAACCAGCGCGTCAGCCGCGGCGATCCGCTCGTGCGCATCGACGCGGAGGAGTTCGATGCGAAGGCCGCCGCGGCGAATGCGGCGCTGCTGAATGCGCAGGCGCTGCAGCAGTCGGCGCGCGCCGCGCTCGTCAGCCTCGACGCCGAAGAACGGCTCGCCGCATCGAACGTGCGTGCGGCGCAGGCGACGATCCGTTCGATGGACGCGCAGAGCGAACGTGCGAAGGCCGACCGCCGGCGCTTCGAGGAGCTCGTCGGCAGCGGTGCCGTCGCGCGGCGCGACGCCGATCAATACCGCGCGGCCGCGCTCAGCGCGACGGCCGACGCCGACAAGAGCCGCGCCGAACTCGACGTCAGCCGCCATCGCGCCGCCGTGACGCAAGCCAAGCGCCTGACCCTGGAAGCCGGACTCGCCCAGGCCGACGCCGCGGTCGCCGCCGCGCAAGCGGCGCTGGACCTCGCGCGGCAGGATCAGGCGCATGCGGTCATCCGCGCGCCGGTCGACGGCATCGTCGGCGACCGCCAGGTCGAGCCGGGTGACTACGTGCAGCCGGGCACGCGCCTGCTGACCGTCGTGCCGATCGACGCGCTGTACATCGTCGCGAACTTCAAGGAAACGCAGACTGCGCGCATGCTGCCCGGACAGCGCGCGGAGATCGCCGTCGACGCGTTGCCGGGCCAGACCCTGCGCGGCGAAGTCGACAGCTTCGCGCCGGGCTCCGGCTCGCAGTTCTCGCTGCTGCCGTTCGAACCCGGCACCGGCAATTTCACGAAGATCGTGCAGCGCGTTCCGGTGCGCATCCGTTTCGTCGCGAACCAGCCGGCGCTGGCCGCACTGCGGCCCGGCCTGTCGTCGACGGTCACCGTCACGCTCGCGCCGGCCGCATCGTCGCCGCGTTACTCCAGCGGCGCCGTCGAGGCGTCCGCCGTCGCGGGCCGCTGAATCTCCCACCCTCCCCAGTCACAGGACATCGTCATGGACATCCGCAATTCCGTCGCGCTCGTCACGGGCGCCAACCGCGGCCTCGGCCGCGCCTTCGCCGCGGCGCTGCTCGCGCGCGGCGCCGGCAAGGTCTACGCCGCGGCGCGCGACCCGTCGACCGTCGATCTGC
>NZ_JANFVR010000221.1 GCF_024609805.1 Tahibacter caeni | reverse complement strand
ATCTTTCAGCCCAGAACTTCAAGCACTTGGCTTTCGTTCCAACCCGGCAACATTTCGTCCCGGTGAGCCGCATATCTTACATCCCTTTTCGCTTCCGTCAACACCCCAGTTCGTCTTTTTTCCGAACCAGACCGCCAACCTCTTCCACCGCGAAAAGCCTCAAACCCCGGCGGCTATTCCCCGCCTCCTTCACCCCGGCGTCACCGCCTCAGCGAAGGGGCGCGAATCATAACCCCTCTTTGCCGTTCGTCAACCCCCGCAGCGCGTCTTTCTTCTTACCAACCCGCCGCCAAGCCAACCCACCGCAAACCCGCTACCTTCCGACAGCCCCTCCTCCGTCTCTCCCGACCAGCGAAGGGGCGCGAACTCTAGCACCACTCGCTCGTTTGGCAAGAGGGTTCGCCGACTTTATTTACGCGGCGATCAGGCGCACACGGGCGTAGCCGCGCTTGCCGAGCTGAAGCAGATATTCGCCCCCAGCCGCAAAGAGCAGCGACGCGTCCTCGACCAGTGCTCCATCCACGCGGACCGCGCGCTCGTTAATCTTGCGCGTCGCTTCCGAACCGCTCGCCGCCAAGCCGGCAGCCTTCAACAACGCGCCTATGCGCAGACCGTCGGCCGGCACCAGGACATCCTGAACGGCCAGGTCCGCTGGCACGCCGCCGCCCTGGATCACCTCATGCCAATGCCTGACGGCGGCTTCGCCAGCCTCCGCGCCGTGGAAGCGGGCGGTCAGCTCGACGGCCAACTGCATCTTGTAATCGCGCGGATTGACCTGGCCGGCCGCGACGGTTTCGCGCATCTGCTTGATGTCGGCCAGCGACTTCGCGAACGACAGCAACTCGAAGTAGCGCCACATCAGATCGTCGGACAGACGCATGATCTTGCCGAAGATCTCGTTCGGCGGCTCGTTGATGCCAATGTAATTGCCGAGGGACTTGGACATCTTGTTGACGCCGTCGGTGCCTTCGAGCAGCGGCAGGGTCAGCACGATCTGCGGCGGCTGTCCCGCTTCTTCCTGCAGTTGGCGTCCGACCAGCAGGTTGAATTTCTGGTCGGTGCCGCCGAGTTCGACGTCGGCCTTCAGCGCGACCGAGTCATAGCCCTGCACCAGCGGATAGAGGAATTCGTGAATCGCGATGGCCTGTTCGCTGCGGTAGCGCTTCTGGAAGTCGTCGCGCTCGAGCATGCGCGCGACCGTGTGTCTGGCGGCGAGCTTGATCATGTCGGCCGCCGACATCTGGCCGAACCATTCAGAATTGAAGCGGACTTCGGTCTTTTCGCGATCGAGGACCTTGTAGACCTGTTCGGCGTAGGTCTGCGCGTTCGCCTCGATGTCCGCGCGACTCAGCGGCTTGCGCGTGACATTCTTGCCGGTCGGGTCGCCGATCATGCCGGTGAAGTCGCCGATCAGGAAAATGACCTGATGGCCGAGGTCCTGAAACTGGCGCATTTTGTTCAGCAAGACCGTATGACCCAGATGCAGATCGGGCGCAGTCGGATCGAAGCCCGCCTTGATGCGCAGCGGCCGGCCGAGCTTGAGGCGCGCCTCGAGATCCTCGCGCTTGATGATTTCTTCGGCGCCGCGACCGATGAGGTCCAGCGCTTCCTGCAGTTGGGTCATGCCATCGTCTCCGCTTGCTGCCGTCGCGACCGCGCGCCGACGCGAACATGCCGTCCACGCTAGCGCGGGCCGCCTCGAAAAAAGAAGGTGCAGTTAATTATTTGTTAATCGGCTAACCGGGCGCAAACCCGCGCCAATACTGGCGTTGACGGGGTTTGAATCGGTTGGCTATGGTACGGGCCGTTTGATCGGAATGCGACCGTGAACGAGACCCCAGCCGCACCTCACTCCAGCCGCCGCACCGGCCGTCGCCTCGCGCTGCGGCGTCGCGCACTCCGAAAACATTTCCAATTTTATTCAAAATGCAAAACCTGGGCGCTCGCGCAGAACGCGGCGATCTCGCCGATCTCCTGGCGCCGCGAACATTGGGTTCTCGCCAGCGTCGCCGTCGCGCTGACCGTCATCGTCGGCATGGTCATGCCGACCTGGGCCAACGCGATGCGCCGCGACGAAGCGCCGAGCATCACGACCTTGTCGCTGCCGCTCCCGGCGCTCAGCGCCGACCAGACTTCGGCCGACGATCGCGCGCTGGCTGGCCTCGCCGCCGCGGGCATGGTGCCCGGCATGGACGGCGATGAATGGAAGATCGTCATCGTGCGCGCCGGCCAGTCGCTGGCCGACATTTTCCACGAACAGGGCCTGTCGCCGACCGAGCTGCAGCGCCTCGTAGACGCGAAAGTCGACAACGGCGCATTCCGGCGGATTCATCCCGGCGACGAGTTCGGGTTCCGCAAGAGCGGCGACGGCCGCCTCACGGCGCTGCGCTTCGACCGCGACGACCATACCCGCGTCATCGTGCGCGTCGATGCCGACGGCATCGACAGCGAGATCGCCGAGCGCGCGCTGGAACGCCGTGTCCACGTCGCCCACGGCACGATCAAGAGTTCGCTGTTCGAGGCCGGCGATTCCGCCGGCATGACCGATTCGATGACCTTGAAGCTGGCCCAGGCTTTCGGCTACGACATCGACTTCGCCCAGGATCTGCGCGTCGGCGACACCTTCACCGTCATCTACAACGACGTCTACCGCGAAGGCGAGCGTCTGCGCGATGGCGACATTCTCGGCGCGACCTTCATCAACGGCGGCCGTCGCTTCACGGCCTTCCGCTATGAGGACGCCGAGGGCACGGTCTCCTTCTACAGCGAGGACGGCCGTCCGCTGAAGACCTCGTTCCTGCGCACGCCGGTGGAATTCACGCGCATTTCCTCGCGCTTCAGCGCGGGCCGCATGCATCCGGTGCTCGGCAAGATGCGCGCGCACAAGGGCGTGGACTATGCCGCGCCGACCGGCACGCCGATCTACGCGGCCGGCGATGCGAAGGTCGAGTTCCGCGGCGTCAAGAACGGCTTCGGCAACGTCGTGATCCTGCAGCACGGCGGCCAGTACAGCACGGTCTACGGCCACATGTCGCGTTTCGCCGCGGGCCTGTCCAACGGCCAGCGCGTGCGCCAGGGTCAGCTGATCGGCTACGTCGGCTCGACCGGTCTGGCGACCGGCCCGCATCTGCACTACGAATTCCGCATCAACGGCCAGCATCGCGATCCGCTGTCGGTCACCTTGCCGAAGCCGGAACCGCTGCCGGCGACCGAGTTGGTCAAGTTCAAGCAGCTGACCCAGCCGATGCTGGCGCAGCTCAAGCGCTACGAAGATCCGCGCCTGGCGCTCGCGCGCTGAGCCCGCGGTGACCGCTTCCGAGCTGTTTCTCGGCCTGATCTCGGGCACGAGCGCCGACGCGATCGACGTCGCGCTCGTTGCGTTCGATCCGGCGCCGCAGCTGGTCGCCGCGCAAGCCGCGGAGTATCCGCCGGCGCTGCGCCGCCGCGTGCTGGCCCTCGCACGCGAGACCGCCGAAATCAATCTCGACGAACTCGGCACGCTCGACGTCGAGCTCGGCCAGGCCTTCGCCGATGCGGCGCTCGCCCTGCTCGCGCGCGAGAAACTCGCGCCGTCGGCCGTGCGTGCGCTCGGGTCGCACGGCCAGACCGTCCGGCACAAGCCCTCGCTGGCCGCGCCGTACACCTTGCAGCTCGGCGATCCGAACGTCATTGCCGAACGCACCGGCATCACCACGGTCGGCGACTTCCGCCGCCGCGACATCGCCGCCGGCGGCCAGGCCGCACCGCTGGTGCCGGGACTGCATGCGGCGCTGCTCGCCGATGCGCGCGAGGATCGCGTCGTGCTGAATCTCGGCGGCATCGCCAACATCACCGTGCTGCCGCGCGATCCGGCCGCGCCGCTAGCGGGCTTCGACACCGGGCCGGCCAACTGCCTGCTCGATGGCTGGTCGCTGCAGCAGCGCGGTCTGGGCTGCGACATCGGTGGTGCCTGGGCCGCACAGGGGCGCGTCGACGAAGCGCTGCTCGCGCAGATGCTGGCCGAACCGTATTTCGCGCAGACGGGCCCCAAGAGCAGCGGCCGTGAAGTCTTCAACATGGACTGGCTGCAGCGTCAGCTCGGCGGACGCGCGATCGCCGCGGTCGACGTGCAGGCCACCTTGCTGGCCCTGTCGGCGCGCAGCGTCGCCGCCGCGATACGCCGCGACGCGCCGCATGCGCAGCGCGTGCTGGTCTGCGGCGGCGGCGTGCACAACGCGACGTTGATGAACGCCCTGGCCGCCGCGCTGACACCCGTTCCCGTCGTCAGCACGGCCAGCTGCGGCATCGATCCCGACTATGTGGAAGCCATGGCCTTCGCCTGGCTCGCGCGACAGCGGCTGCGGGGATTGCCGGGCAATCGCGCTGACGTGACCGGCGCGCGCGGACCGCGCGTGCTCGGCGCGATCTACTTCGGCTCCTGATCCGGACGCCCGTCGCCGCCCTCGCCTTCGGTGAACAGCGGCCGGCCGGCGACGCGCTCGAACGCATCCAGCGCGGCGCGGAACGCCGCCGTTTCGGTCGATTCCCAGGTTCCCGACAGCATCGCGATGTCGTGCAGCTCGCGGCGCGCTACCTCGTCCGCCCCGAGGCCGACGCCGCGGCGCAGCGCGTAGAGAATGGCTTCGTTGATCGACCACTGATGCTCGCGCGCAATGTCCTTGATGCGTTCGGCCAGCGCGTCATCGATGTGGCGTACGAGAATGTCTGGCACAGCGCCCCCGCTTCGGCGTCCGCAAATGCCCCTGAAGATCACGATTGTCGCAGCATGCTGCCGCGTTTACAGCTAGAACGTTCCGTGCCCCGGCAGCCATGGCGTCGGCGCCATCGATACCGTATTCGATGCTAAGAAAGCCTGAAGCCGGCGATGCGGAGCTGTCCGACGCCCCCGAAGCGACCGCGCGCTAGGCGCCGCGCACGTCCAGTGCGGCGATGCGCGACCGCAGCACGTAGACCATCAGCAGTCCCGGAATCGCCGTGAACACGGTCGTCACGAAGAACGGCCCCCAGCCCACCGCTTCGACGACGGTTGCCGCCAACGGCCCGAGATAGACGCGCCCGATGACGGCGAGCGCGCTGATGAGCGCGAACTGGGTCGCGCTGAAGCGCTGGTCGCACAAGGCCATGACCAGCACGCCGAACGCGGTCGATCCCATGCCGCCGATGGCCTGATCCAGCAGTACGACCAGCACGAGCGCCGGCAGGTCGGGACCGGTAAGGGTCAACCAGGCGAAACCGAGATTGGTGAGCGCCTGGGCGATGCCGAAGATCAGCAGCGCCGGCACCAGCCGCATGCGCATGAGCATCCAGCCGCCGAGCAGCGAGCCGCCGAGGCCGGCCGCGAGGCCGACGAACTTGTTGACGCTGCCGACTTCGGTCTGGCTGAAGCCGACGCCGCGCAGCAGGAACGTCGTCGACAACGCGAGCGAGAACGCATCGGCGAGCTTGTAGAGAATGATCAGCGCGATCCAGGCCAGCACCGCCGGACGCGTGAAGAACGCGCGCAGCGGCGCGACGACCGCCTGCAGCAGATCGCGCGGCGGCGAGACCGGCGCAGCCGCCGGCGCGGCCAGGGTACCTATCGACGCCACCAGCATCAGCGCAGCCATGAGCTGGTAGACCAGCGGCCAGCCGAGCTGGTCGGCGAGGATCAGGGCCAAGCCGCCCGACGTCAGCATGGCCAGGCGATAGCCCGCCTGGGTCAATGCCGAACCCCAGTTGCGCTGCTCGGGCGTGACCAGCACGTCGGTGCGGTAGGCGTCGAACGCGATGTCCTGCGTCGCCGAGAACACCGCGAGCAGCACCGCGAGGAACACGATCGCGCTCATGCTGCCGGACGGATCGTACAGCGACATGCCGAACAGGCAGGCGGCGCAGGCGAGCTGGCAGGCAAGTATCCAGCCGCGCCGGCGGCCCAGCAGCGGCAGCGCATAGCGATCGATCAGCGGCGCCCACAGCGGCTTGAAGACGTAGGCCTGGCCGATCAGGGTGGCCCAGCCGATGGCCTTCAGGCTGACGCCCGACGTCGTGAACCAGGCCTGCAGCGCGCCGCCGGAAAGCGCGAGCGGCAGGCCCGATGCGAAGCCGAGTACCGCGATGACGGTCAGCCGGCGCGCGCGCGCCGACTCGTCGACGGCCGCCGCGGCCGTTTCGGCGCTGCTGCTCAAGCCGTGTAGTCCACGGTATACGGCGCATGATCGGAGAAGCGCGGATCGCGCAGGATTTCGCAGCTCTTGAGCCGCGCGCGCAGCGACGGCGAGACGACCTGGTAGTCGATGCGCCATCCCACGTTGTTCGCGCGCGCCTGGCCGCGGTTGGACCACCAGGTGTAGTCCTCGGCTTCCGGCTTGAGCGTGCGGTAGCTGTCGACCCAGCCGTGCTGCAGGAACAGCCTGTCCAGCCAGGCGCGTTCCTCCGGCAGGCAGCCCGAGGTCTTCTGGTTGGAACTCCAGTTGCGGATGTCCTTGCGCGTGTGAACGATGTTCCAGTCGCCGCAGATCACGTAGTCGCGGCCGCTCGCGAACCACTCCTCGAAGATCGGCGTGATCCAGTCGATGCACTTGAACTTGAACGCCTGGCGCTCGTCACCCGACGAACCCGACGGAAAATACAGCGAGACCACGCTGAGATTGCCGTAACGCGCCTCGATGTAGCGGCCTTCCTCGTCGAAGTCGCTCCAGCCCAGCGCCGTGCGCACTTCGTCGGGCTCCTCGCGCGTGTAGATCGCGACGCCGCTGTAGCCCTTCTTGCTCGTCGCGTCGCGGTAGTAGCTGTGATAGCCCTTGGGCCGGAACGCCGCGTCGGTTAGCTGGTGCTCCTGCGCCTTGGTCTCCTGCAAGCAGACGATGTCGGCCTTGTGCCGGGCGAGCCAATCGTAGAAACCCTTGCTCGCCGCGGACCGGATGCCGTTGGCATTGAAGCTGACGATGCGCATTGCTCACTCCGCACAGACGAAGTGGGCAATGTAGCGGCGCCGGCGGGTCGAGCCAAGCACCAACCTGCGCACTCAGCCTTCGACGACGCGGACGGCCTGTCCCGGGCTCAGGCGCTCGGCACCGCGAACGACGACGCGGTCGCCGGGACTGAGCTCGCCGGTGACTTCGACCAGGGTGTCGCGCGCCGCGCCGGCCCGCACCTCGACCCGCTCGGCCGTGTTATCGGCCTTGACCCGCATGACGTAGGTGTGCGCCTCGCGCAGCACGAGCGCGTCGCGCGGGATGGTCAGCGCGGTCTCGCCGGCGCTCTCGGGCAGCGCGACTTCGACGGCCGTGCCGACGAGCGCGAAGTCTTCCGGCAGCGACACGCGCAGCTCGAACTGGCGCGAGCGCTCGTCGCCTACCGGCACGACCGCACGCACCGTGACCGGCTGCACGGCGCCGTGCAGGCGCACCTGGATTTCCTGGCCGGCCTTGACCTGCGGCGCGAGCGCGAGAGGCGCCTGCACGCGCGCCTCGAGCCGGCCGGTGTCGACCAGATGCGCGACGGCCGCGCCGATCTGCAGGTATTCGCCGCGCTGCACGAAACGCTCGCTGACCACGCCGCTGAACGGCGCGCGGATCTCGGTCTCGTTCAGGTCGTGCTCGATGCTGCGCCGTTCGGCGTCGGCGCGGGCGAGTTCCTGGCTGGCGCTCTCCAGCGCGGCGCGCGCCTCGTCGAGCTGGGTCTGCGCGACGGCGTTGCCCGGAGCGAGCTTGGCCAGCCGCGACATCTGGCTCTGCGCGAGATCGCGCTGCGCCTTGGCGCGGCCGGCCGTCGCGCGGGCCTGTTCCAGGCGCAGGCGCAGCGGCACGTCGTCGAGCTTGGCGAGCCGTTCGCCGCGCTTCACGACGCTGCCGACTTCGGCGATCTCCACGACGCGGCCCGCGGCGACGCTCGCGATGCGCGCGTCGTCGCGGCTGACGACACTGCCGGGCACCCAGCGCGTCGGCGCGAGCTTGGTCGCGGTGGCTTCGGCGACGGCGACGGTCGCCGCCGGCGCGGCCGGCGCTTCGGCGGCCGAGGTCAGCGCGGCGGGCGCCGCGACGAGCGTGGCCAGCAACAGAC
>NZ_JANFVR010000220.1 GCF_024609805.1 Tahibacter caeni | reverse complement strand
CCGCGGCGCGCGTTGCCGCGGCCGGGCTGCTTGGGCTTGCCGGCGCGCTGGGCGTCGGCGCCGGTGCGCAGCGGCAGCTTGGGCTCGAAGCCCGGCAGCACGGCGATCTCGATCTCGCGCTTGAGCAGCTTCTGGATGTCGTTGAGCAGGCCCTGCTCGTCGCGACTGACCAGCGACAGCGCGAGACCGTCGCAGCCGGCACGGCCGGTGCGGCCGATGCGGTGCACGTAGTCGGCCGCGACCATCGGCAGGTCGTGGTTGATGACGACCGGCAACTGGTCGATGTCGAGGCCGCGCGCGGCGATGTCGGTCGCGACGAGCACGTGGATGCGGCCGTCCTTGAAGTCCTTCAGCGCGCGCTGGCGCGCGTTCTGGCTCTTGTTGCCGTGGATCGCATCGGCCTTGAAGCCGGCCTGGCAGAGCTGCTTGGCCAGCCGGTCCGAGCCGTGCTTGGTGCGGCCGAACACGAGGGTCTGGCGGCGGCTGTCCTGGGCCAGCAGTTCGATCAGCAGATCCTTCTTGCGCTCGGCGTCGACCGCGTAGACGCGGTGCTCGACCGTGGCCGCGACGCTGTTCTGCTGCGCGATCTGGATCTGCGCGGGATCGTTGAGCAGTTCGGTCGCGAGCTTGCGGATGTCGTCGGCGTAGGTCGCCGAGAACATCAGGTTCTGCCGCTGGCGCGGCAGCTGGCCGAGGATCTTCTTGAGCGCCGGCAGGAAGCCCATGTCGAGCATGCGGTCGGCCTCGTCGAGCACGAGGATCTCGATGTCGCGCAGGTTCAGCGTGCGCTGGTCCAGGTGGTCGATCAGGCGGCCCGGCGTCGCGACGATCAGGTCCATGCCGCGCTTGAGCGCCTGCACCTGGCCGCCCATGCCGACGCCGCCGAAGATCGTCGTGGAGTTGAAGCGGATGTTCTTGCCGTAGGCGCGGATGCTGTCGTGCACCTGCACGGCGAGTTCGCGCGTCGGCGTCAGCACCAGCGCGCGCACCTTGCGCGGCTGATCCTTGCGCAGCGCGCCGTCCGGATAGAGGCGTTCCAGCAGCGGCAGCGCGAACGCGGCGGTCTTGCCGGTGCCGGTCTGCGCGCCGGCGAGCAGGTCGCGGCCGGCCAGCACCAGCGGAATCGCTTCGGCCTGGATCGGCGTCGGCGTGTCGTAGCCGAGCTCGTTGAGCGCGCACAGCAGGGCGGGCGACAGCCCGAGGTTGTCGAAAGACATGGGATTGCTCCTCAGCAGAAAAACCCAGAGCGTTCCCAACGGCCGTCCAGGGCCATACATCCGCGCTGCAGGTAGAGATGGTGACGGCGGCCGCGAAGGCCCTGCCGTGTCGTCGTGGAAGCCGGTGGAGGGAGAAAGCTGCAGACGTGGCGGGCGTCGTAATCGCCGGCTGCGTCACGTCAGAAATCCGGAAGGGAAGCCGGGGAGTCCGCACGAGAACCGCCGCACTATACGGGAACGGCGGGGGATTGGCGAGCGCTGCTTTTTTGGGGCCGGGAATCGGGAATGCGGAATCGGGAATCGGAAAAGCAGGCAAACGGCGGAAGCCTGGCCGCTCTGTGCTCCTACGATTCCCCATTCCCGCAAGTAACAACCCGCTATTACATGGCCGGGCGCGCTCGCGACCATCTGCTAGGCTATGCGCCCTTCGCGCCCGGCCCGCTTCACGATCCGAGGAAATCCATGGCATTGACCGCCGCCCGCACGCCGCCCGGCGTGCTCGAACTGCTGCCGCTGGACCAGATTGCGTTCCAGGACATGCTCGACACGATCCGCCGCAGCTTCGAGCGCTTCGGCTTCCTGCCGGTGGAGACGCCGGTCATGGAGCTGACCGAGGTGCTGCTGACCAAGGAAGGCGGCGAGACCGAGCGCCAGGTCTATTTCGTGCAGTCGACTGGCAACCTGGAGAAGGGCGGCACGCCGGAGATGGCGCTGCGCTTCGACCTGACCGTGCCGCTCGCGCGCTACGTCGCCGAGCACGAGCACCAGCTCAACTTTCCGTTCCGCCGCTACCAGATGCAGCGCGTCTACCGCGGCGAACGCCAGCAGCGTGGCCGCTTCCGCGAGTTCTACCAGTGCGACATCGACGTGATCGGCAAGGACGCGTTGTCGATCCGCTACGACGCCGAGCTGCCGGCCGTGATCTACCAGGTGTTCCGCGACCTGAAGATCGGCCCGTTCACGATCCAGCTCAACAACCGCAAGCTGCTGCGTGGCTTCTTCGAGAACCTCGGTCAGGCCGATGCGGACCGGCAGGCGCTGATCCTGCGCGAGATCGACAAGCTCGACAAGGTCGGCGCGGACAAGGTCGCGCAGAGCCTGCGCGACGGCGATTTCGGCTTGAGTGACGATGCGATCGCGCAGATTCTGCATTTCGTGCAGATCAGGTCTTTCGGTTTCGCCGATGCGATGACGAAACTCAGTGCGCTTGGACAGGGCAGTGAGACCTTCAATCAGGGCATTGTCGAACTGCGCGAAGTGCTGGAACTGATCCGCGCGCTGGGCGTGCCGGAATCGTTCTACGCGCTGAACCTGTCGATCGCGCGCGGCCTGGACTACTACACCGGCACGGTCTACGAGACGCACCTGACCGATCACCCGCAGATCGGCTCGATCTGTTCGGGCGGCCGCTACGAGAACCTCGCCGGCCACTATACCAAGTCGCACCTGCCCGGCGTCGGCATCTCGATCGGCGCGACGCGGCTGTACTGGCAGCTGCGCGAGGCCGGCCTGATCGGCACGGGCAAGAGCACGGTGCAGGTGCTCGTCACGCAGATGATCGATGCCGAGCTGCCGCGCTATCTCGCGATCGCCAACGAGCTGCGCCAGGCCGGCATCAATACCGAGGTCGTGCTCGAAGGCGGCAAGCTCGCCAGGCAGTTCAAGTACGCCGAGAAGGCCGGCATCGCGTTCGCCGTCGTCGTCGGCAGCGACGAGATCGCCAAGGACACGGTCGTCGTGAAGGACCTGCGCCGGCGCGAGCAATTCGAGGTCGCGCGCGCCGAGCTGGTCAAGGCGCTGCGCGTGGAACTGGAACAGGCGCAGGCGATGGGCTAGGCCCTCCGCATTCTCACGGAACGCATGCAATGAACAACGACGTCATCATTCTCGACGGCTCCTCGCTGACGCGCGCCCAGGTGGCCGCGATCGCCTACGACGGCCGCCGCGTCGCGCTGGACCCGGCGCAGCTGGCCCGCGTGCAGCAGACCGCCGACTTCCTCGCCGACAAGGTCAGCTGCGGCGAACCGATCTACGGCGTGACGACGGGCTTCGGCAGCAATGCCGACAAGCTGCTCGGCGCGCATCGCGCGCGCGACGAGCTGCCCGGCGGCAATCCGGAGCAGCGCGACGGCACCCTGATGGAGGAGCTGCAGCACAACCTCGTCGTGACCCACGCGGTCTGCGTCGGCGAGCCGTTCGCGCCGTCCGTCGTGCGCGCGATGCTCGCGATCCGCGTGAACACCTTGATGCGCGGCCATTCCGGCATCCGCGCGAGCACCTTGCAGGCGCTCGCCGAGCTGCTGAACCGCGACGTCATTCCGGTGATTCCGCAGAAGGGCTCGGTCGGCGCGAGCGGCGATCTCGCGCCGCTGTCGCATCTGGCCATCGTGCTGCTCGGCGGCGGCGAAGCCTTCGTCGGCGGCGAGCGCCTGCCCGGCGCCCAGGCGCTTGCGCGCGCCGGCCTCGCGCCGCTGCGTCTGTCGTTCAAGGAAGGCCTCGCGCTGAACAACGGCACGACGCAGATGCTCGCGACTGCGGCGCTCGCGCTGCATCGCCTGGAATATCTGCTGGAAGTCGCCGACCTCGCCGCGGCGATGACGCTCGACGCGTTCGCCGGCCGCACCGGCGCGCTCAAGCCCGAAGTGCATGCGCTGCGCCCGCATCCGGGCCAGGTGCAGTCGGCCGCGAACCTGCGCCGCCTGCTCGCCGGTTCCACCCTGGCCGACATCCCGTACCACCTGGTGCCGCGCTTCCGCACCTGGCTCGCGAGCTCCTGGTCGCATCCGCAGGATCAGGCCGCGCGCTTCGACCTGTCGTGGGACTACGTGCCGCCGGCCCAGCGCCACGGCAAGGAATCGTTCTACGCGCGCTTCCTGCCGTTCAAGGGCGGCAAGAAGCACCAGCCGCAGGACGCCTATTGCCTGCGTTGCGCGCCTCAGGTGCACGGCGCCGTGCGCGACGCCTGGAGCCAGGCCTGCCGCGTCATCGACATCGAGCTCAATGCGGTCACCGACAACCC
Source organism: Tahibacter caeni (assembly GCF_024609805.1). Lineage (GTDB taxonomy): Bacteria > Pseudomonadota > Gammaproteobacteria > Xanthomonadales > Rhodanobacteraceae > Tahibacter > Tahibacter caeni. The sequence continues at coordinate 3,809 of NZ_JANFVR010000220.1, read as the reverse complement.
GCTGATTTTTCCGCAGATGGAAAATGCGGTCGTCATCGAGGACCAGGTCGTCTCCGCGGGGCATTTCCACGGCATGCCCCTCGCGCTGGCCATGAGCTATCTGAAGGCGGCCATCCCGGTGCTGGCCTCGATCGCCGAGCGCCGTCTGAACAAGCTCGTCGATCCGGCCAACAACGACGGCCTGCCGGCGTTCCTGATCGGCAACGAGGACGCGACCGACTCGGGCTTCATGATCGTGCAGTACACGGCCGCCGCGCTCGTCAACGACCTGGCCACGCGCGCCCATCCGGCCAGCGTCTATTCGATCCCGACGAGCGCGAACGCCGAGGACCACGTGTCCATGGGCGCGAACGAGGCGCGCCACGTGCTCGACATGACCGAAGACCTGTCCGACGTGCTCGCGCTGGAGATCTACACCGCGGCGCAGGCGCTGGAATATCGCCAGGACATGCTCAACGCCGCGCGGCGCCTGGCCGATCGCGGCGACCTCGCCGCGTTCGCGGCCAAGGTGCAGGGCGCGCCGGCGCAAGGGCAGGCCGAGTATGCGCAGTTCCGCGACGAAGTCGCCGCGCTGATGCAGGCCCTGCGCGAAGCCGGCGAATTCCGCGCCGGCGACGCCGTGCGCAAGGCCTTCGCCCGCGTGCGCGAGGTCGTCGGCTTCATGCAGCGCGACCGCGCCATGGACGCCGAAGTGCAGCGCGTCTGCGCGCTCGTGCGCAGCGGAGCGCTGCTGCGATAACGCGCGCACGCCGGCGCGTCGATTGCAGCGCACGGGTTGCGGCGAGCGCCGCGACCGGCGACGCCGAGGCCTTTCCGGTGCGAAGGTCCTGCTGGAAATCCCTGCGGCGTCCTGGTCCGCGCACCCCGTCCGGCGCGTCGCGCGAATTGCGGCGCCATCGGCATACGCCCGCTGTCCGAAGCGGCGTCGCATCGTGACCGTCGCGTCGACACCGGCTTTTCGCAAGATCGCCGCGACCTTGCGGTGACGCCGGGTTTGCCGTGACCGGCCTGCGGGCCTCTCTCTCTCCAGGCGCCATCGCGCTGGAGAGAGAACCGTCGGTGCGCGCGGGCCGCGCCTATCCCTCAGTTCGCGTCGAACCCGTTCGCGAACAGCACGTCGCTGTTGGATCGGCAGGCGGTGCCGCCGGCGGAGACGCGGACGTTGTCGATGGACCAGCCCTCGGCGGACTGGCTGGTGTCGCTGGTCAGGCGGAAGCGCAGTTTCACGGCGGCCTGGTTCGTCGCGGCCGGCAGGGCCAGGCGCGACGTGCGCCAAGCCGACTCGCCGTTGCAGCGCGCGATCTCGCTCCAGGTCGGCGAGCCCGCCGACGCATTGGTGCTGAGCTCGACGATGCCGTAGTCGTAGCCGGCTTCGGTCACGCATTTTTGGTCGAAGCTCAGCACGGCGTCCTCGTAGCCGACCAGATTCATCAGCGGCGAGGTCAGGCTGATGTTGAGGTTGTTCGCATAGCCGCCGGCCGGGCTGTCGGTCCAGACCTTCGTCGCGTTGCCGGCGACGCTCGTGCTCGTGCCCCAGGGCGACTGCGCCGTCCAGCCCGGGTTGGCGCCTTCGACGTCGTCGGCGAACACAGTGCAGTCCGGCGACAGGTCGAAATTGCGCACGACGTCCGCACCGCCGCTCAACGCGACGCCGGTCGCGCGTTCGGTCATGTAGCCCGGCGCGCTGACTTCGATGTCGACCGTGCCGGCGTGCAGGCGCTTGCTGTAGTTGCCCGACGCGTCGGCCTGCTGCGTGGTCGTGCCGATCTTGATCGTCGCCGCCAGCGGCGCGTTCGTGATGGCATTGCGCACGCTGCCGTGTACGGTCGCGATCTCGTTGGCCTGGGCGACTTCGATGAATACCGCATCCGGCGGACCCGCGTCGCCGAACGTGTCCACGCCCTGCACGTAGACCAGGTGGCGGCCGCTGGACAGGCCGGTCGTGTCGAGATCGAGCTGCACGGCTTCGCTGCCGCTGTTGAAGCTGCCGTCGCTCGCGCTCATCGGACGCGCCACGGCGCCGCTTTCCCACGGCATCATGTCGACGAACGCGCGCGCCGAGGCGACGTTCTGCGTGGTCGGCGGCGGCGGCGCGCCGGCCTGCGGCTGCGCCGTGCGGTTCAGGCGCGAGTCGTCGACGCGCGCGCTGACGCGTACCGTGTCGCCGGCGACGACGAGGTCCGGCGTAGCGGCGATCTCGAGCGCATCCGGACCGAACGGCAGCTTGTACGGCGCCCACAAAGTGCGCGCCGCGTAGCGCAGCGCGTCGACATTGTGCGGATAGGTGCTGCTCTCGAACGAGGCGCAGTCCTCGAAGAACGCCACGCCGAGCTCGATCGTGTAGGCCGGCACGCCGAGCGGGCCGTAGGCCGAGTCGTCGGTCGTGCCGCTGGTCGCGTACAGGCCGACCGACTGCTGCGGATCGTAGCCGTTGAACCAGGCCACGCGACGGCCGAGCATTTCGAGCGCCGACGAATTCGGCGCCAGGGTCGTCGTGTCGCCCCAGGGCCACAGCACGAGCTGCGAGAAGCTGTGGATGTCGAAGAACACGCCCTGGGTCGTATCCGGCGCCGGCGTCGTCGTGTCGTCGGGGCGCACGTCCGGGAAGATGCTGCGCACGTAGGCGACGACGGCCTGCGTTTCGGGCTCCGACGCCGAGCTTGCGCCGCGGTAGGTCTCGTTGCAGGCCGAGCTGCTCGCGCCCGGGCCGCCCCAGTGGAACGGGAAATTGCGATTGAGATCGGCGCCGCGCGAATTGCTCGTCGCGCCGCAGTAGGCGGTGTTCGTGTTCTTGCGCCAGGACAGGCCGGTCTCGGCTTTCTTGCGGCCGTCCGGATTGGACTGCAGCAGCAGATGGAATTCGTTGTGGTCGAGCAGCCAGGTCGCTTCGGGATCGATGCCGTAGCGGCTGACCAGCCACTCGGCGAAGCGCGTGTTCAGTTCGGCGGTCGTGTATTCGCGCGCGTGGATCGCGGTCATCGCGAACATCTTCGGCTTGGGGCCCGGCACCGCGGAGTTGGTCAGCTTGAGCACGACCAGGTCGTAGCCCGGATCGCCGCCCGCGGTGACCTTTTCCCAGGAATCGCCGATGTCGATCTTGCTCGCGAGATCCGGCCGTGCCGCGATCAGCGCGTCGATCGACGACAGCGTTTCCTCGACCGTGCGATAGCAGCTGAAGCCCGGAATGCTCTTGAGCGAACGGCCCGAGGTCTGCAGCTGCAGCGCCTGCGTCGCGTCCTTGTCGATCGCGAGATCGGAGGTCTGCGTGCGCAGCCAGACCAGGTCGTCGGGTTCGATCTCGGCCATGACCGTGCCTTTCTTGCGGTCGACGCGCAGATGGCCGAGGCGGTCGGCCATGCGCTGGATCAGCGCCGGGTCGCGGGTCTGTACGGTGACGACTTCCGGCGACGGGCTCGCGGCCGAAGCCGGCAGCGCGGCCAGGGTCAGCAGCAACGCAGGAATCCAATGAAAGCGCATGGCGAAGTTCCCCCGAACGGCACAAGCACGGGATCGTAGAAGCTGGCCGGGGGCAGCGGCGCATTGCTGCATTGCAAAAATATGTGACGCAGTTCTCGCTTTGTCGTGACGGTTGCGTAACCGAACGGCCGCGCACGAGCGCGGCCGCTGCCGCCGGCTCCGGCTTTCGAGCGGAAACGCGGCCCTCAGGCCGCCGCCGATCCCTGCACGACGCGGTTTCGGCCGGCGCGCTTGGCTTCGTACAGCGCGTCATCGGCGCGACGCAGCAGCGCCTCGGCCGCGACCGCCGCGCCGCGGGCCGCGGTCGCAACGCCGATGCTGATGGTCAGGCG
>NZ_JANFVR010000022.1 GCF_024609805.1 Tahibacter caeni | reverse complement strand
CGAGGCCGGCACCGCCGCCGGTCGCCGCACCGCCGCCTCCGCCGCCGGCGCGCGAGCTCGGTCTCGCCGACTTCCTGACCGGCATCACCCTGCCGGGACCGGCCCGCCTCGTCACGGCCGACGCACCCGACCTGCTGCTCGATCCGGCGCACCAGACTTGGTACAGCAGCGCGACCGGCCTGCGCGCACTCGCGCCGCACTGCGCACGCGTCCTGACCCTCGGCGACTGGCAGCTGCTGAACGCGGCCGACTTCGCCGCCGCCAAGGGCAGCCTCGCCGCCCAGCCGTTCTCGCGCCTGCTGTGGTTCTGTGTACTGAACCGCTCGCGCGGCGAGCTGCTGCCCGAGCTCGACCGCGCCGCCCGCTTCAAGCTCGCGCGCTATCCGCAGAGCGAACGCGAGTTCGCCAAGCATTTCCGCATCGGCACCTTCATGATGAAGGACTTCGCGAGCCTCGAAGACATCGCCGAAGCCAGCGGCGCCGCGCTGTCCGACGTCGTCGACTACGTCAACGCCTACACGGCCGTCGGCTTCGTCGAAAGCGACCGCGGCCGCTACGAGACGACCGACACCCGCGGCCGCCTGCGCAATCCGTTCGCGCGCTGAGCGCAGCGGTATCGGCGCTGCGTGCGGCGGGCCGCCAACTGCAGCCATTGCGGAGCGATGGCTGCGGACAGCGCGACGGAGCCAAGGGCAGGCCGTGACCCTCGAGGCGAGCTTCAATGCACGGGCTCGAGGGTTTGCGCGCTGAGCGGCGGCCGGCAGGCGCTTGCGGCGCGGGCATTGGCCGAAAAGAAATATGCCTCGAGAACGAGGGACAGCGCTGACGCTGCCGGGATGTCCGTTCGTTCAGGTCGCCTCCTTCAAAACGGGAGGCAGCCGGGTTACCCGCGTGCGAAGGAGCCGACGCCTCGACGGTGATGCGCCGGCCGCGGCCTCAGGCTTCGACGCACTGGAACTGCAGCACGTAGTCCGGATTGAGGCTGGTTTCCTGGCCCAGGCTGATCGTGCCGGCCTTGCTGCGCAGCTGGATTTCGTCGCGGTGCAGGCGCAGTTCGTCGGCTTCGCCGAGGCGCACCCAGGTGCCGTTGGTCGAGCGGTCGCCGATGACCCAGTAGCCGCGCTTGTATTCGATCGTCGCGTGCGTGCGCGAGACCCATTCCGCGTCGACCATCAGGTTGTTGCTCGCCTCGCGGCCGAGCGAGAACGGCGGCGCGAGCTCGTCGAGCTCGATCGACTGGCCGCGGTAGCGCAGCAGCAGCCGCGCCTTGCGCTGCTGCGCTTCGACGAGCTTGACCACACGCTGCACGGTCGTGACGTTGGAGGTGTCTTCCTGCCACAGCACGTCGACGATCTCGATCGGCTGCAGCTTGCCGGAAACGCGCGCCGTGCCCAGCGAGCGCGTGCGCAGCGGTCCGGTATTGGTCACGCCGCTGACGGTCGAGGCCGTCGTGACGATCTGCTCGCGCTTGGCCAGCGACGCCATGCGCGCGGCCGTGTTGACCGCGTCGCCGTAGACGTCGGCCTCCTCGACCAAGGTCTCGCCGTGGTGCAGGCCGACGCGGATCGCGAGGCTGTCGCGGATGAAGGCCGGGTCGGAGGACACGCGCTTCTGCATGTCGGTCGCCGCGAGCAGGCCGTTCAGCGCGCCCGGGAAGGTGCACAGCACCTCGTCGCCGATGGTCTTGATCAGGCGGCCGCCGTGGCGCTGCGTGATCTCGGCCAGCGCCTGCAGCACGCCGGCCACGATGCGGCGCGCGGCTTCGTCGCCGAGGGTCTCGAACAGCTTCGTGCTGCCCGAGACGTCGGCGAACAGAATGGTGAGGGGCTGGCGCTGACTCATCTAGCCGGATCATAGGCGATTCGGTGGGGCGGCTCCAGAACCGCCGACTGCCGCACAGACCCGGTGCGACGCGGATCGCGGCGGCGGCCGGCGCAGGCGGTCCGCTGCCGGGCCGGACGCATCGGCGCCGCGTTCCGGCCGTCCCGTCGAACGCGCAGGGAATGCGACAGACCTGCCTTGCCGCGGCGCCGGCCGGCGCGCGATCGTCGCGGCACCCCACGGAGGCCTCGCTCATGCGTCCTGCCCGTTTCCTGCTGCCGGTCGCCCTGCTGGCCCTGCTCGCCGCCGGCGTTCCGGCCACGGCCGGCTTCCGCCTGGAGACGCTCGCGCCCGGCGTGCACGCGGCCGTGCGCACCGATCCGCCCGGACTCATGGTCGACGCGAACTGCCTGTTCATCGTCAACGACGAGGACGTCGTCGTCGTCGACGCGCCCGAGTCCTCGGCCGAGCTGATCACGGCGCTGAAGCGCCTGACGCCCAAGCCGGTCAGCCATGTGATCAACACCCACTGGCACGACGACCATGTCATCGGCAACGCGCTCTGGCGAAAAGCCTGGCCGCAGGCGCAGTTCGTCGCCCACCCGAGCCTGCGCGACTACCTGCCGGGAACCGGCGCGAAGAACCGCGCCGGCATGATCGCCGGCGCGCCGCAGGCCGCCGCGCAGATGCAGCAGCGTCTGGACGCGGGCCGGAACCTGGCCGGCCGGCCGATCAGCGACGAGGAGCGCGCGAGCTATGCGAGCGACATCGCGCTCGTCGCCGACTACATGAAGGTCGTGCCCGGCACTCCGGACGTGCTGCCCGATCTCGGCGTCGACGGTATCCTGATCCTGCAGCGCGGCGCGCGGCGCATCGAGGTCCGGCGCGTCGGCCGCGGTCATACCGACGCCGATCTCGTGGTCTGGCTGCCGCAGGAGCGCGTGCTCGCGAGCGGCGACCTCGTGGTCTGGCCCGTGCCGCTGGTCGGCGCCGAGCAGTCCCGCGTGGCCGACTGGGCCGACGCCCTGACCGGCCTGCTCGCGCTGAAACCCGCGGCGATCCTGCCCGGTCACGGTCCGGTATTGCACGATGAGGACTACGTGCGGCAGCTGCGCGACCTGTTCGCCGACATCACGACGCAAGTCCGCGCAGCCCGCGCGCGCGGGCTGGACCTCGCGGCGACGCGCCAGGCCGTCGACCTCGACGCCTGGCGCCGCCGCTTCGCCGGCGACTCGCCGGTGCGTGACGCGCTGTTCCGGCGCTACGTCGTCGACCCGGCCGTCGCCTCGGCCTGGAATGCCGGATCGCCCTGAGCGGCGGCGGCCCGCATCGCAACGGCCGCCGGCCACTACGGATGCAGTCCGGCACCCGTGGGCGCCGCTTCGTTCCGGCGCCGACCACCGTCGTCGCCGATTACAAACGCCAGCCCTCGCGAACGGCCGGCGCGCGCCCGACGGCAATGGCTGCGCGTCGGCGTCGCGAGCCCCCGCCGAACCAGTGATCCGACGTCGCCGCCTCCGCGGATGCGGCGAATCGCCGGTAAGGAAAATTGCCGCAAACGTGCGATATTCACCCCCGCAAGCGCACTACCCGTTCGCGTCCTTTCACCGGGCACTGACACCAGGGGGGAGTTGCCGTGCCGAGTGCCGCATTCTGTGCTGCCTTTCGCGCGTGCGTCGGCCTCGTTGCCGACCACACGCGCGGCGGCGCATGCGGCATCGCCCGTCGGCTGCTGGCCGCGGCACTGCTCGGCACGACCGCGACGACCGCCACCGCGGCAACGGCAGACACGGCACCGACGAACGCCGCCGATGCCTGCCTGCAGCAGATCGCTGTACGGCCCGGCCGCACCGTCGACGCGACGGTCAATGCTTCGCGCGTGCTGATCGAGGAAGTCGGCACCGACATCGAATACCGCTGGAAGGCCGACGAAGACTTCACGTCCGTCACCACGCCGCCGGATCGTCTCGGCTTCGACGTGCTCGCCGCGAGCTCGACCACATTGAGCGTCCGCGTACGCGAAGGCCAGGGCGGCGGACAGATCCGCATCGGCACCTGCGTCGACGATGCCGACGCCGCATTCTTCAGCGGCCTGGCCGCCCTGCAGCGACGCAGCTTCGAAGCCGGCCGCGAAGCCGCGCGTGCCGCGCAACCCGCGCTGGCCTATCTGCGGCGCTGGCCGCTGCAGCCGCGCCACGCGGGCTGGATCAGCAGCGCCCACGCCAACATCCTCGCAAGCGCCGGCGAGAACAACGCCGCCGAAACCGTCTTCCTCGACAGCAGCCGCGACTGGCAGCAGGCCGGCCGGCCCGACCGGGCCGCCATCGCGCTGATGGCCGCCGGCGACAACGCCTCGCGCGCGAACCGCTTCGACGTCGCGCGCGAATGGCTGACCCAGGCCCGCGACGAACTCGAGCGGCTCGGCGTGACGTACTACGCGCTGCGCAGCGAGGGGGCGTTGTGTACGGTGCTGGCGCGCAGAGGGCGTTATCGCGAGGCGATCGCCTGCGAGGAGCGGCTCATCCCGCGCTGGTATGCGCAACAGGAAAAGCGAGAGGCCGCGGTGCGAGAAATGTCGGCCGGGAATCTGCGACTACGCCACAAGGAATTCACTGAAGCACAGCTGCATTTTCAACGTGTCGAAGCTTTCGATTCGCAGCTTCCGCCGTTGCTGCGCTCGCGCCTGCAGACCGGCCTCGGCAATCTCGCGCTGAGCCGCGGCGATCTGCCGGGCGCCGCGAAAAGCTTCGCCCAGGCGGCACAGTCGCTCGGCAACGGCGGCCTGCCGGTGGAGCAGGCGAATCTCGATCTCAAGCTCGCCCATCTCGCACGCTTTTCTGGCGCGGCGCCCGAACGCCTGCGCCTGCTGCAAGCCGCCAGCGCCAACCTGAAGGGGAGCGAGGATCCGCTGCGGCTAGCCGAGATCGAACTCCTGCTCGGCGAAGCCCAGCGGCAACAGGGCGACGCGACGGCTGCACTCGTCACCGTGGCGCGAGCGACTGCGCTGTGCAGCGGACGCTCCGACCCACCGTGCGCCGACGACGCCGTCATGATCGAGATCCTGACCCTGCTCGATCTCGGTCGCGTCGGCGCGGCGCGCGCCAAATTCGCCGCGCTCGAATCCAATGCAACCCTGACGACGCCGCGCCGGGAATTGCTGGCTGCGCGACTCGATCTCGCCGACGGCAATCCGCGATACGCGCTGCAGCGATTGTCGGCGCTGGGGGACGGCGCCGGCGATCCGGAATTTCAGGCCGAACACGCCCTGCTGCTTGGGCATGTATTGTCGACGCTGGGCCAGCGCAGAGCCGCTCTGACGCAGTTGCGCACGACATTGCTGCAGCAGGCCGCACAGACCTCCGGCTGGCCTTCGACAGCATTGCGCATCAGTGCGCGCGATCGGCTCGCGCGACTGCAATCCGCGCTGTTCGATCGCGCCCTGGATGGCACCGGCGACGTGATCGCCGCGGAGGATTTCAGCTACGTGCAGGAAGCCATCGATTCGGCGGCAGCTGCACAGCTGTTCGCCGATGCGAATGGCGCGCCGCTGCCGCCGAATCTGCGCGAAACCCTCTCGGCGGCCATCGCCGGCGGCAGCTTCGCACGCCAGCGCGAACTGTTCGCGGCCTTGGCGACAGACAACGCTGCCGCGCCGCCGATGAAAAACCCGATTGTGCGCACTGCTGTGAACAAGCCAGTCGATCCGGCGCTGCTCGTTCTGATTCCGCTGGCCGGCGAACGCGAGTTCCAGTTGCTCGCACTGCAGGCGAGCCAGATACGCCGCTGCCTGCGCTGGCCGATCGCCCGCTACGACGACCTCGCGAATCGCTTCGCCGCCGCACTCGACGGGGAAACGATCGAGCTAGCTGCTCTGCAGGCGGCGGCGGAATCCCTTCATGCGGACATCCGCCGCTGCAGCGCCGGCGCGGTTGCGCCGCTGCGCTGGCAGGTGGTGCGTGTCGCCGGAACACCCGCGCTGCCCTGGGCCTGGGTAGCAGCCGCCACACCCGGTACCGCCGGCGAGCCGACAGTTACCCAGACCTTTGCAACCACCGGACAGCCGTTGCCGTTATCCAAACCGACGGAGCTGCTGCTGCTCGACCTCGACATGCCGCGCGCCGCGCCGCTGCCGCTGGCTTCGCGCGAAGTGGCGCTGCTCGACATGGAACTGCGACGCCATGGCATCACGCCACGCCAGACGCATGCCGCCGACCTGCCGGCCGACGCCGTGCTTGCCGAACTGGCGGCAGCGCCGGCCGTTCATGTGATTGGCCATGCCAACCCAGCCGCATTCGGCCAGCTCTATCAAGGACTCTGGTACGAAGCCGGCGGCAAGCCCAGCCTGCTGACGTATCCGGAAATCGCCGCGTCGCGCATCCGCGCCGGCCTCGTCGTACTCAGCGCCTGCGGCACGCACGCCGCCGAAGCCACGAGCTTCGGCACGAGCGCACATCTGGCCGAAGCGTTCATCGCCGCCGGCGCCGCTCATGTTGTAGCGGCCGCCAACCCGCTCAGCGATGCCGCCGCGCCGCTATGGTCCACGCGTTTCCACAGCGTTCTGTGGAGCGGCGCCGACGTCGCTATCGCTGCGCGCGAAGCGCGCGCGGCGCTGCGTGCGACGCCGCATTTCCGGTCGCCGAGGTACTGGGCGGGGATCGAGCACTTCGCCACTGCATCCAGATCCATAACCAACAGTTTGTCGCCATGACCTCGCGCATTCCACAGGGCGCCAGTCAAAAACCCTGACGGCGCGAGATATCGATACGACAGAAACGTAAAACAGAACCATCAATTGGAGCACCGAAAAACAGGCAATCGCTCCACCTTCGCCGATAAACAAACGCTGGATAGCGGAAAGTGCCTTCAGGCAAAGCGCCCCCCTGTTCGCGTCCCAGCAGACACGAAATCCACGACTCAGAACCCGAACGCGCCAGCACTGGACAACCAGGATATATCTGCCCCAACGAACGGAGAACTAAATGAAAAATTTAGCCCTCATCAGCGCCGTAATCATGCTGTTCTTGCTGCCGACAACACTGTGGGCTGCGGACAACCAACCCGTTTCCCGAAGCGACCATGCCACAGAGCGCAGCAAGTTCGAGCCCACGCATTGCCGGGAAACTGTCGTGAAGATATCAACTAACGAGAAACCGATCATTTCGCCGGTACGTAAACCGAAAGACGACGGCGACTTCCTGACCGACGCCGGCTACGACTATCAGATCATTGGGGGCTATTGCAGCGGAAGCGAGGGCATACCTAATCATTGGTGCATAGAAAAGGGCGAGCGCGTAGATATCTCTCGTGATGGGAAAGGAAACCTCTCCCTCAGGCATACGAAATACGTCGGCCCCAAGAAGATCGAACTAGTAAAAGCGACGCTCACGCTGGAACCGAAAGAAAAGATATGGGCCAGCGGCGAAGCCACCACACCGGATGGCACCCCAATTGGAACCTACGTGATCTTCTTGCGTCCGCAGGAAAAAAGTTGTCGACACACCAAAGTTTCAAAGAACCAATACAACAAGAAGCCACCTTGCAAAAGCATTCTTTTCGAATACTTCGCCAATGGCGACAACTACGCCAAGGAGCACCTGCCAGTCATCTCGGCGAACAAGACCAATGTGACGCCGGCGCCTGACATGGGCGGCTACTACGAATGTCCCGACCCTCCGAGTACTCCGGTAGAAACCAGCGATGGCGAGGGCGACTACGGACCCGACAAACCCTGAGCCTGCGTCTGACGACTGCACGAGAAATCCCGGAACCGGCCATGAAGTTCCGAGCCGCGGATCAATGCAAGCTCGGAACTCCACGACGACACCACGGAGCAAGCCATGAGCATCAGCCGGCGAAAATTGAGAGGTCTTCAAATTATCGACATCGAGGAATACGGCGATATCGATATTTCGACGCTGAAGGAAATCACGCCGGCCGAACTCGCTGCCGCGCGAGGACTGGACATAACGCTGCTGTTCGAGGATCACGTCTTCGTCGACCGCAAGATCGGCTATGCGATCGTCCACAGCTCCCGCATCGACAAGATCAGTCCTGCGCCGCCGCCGGGTTTCGCGACAAAGGCATTTCATGCGGCCCGCACGGACGGGCGAGAAGGCGACCCGGAAAAACTGCTCATCGACCCGTATGAGAACTGGACGGCGAACGTGCTGAGGGTCCCGCGAGACTTGTCGCGCTTTTCTGGGGCATCGCCATCGTCCGGCCGACTCGCGCCGGCCGAGCTCCCCTGGTACGTCAACCATCAGTTGCAATGGCCCGAACTATCCGGCAGTGATATTCATGTCGCGGTATTTGACTCGGGGATCATCAAGGACGCCGGTCGCTTGCCGCGCGAGATCGACCATAGCGACTTCTGCCACTGTGAGGGACCGGCTGCGGAGACCAGTGACTCGTTGGACGGCAATCCGAACGAGGAGCAACTGCACGGCACGCATTGTGCGGGCGCGATAGGCGCGACCGGCAACGGAGCGCAGCGCACCAGCCCTGCGCCCAATGCGACGATCATCGCGGCAAGCATCTATCGCTACGACCCGCGACTTTACATCTCTCTCGTCGACCTGCTCCTGATGCTGTCGTGGATAGTCGCCAAGCGCTGGACTCCGGCCGTCGTCAACATGAGCTTCGTGCTGGACCGTCGCGAAGTGGACCGCCATCGGCCGGATTTTCTGGAAGAGATCGTCAGGCGCCTGCGCCTGAACGATCTCGCACTGATCTTCGCAGCGACCAAGAGGCGCAACACAGACACGCTGACGTACCCAGGGAGACTCCGCAACGTCGTCGCCGTCAGCACCTATGACATATTGCCTGACGAGCAAGGCAATTTCTTCATCCAGTTGCCACTGGGCTGCAAACGCCAGCCGTGGCTGGAGAAAGAAGATTTGTTTTTTGGACCGGGCAGCGAGGTGGCGAGCTGCGACCGAAACGACTACGTCGCGTTCGGCGAGGTATCCGCCGCATGCGCATATACTGCAGGCGTCGCGGCGCTGTATTTGGAGCGCTACCGTGACGGAGCGAGCGGGGGAATACTCGAAACTGTTGTAAGGGAGATGAAGGCACGAGCCCAACTATTCGCCGATCCGGATCCTGACCTGACCGGCAACCACGACTGGCTCGGAGTGGGACTCTATCCAGACGGCACCGCAACTCGGGATCCTACGATTCCGATCGACGTCCGCTGCCGAAACCACCGTTCGTAAGCGTGCCGAGTTCTCGACCAGCTGTCCCTCGTTGATCGGGGGCTTGCATGACGACTCCCGCCGTCAGCCCAACGCTTCCCCCGCCGCAATGATGTCCTCATCCGACGGCAGCACGAGAAACGCCGCGCCGGCCAGCGGCGTGTAGGTGTCGACGCCGACGACGCGCTTGAGCGGCTTGGCGCCGTGGCCGGCTTCGGTGATGGCGGTGATGATGCCTTCGCCGACGCCGGCGCTGCGGCGGCCCTCGTCCGCTACGACTATGCGCGCGCAGTCGCCGGCGTGGCGCGCGATCGCGGCTTCGTTGAGCGGCTGCAGCCAGCGCAGGTCGACGACGCGGGTTTTCCAGCCGCGGCTCTTTTCGAGCGCGCGCGCGGCGCGCAGGCTCATCGGCACGGTGTTGCCGTAGCAGAAGATCACGAGGTCCTTCGCAGCCGGCTCGTAGACGCGCTCCTCGCCGAGCGGGATGTGCTGGTCCGGCGCCGGGTAGCTCGTGAGCCATTGGCCGTCGCCAGCATCGAAGAGGTCCTTGGTCATGTACAGCGCGATCGGCTCGAGGAACGCGCAGACGCGGCCGTCGACCTTGGCCAGCGCCGTAAGAGTGCGCAGCATCATCGCCGCGTCGTCGCCGCGGCTCGGGCAGCCGACGACGAGTCCCGGAATGTCGCGCAGCGCGGTGATCGACGTATCGTTGTGGAAATGACCGCCGAATCCCTTCTGGTAGCCCAGCGAGGCGATGCGCATGACCATCGGGTTGCGGTACTGGCCGTTGGAGAAGAACTGCAGCGAGCAGGCTTCGCCGCGGATCTGGTCGCAGGCGTTGTGGAAATAGGCGAGATACTGGATTTCCGGCAGCGGCAGCATGCCCATGTTCGCGTAGCCCTGGGCCAGGCCGAGGATCATGGTCTCGTCGAGCAGGGTGTTGAACACGCGGTTGTTCTTGAACGCCTTGTGCAGACCCTTCGTCACCGTGTAGACGCCGCCCTTCTGCGCGACGTCCTCGCCGAACAGCAGGGTTTCGGGATACTTGCAGAACAGGTCGTGCAGCGCGTTGTTGATCTGGATGGCCAGATGGCGCGGCGCCTGCTTCTCGGGCAGCTTGTCCTCGCCGCCGAACACGGCCAGGCGCTTGTCGGCGTAGTCGGCGCGGCGTGCCTCGAGGTTGACCTGGTTCGGGTGGTACGGCGCGAGCGGCGCGATCACGTCGGACAGCTCGGTCAGCTTGGGCCGGCGGTCGGCCTCCTCGGCTGCGGCAAAGCATTTCTGGCGCACCGACTCGTATTTCGCGAGCAGGCTGTCCTTGGTGTAGAGGCCCGATTCCAGCGCGATCGCAGCCGAGCGCAGCAGCGGATCGGTCGCTTCGACCGCCATGAGCTCCTCGACGCTGCGCCATTCGATCTCGAAGTCGGTGCCGGCGTGGCCCATGATGCGCGTCGTGCGCAGGTGCAGGAACGTCGGCCGGCGCGTCGTGCGGCAGTGATAGACCGCGCGCGCCACCTGCTCGTAGCCTTCGGCCAGATCGAGGCCGTTGGCGAAGAAATAGTCGAGATCGCGGCGGCCGCTGAAGCTCGCGCCTATCCAGTCGGTCGGCGTCTTCACCGAGATGCCGATGCCGTTGTCCTCGCAGACGAACAGCACCGGGGCCGGCAGCTTCTGGTAGGCCGTCCACTGCGCCGCGTTGAACGCGGTCTGCGCGGTCGCATGATTGGCCGAGGCGTCGCCGAACGAGCAGATCGTGATCGAATCGTCCGGCACCGGCAGTTGGTGGCCGATGCGCCGGGCCTGCTCGATCGCGACGGCCGTGCCGAGCGCCTTGGGCAGATGCGAGGCGATCGTCGAGGTCTGCGGCAGCACCCAGAGCGGCTTGGAACCCCAGACCTTGTGGCGGCCGCCCGAGGCCGGATCGTCCTTGCTCGCGGCGAACGACAGGGCCGAGTCCATGATCGGGTCCATGCCCTGCAGCTTGCGGAAGCGCTCGGCCATGAAACCGCCGGAGCGGTAGTGCAGGAAGGCCGGATCCGTGTGCCGCGTGAGCCGCGCCACCATCGCGTTGCCCTCGTGGCCCGACGAGCCGATCGTGTAGAACACCTTCTGCTTGACGCGCAGCACGCGCGCCATGAGGTCGAGGTGGCGGCTGATCAGCTGCGATTCGAACAGCGCGACGAAGTCGGCCGCGGTGCAGAGGCTGCCCGGCAGCACGGGCTCGTCGGACGCCGGGCGCCTGCGCGCCTGGCCGCCCCAGTCGCGCACGAATTCGAGGAAGTTCTGATCGCAGACTTCGGCGCGGTTGACGTTCTTGTGGCGGGCGGGAATGGGCGCGGCGGCGGACATGGCGGACCTGATCGGAAACGGCGCGGCATGCCGCGGACGGCGGCCGGACCTGGGCGGAAGAGGAGCGCAAGAATAGCCGCAGGCCACCCGCAAGGAAACTCGAATCGGCCGCGAAATCGCTGGCTTACGTGGCTTTTCCGGCAAGCGGCCCCGTGCTTTCCGCGGGCAGTGGTTCTTGGCCCCGCGGCGCGGACCGGCCGGCGCACGGTTTCGCGGCGGCCGGGTTTGCCGGCACCATACGCGGTACGACGGCGAGTGGACTCGCCGCAGGGGGACGGCGATGCAGACACCGGTCGATGCAACCTGGCGCAGCACGGCGCCGCCGGCGCCCGGCGCCGACGCCGATGCGGAGGCCGGCGAGTTCGCGCCGGGCAGCCGCGTCGGCCGCTACGTGATCCAGCGGCTGCTCGGCCGCGGCGGCATGGGCGTGGTCTACCTGGCCGACCAGGTCGAGCCGGTGCGCCGGCCGGTCGCGCTGAAACTCGTGCGGCCGACATTCGCCGACCACCTGGCCGAGGCCTATTTCGAGGTCGAGCGACAGGCGCTCGCGCGCATGGATCACCCGGGCATCGCCAAGGTGCTCGAAGCCGGCACGACGCCCGACGGCCTGCCGTTCTTTGCGATGGAATGGATAGACGGCCCGACCCTGGACGCCTACGTCGCCGCGGCCCGACCTACGCTCGCCCAGCGCCTGGAGCTGCTGCGCCAGATCGCGCTCGGCGCGCACCATGCGCACCAGCGCGGCGTCGTGCATCGCGATCTCAAGCCGGCCAACGTGCTCGTGCCGCAGATCGACGGCCGCGCCGTGCCGAAGATCATCGATTTCGGCATCGCGATCGGCATCGAGCAGGACGGCCGCCGCGCCGGCGACTACGCGGGCACCTCGCTGTACATGAGTCCGGAGCAATCCGGCCTGACCGACGGCAACGTCGACGTGCGCAGCGACGTCTATTCGCTCGGCGTGCTGCTGCTGGAACTGCTCGCGCCGGCCGGCACCCTGGATGCGCTGCGCGAGCGCGGCGTCGCGGCGAGCCGCCTGTCGCAGATCCTGCGCACCGAGCGGCCGCCGGCGGCTACTCACCGCGACGCGACCGAATGGCTGTCGCTGCCGGCGCTGCAGTCGATCCCGCGCGAACTGCGCCACGTCATCGCGCGCGCGACCGACCTGCAGCGCGACACGCGCTACGGCTCGGCCCAGGCCTTCGCCGACGAGCTCGCGAACTATCTCGCGGAGCGGCCGCTGACTGCCGTGCCGGCGACGCGGACCTATCTGCTCGGCAAGTTCGTGCGCCGCCATCGCCTGCCGATCGCGGCCGGCGCGGCCGTCGTCGCGGCGCTGCTGATCGGCCTCGGCGCGGCAGTCTACGCGCTGCTGCAGGCACAGACCGAGCGCACGCGCGCCGAGCAGGCCGCCGAGCGCGCGACGCGCGAAGCCGCACGCAGCCGCAGCATGGCCGACTTCCTCGGCACGGTGCTCGGCGGCATCGAACCCGAACAGGCGCGCGGCCTCGACACCACCTTGTTGCGCCGCGTGCTCGACGAGGCAGCCGGGCGCGCGCAGCGCGATCTCGCCGGCGACGAGGAACAGCTCGCCGAAGTCGAAGCGACCATCGGCCGCGCCTATCGCTCCATCATGCAGCTCGACCAGGCCGAAACCTTCCTGACCCGTGCGCTGGACCGGCAGCGCGCACGGCTCGGTCCCGACGCCGCGGCGACCCTGTCCACCGAGCGCTACCTGCTCTGGACCGTCAGCGAACACGGCCGCGAGAACGAGGCGCTGCCGCGTGCACGCGAGCTGCATGCGCGCGCCTCACGCGTGCTCGGCGCGACGGCGCGCGAAACCCTGCTCGCCGCGCTCGCGGCCGGCTGGTTCGAATACCTCGTCGGCAACATGAAGCCGGCCGAGACCCTGCTGCGCGAAGCCGCCGACGGACTCGCCGCGACGGCCGGCCCCGAGGATGCGAAGGCTCTCGACGCGTTGGGCCGCCTCGGCATCGTGCTCGCCGACTCGGGCCAGTACGACGCCGCGCGGCCGCTCTACGACCGCGTGCTGGCCGGCTACGACAAGCTGTTCGGCGCCGAGGACCCGCGCACGCTCGGCGTGCGCAACAGCCTCGGCATACTCGCGATGCAGCAGCGCCGCTACGCCGACGGCGAAGCCGAGTTCCGCGCGATGATGCCGATCTACGAGCGCCTCTACGGGCACGACCATCCGCAGACCCTGGCGCTCGCGCTGAACATGTCCGGCGCGCTGCGCCAGCAGGGCAAGGTCGCCGAATCCGGCCCCTACTACCGGCGCGCCTACGAGGGCTTTCTCGCGCTCAACGGCCCCGATCACCTGCGCACCCTGATCGCGCAGAACAATCTCGCGAACTACCTGATCGACGCCGGCCAGCCGCGCGAAGCCGTCGCGCTCGCGCAGTCGGCGGTCGAACGCGGCGGCCGCGCCTACGCGAGCAACCGCATCGTGCTGGCCGAATTCCATTTCACCGCCGGCAAGGCCCTGTTCGCCGCCGGCCGCCACAACGACGCCGAAGCCGAACTCAGGCAGGCCTGGGACCTGCGCGCCGCCGACATGGGCGCCGAGGCCGAAGACACGCGCGACGTCGCGCGCAAGCTGGCCGAACTCAAGCGCGCGCAGAAACAGGAAACCGCGGCGCGCGAGTGGGAGGCGAAGGCGAAAGGCGGTTGAGGAACCCGCTCCGCCGCTCCCTTCGAGGCCGCCGAAAAGGCGATGCTGGATCAGACCTGCTGCGCGACGAATCCCGGCTGTGCGCGTACGCGCTCCAGCCAGGCATCGATCTGCGGATACGCCGACAGGTCGAAGCCGCCGTCGGCGGCCGCGTGGGTGTAGGCGAACAACGCAATATCGGCGATGCTGTAGCCGGATCCGGCGAGGAACGGCTGTCGCGCTAGCTGTTGTTCCATGACGGCGAGGGCCTGCGCGCCGCGTTCGCGCAGCCGCGGCAGTTCCGCGCGGCGCGGGTGATCGGCCGGCAGCCAGCGGCAGATGAAGCGCGCGACAGCGACGTAGGGCTCGTGGCTGTACTGCTCGAAGAACAGCCACTGCAGCACCTGCGCGCGCTGCCAGGCGTCCTGCGGCAGCAGCGGCGAGCCTTCGGCGAGATAGCACAGGATCGCGTTGGATTCGGCCAGCCGGTGATCCGGATCGACTTCGAGCAGCGGCACCTTGCCGTTCGGATTCATCGCGAGGAACTGCGCCGTGCGCGTCTGTCCGGCCGCGCTGTCGACCTCGACCCAGCGGTACGGCCGGCCGAGCTGTTCGAGCAACAATTCCACCTTGTAGCAATTGCCCGAGGATTTCATGCCGTAGACGGTGAGCTTCGTGTTCTCGCCGGATGGATGGGTGGCGGCTCGCCGCACTCGCCGCCTACGCGGAAGCCCGCCGCGCGCGCCATTCCTCGCGCGTCTGGCCCCAGGCGTCGATGGTCATCGTGTCGTACGGCGCCGGCAGGGTCACGCGGCGCAGGTTGCGTGAGCCGAGCCGCTGCGCCACGCGCTGCGAAGCGACGTTCTCCGGATCGATGCAATGAATGACCTCGGTCCAGCCGAGCGTGTCGAAGGCCCAGTCGATCGCGGCCGTCGCCGCCTCGACCGCATAGCCCTTGCCCTGGGCCGCGGCGCAGAGGCCCCAGCCGACCTCGGTGCCCGGCCAGTCGGCCGGCATCCACGGACCGATGCGGCCGAGCCAGCGGCCGCTCTCGCGCTCGATGACCGAGAACATCGCGAAGCCCTGCAGCTGCCACGAACCGGCCATGCCCATCATCGCGCGCCAGGCCGCCGAGCGGCCCTGCACGCCGCCGAGGAAACGCATGGTTTCGGGCTCGGCGGCAAACGCCGCCCAGGCGTCGAGGTCCTCGAGCCTGGGTGGGCGCAGCTGCAAACGCTGCGTGGTCAGTTCGACATCAGCCATGCACACCGATTTCCACATCACCCTGGCAACGTGCTCCGGATACGAGAAAAATCGATCATGAAAACTGCGTTACAAGGCACCGTTTATTTCTCCGTAAACCGCAGTTGGCTCAAAGTCCAAGCAAACAACCAGCGCCGATTGTTTTACGGCAGACGCCTCACCCAGAGATGCGTGGGTAATGAGCAGCGATGAGCCATAACGCCGGACATAATATTTCCCGGTGGAACCGTTTGCATATATCGCGCGAACGAGATACGCCTGCCTACCCTCTTCACACCGAAAATTTCTCTGCCCAAAAAAATCGATGGCAGCATTGCCAACAGTCGAAAACGGAACTGAATCGAGCCTCCGTCGCGCGTCATCAAACTTCGAAAAGGATACCTCAAAAAAATTCCTTTCCTTGATTTCCTCCTGGGGAGTCTGCGCACGAACCTCAAGAGTGCTTGACGAAAGCCACCCGGCACCTTCTACGGCAGCGGAACAGAACTTAGCGAAGGCAATTAGGAGCAGAGAAACCACACTGAATGCAATCTTCATATCAAAAGTCCCTGTCCGCAGCCTTGAGCCTTTGGTTGAAAGAACCGCCTAAATTCTGCTGCAAAACTTGAAGTTGAAATGGGGCCAAGAAATTTCCGCCGTGCGTAGCCATGAGATTACCTTCAAAGCCGGGCAAGGCCGCGAAAGTCTGTTGGTCGTACCTGTCTGCAAGTCCGAAAATGTGCCCCATCTCATGCGTGAAGACATAAGCAACATCGCGGGACGACAAATTGATCGATACGGCCTTCGATCTCCAAAAAGTTGCCCCGAAAGCTTTAGTAGAGAAAACTGATGCAAAAGCACGCATGCTTCCCGTTTCGAGCAGCGGGGTACCCAGACCAGCATCTACCGTAATACTGTTTGATGTTCCTACGGGCACCTGCACATACTGGATCGGCATACCGACCGAGCCATAGTAGCCAGCGCTTCCCGAAAGAACCAGTTGAATGCCACCGGCATCAATGGGACCACGAAAAGCCACTTTCACCATCGAACCCGAGAAGTCAGGGACGTACCAAGGAGTTGCCGCCTCCAGATTTCCTACTCCGTCGTTTGGACCGTCCGAGACCGTCTTCGAGCTTGAAATGCTTCCAAGAGAAAATGAGAACGCAGCTGTCAGTGCTCCGTTCGCAAAGCTTCCCCCGGCAACTGACGAAACCGTTCCGCCGACGACAACAGCGCCCATACCGCTGAGGAATGCGTTATCACTGCCATCGGCGCTTACCGGCGCCAGCAGGGTACCAAACCCCGCACTGACGAAGCCGTGTCCGAATCGTCCGCCCTGGATCGTGCCCAGCACACCGCCGGCGGCGCCATAGGACAGCGCCCGCGCGGCGTAGGCGCTCTGGCTCAGCCCGCCCCACTGCGCTTGCGGATTCACGCCGAAGGCCTTGTCGATGCCGACGAAGGCGGCCGCGGTCAGTGCGCCGACGGCAGCGCCGCGGGCGTTGCCGCTCTGCACGCCGCCGGCGACGGCGCCGGTGACGATGGTGGCGTAGGTCGCGTTCATGCCGTTGGCGATCAGCGCCTGCGGCAGGAAGATCGAGACGACGATGGCCACGCCGGTGCGGACATTGTCCTGTTCCTTGCCGCCGAAATAGCCGGTCGGGTCGGTGTAGGCCATGGGATTGTTGAACACGTAGCTGTAGCGGTTGAAGCTCTGGCTGTCGCGCGGCGCCTGCACGAACGGATCGGCCTGCAGGAAACGGCCGAGACGCGGATCGTAGATGCGGCCGTTCATGTGCACGATGCCGACTTCGTCCGCCTGCTCGTGGCCGGTATAGCCCAGTCGCGTGGTCTGCTCGAGCTCGCTGCGCAGCGTGCCGCTCCAGGGCGTCGCGGAGGTCCAGCCGGCGGTATTGCGGCGCTGGCCGAAGGTGTCGAAGCTCATGCGCGCGCTCGCATTGATGGCGCCGGCCCAGATGTCGAGCACCGCGTCCGTCGAGCCCAGCGCATCGACGACGCGGTACTGGCGTACGACGTCGTAGACCGTGCCGAAACGGCGTTGCTTGATCATGACCGGTCCGACGTGGCGGACGACTTCGTCGATGACATTGTTCGACAGGCGCACTTCGGCGCCGGAAACGAACTCGGTGATCACCGTCGGATTCGTCGCCGCGGCGCTCGGGAAGTCCAGGCGGCGGACCTTCTCGCGTCCCGGGCCGTAATTGAACTCCGTACGCGTGTTGCTGACGTCGGAACGTGCCGACCGGACCTTGTCGTAGCTCGTATAGGCGAAACTGCGCTCGTCGCCGCCGTTTGCGGTGCGGATCACATTGCCGCTCGCGTCGTAGCAGTAGTCGGTCGCGCCGGCGCGGCTGACCGCATGCGGTCCCGGCACCGCCACGCCGGCCTCCAGCGCACAGCGCGACGAAATCGAGCCGGCGTAGGTATAGGCGACCCCAGCTTTCGTCAGCACGTTGCCTTCGCCGTCGTAGGTGTACGCCGTGCTGCCCGCGACAACGCCGTTCTGCTGCACGCTGCTGCCCGTCAGACGCTGCAGTTCGTCATAAGCGAAGGTCTCGCGCAGCGTCGTGCTGCCGCTCAGGGAATCGCGCCAGAGCACGTTGCCGACCAGGTCGTAGTCGTAGCCGATGTTCTGCGCGTCGGCGATGCCGGTGCCTTGTACGCGCTGGCGCTTGAGCCGGCCCCGCACGTCGAAGTCGCGTACGGTCACGAGCTCGGCACCGATGGCCATGCGTTCGCGGCGGATCTTGCCATGGGGGTCGGCTTCCTGCGCCTCGTAGTAGATCGCGCCGACCGCCGCCGGATAGGCCGAACGTATGCGGAACGCATAACCGCGTTCGTTGTATTCCGTGCGCTCGCCCGTCGTCGGCACACCGGGCGCCGAGAAGAACGTCTGGAACGGGCGACCGTAGCTGTCGAAGGTCTGCTGCTGCAGGTAGCTCTTGCCGTCCTGCTCGGTACGCACTTCGACCGGCTGCCCCAGGCTGTTGTAGGTGTAGTAGCGCGTCACCGCGACCGCGCCGCCCTCGTTCGACTGCTCCGAAACGACTTTGCCGCGGCCGCCGGAAGCGGTGTCGAAGTACCAGCTCGCCGAGGCATAGACGCTGCCGCTGCCGCAGGTGCCGAGATAGTCGGTGCGCTGCCACAGGCGGCCCTGTCCGTCGTAGCGCTGCGCCGTGCAATGCCCGCGCGGACCGGTCTGCGCCACGGTCTCGCCGGCATCGTTGACCACGTAGGCCCACGCGCCGGTATCCGGGTCCGTCGTCGACAGCTTGCGACCCAGCGTGTCGTAGGTGCTGACCGTCGCGCGGCCGTTGCGCTCGGCGCGGACGACCTGTCCAGCCGCGTCGTAGCTGAGCGTCACGCCAAGGCCTTTCGCATCGGTGGTCGACTGGACTTCGCCCTGCGGCGTGAAGTCCTCGCTCACGGTCTGCGTCAAGCCGCTCCCGTTGACCGGCAGCGTCGTGACGGTCTGTCCCGTCAGATACTGCTTCGTCGTGACGCCGCCGTCGGCGGCGGTGATCCGATAGGGGCGGTTGAGATAGTCGTATTCCGTCGTCGTGAACGTGACCGACTGGCCGGCCCGCGGCGCCGCGGCACCGGACGTCGCGTTCTGGGCGAAGAACGGTTCCGAAACCGCGACCACGTTGCCGCGCGTGTCGTAGCGGGTCAGGGTCGCGATGTAGTCGCCCGCGAGCAGTCCGTCGCGCAGACTCAGGACGGGACGACCGAGCAGATCGTGGAAGACGCGGCTGGTCGGCGCGCCGCTCGTCGTCGTGACCTCCACGTACGCCAGTGCCAGGCCCGAAGGACAGTTGGTACTGCACAGGGACCAGTCGGTGCGCGTCGAGACGCCGGTCTGATCATGGGCGAAACGCTTGCGGCCCAGACGTCCGTAGCGCACATGGCTCACCTTTCCGTTGGCGTCCTGGATGTCGAGTTCGTCGCCGCCGCCGTTGCGTGCCAGCACCGTGGAAAGCGACGCTTCGAAAGCAGTGTCGCCGCCGCTCGAAACCGCTCCGCGCACGCTTTGCACGTAGCGCTGGAGCGCGTCGTAGGTCGAGCGCGCGTAGCGCATCACGAGTCTGTCGGTCGGATGGAATGCGTAGCCGGCGGCGCCGGCGCCGGCGCGGCAGGCGGTCTCGGCGATGGCCGCGCTGCAGGTGAACGAGCCGATGCGATTGCCTGCGGAATCGTGCTCGTAGTAAGTCACCGTGCCGCCGGCCGCGGTGTCGGCACTGAGCGTATCGACATCGCTGCCGACCATGCCTTCCACCCGCTCGGAATGCAGCAGCTTGCGTGTGTCGGAGCCGTTCAATGGATCGGCATAGGTGAAGGTCGAGCGCCGGCCCAGCGTCGTTGCAATCGTGGATGCGCCGCGCTTCTCTTCGCGACGCGTGAAAGTCCGTGTCGTGACGAGCCGGCCGAGCTTCCACGAGACGTCGTCGTCCGCGTACGCGTTGCGCACATCGGATACGACGACCGTGTCGTTCGGCGTACTGGACACGGTGCGGCGCCGCGTCGTCGTCGTGCTGCGCAGCACGTTGCCGAAGTCGTCATAGCCGTTCTCCGAGAAGAGCACGGCGACGAATCGGGTTTGCTGCGCCGTGTTGGGCTCGTAGTCCATGATGTTGGACAGCGTGCGCGCGACGAAGATCGACGGCACGGTACGGCTCATCGGCGGAACAGTCGTCAACCCCTGGTTGTAATAGTTGAGCGTGCGCGCAGGCCCGTTGACCACGGGCGTCGTCGGCTGGTAGCGCCAGCCGTAGTTGTCGATCAACATTTTCAGGACGAACGCCGACGGCTCCGGCAGCGAGCTGTCGCACATCTGCAGCTTGCCGTACGGACAAATCGGGACTCGGGAGAAGCAGGCGGACGTTTCGACAAGACCGCCGGCATTGCGGCAGCCGTCGACGGGAATTCCGGTCAGCTTGCGCGTGCGCGTCTGCAGCGGCAGTCCGACGAACGGGAATTCGCCCTGCAGATAAGTGTCGACGCTGACCAGCGTCTGCAAATCCGTCGTCGACACCCGACCGAAGCCGAGCGAGCCGCGTCCGCCGGCCTGAATCTTGAGGCCGCGGTACTGGTACTGCACGATGGACTGGCTCGACGGGTCGGTGGCGGTCGGCGCACTGCTGCTGACGTACTGCACGACGAAATTCGGCAGATTCATGTCGAACACGGCCGAACCGCGGCCCCAGGTCCGCAGCGGGCCGTCGTAGTCGCGGCGATAGACTGACGAGAACGTCAACGGCGAATAGGTGATCTCGGTGCGCGCGCCGAGTCCGTTGACGATGCTGACGATCGTGCCGCGCGGCTGATGATGATTGACAGAGCGGCGCACGCTCCAGCCGCCGTCGGCGCTGCCGTTGCTGATCGGCTTGACGACGAGATTGTCGACCTGCCCGTCGCCGTCGAAATCGCCCGGCAGGCGCAGCCAGTCGTTGCCGGCCGTCGCGATGAACGTCGTATTGATCGCCGCCGAGGCGAAACCGTCGCCCTTCCACAGATAGACCTTGTAGTTGCGGTTCGGCGTCGACGAGTCCGGCCACCAGAAGTCGAGCTTGCCGTCGCCGTCGTAGTCGAGCAGTTGGACCTTGTCCGTGTGGTTGGCGTCGAGGCAGTTGGCGACGCACTGATCCAGACCGTACGCGGAATCGGCGACGGTCAGGTTGAAATGCCACTGGTTGTTGTCGGCCAGATAGACGTAGTCCATGTAGCCGTCGCCGTTGAGGTCCGCGGTCATGACGCGCTGCCGCGCGTGACTGCTCGACGTCGCGCTGTGCTCCTCGATGACGCGCACGCCTCGACCACTGCGAACGAAGCGGAACTCGGGAATTCCGCCCGGGCCCGCGACGATGCCTTCGGCGCGATACGTCACCGCGTAGTAGGCGACCGGCGTCCCCAGCGGGGTATCGGGCCCTTCCTGGGCAATGGGATCGAGGGGCAGTCCCTCTTCCACGCTGCCGTTGCCGGTCACGATCGGCGTACCGCTGGCGCAGGCCGCATTTGCCGACATGAAGCTCAGGTCCGAGCGGCCGTCGCCGTCGATGTCCACGACCTGCGCACGCTCCTGATCCCGGCGCGGCGTGTAGGTCGAGGATGCGCAGAGATTGAGTCCGCTGCCGTCGCCGTCGACGAGACGCACCGGCATCGGCGCGGCGAACGAGAACGGCCGGTCCGCGTTGTTGGGATCGCGCTGCATGATCGCGATCCGGTTGTTGTCCAGGCCTATCCGGAAAACGAGGTCGGGCAAGCCGTCGCCCGTGTGATCGACGAGACTCGATTCGTACTTGTACGTTTCCGTCGTGTCGACGGGACCGACGTTGTCCAGCAGCAGCTCCGCGGCCGCGAACCCGCTGCCGGTCGAACGCCGCAGGTACCAGGCGACGCGATTGGGCGTCGTTGCGGACTCGGTCAGGTAGATCAGGTCGTCGAGGCCGTCGGCATCGATGTCCAGGGTCTGGAACGCACCGGCCGGATCGACGCGGAAAACGCGCACGACATTGCTGGTCTGCGCGAACGTTATGCCGTTCGCGTTCGCCTGCGCGTAGGCCACGCTGATGCGGCCGCCCTGATCGATCCAGGCGATGTCGCTGCGCCCGTCGCCGTCGAAGTCGCCGAGCCGATGCGAGAGCAGGTTCGGAAACAGACGGTTCGTACCGCCGTCCGAATTGCCGGCATCGGCCGTCGCTGCCATGTCGCTCCAGGAGAACGTGGTAGCCGGATAGCAGACCTGCTCGCTTGCATCGGCGCATTCGCGCAGGTTCGCGACGCGCGGCCGCGACGCGAGAGGATCGGCGTAGCCGACGACATAGTGACGCAGCGCCTGGTTGTCGCTGCCGTAGACCGTGACGCTCTTGAGCAGCCGGCTCGCGTAAGCGTCGCCGATATTGGAATGGCTGATGTCGCGCCGGCCGGATGCGATGTAGGCGAAGTTCACCGCGCCGCCGACATAGCTGATCTGGTCCAGGGTGCGCTCGCCGGGCAGGCTCAGCGTTCCGCTGCCCTGCGAGGAATAGCTGTAGGTGAGCGCATTGCCGGACACGTCCTTGCTCTCGGTCTGCAGCCAGGTGATCGCGGCGGCGCGGCCGAACCCGATGGGCGCAACCACGGTGCCGGCCGCGTCGCCGAACCGGCGCACCGAACCGTCCTTGCCGTAGACCGTGAACGCGAAGGTCGGGACCGGCTGCGAGAGGCCGAACGTCGCCGCGGGGATCGTCGGCGTCGCCGTCAGCACGATGCGCTGAAAGGATTCGAGCTCCGTCCGGTACTCGGCGCCGGCCGTCAGATGCGTACCCTTCAAAATCAGCAGACGCTGGCCGTCCAGGCAGAGCTGATCCAGGCTGCTGCTGGTCACGTCGCCGTCGCCGGCTTCCCTGCTGCTGCGGCATTTCTGAATCGACGACGCGGCATTCAGGGTGAAGCCGGTACCGAGCAGCCCTTCGCCGCTGGTGCTCGTATAGGCCAGCGATACTTCGGGCGTGAGTCCGCCGCGGCCGCGCGGCGCATACAGCGGCACGCTGTACGTCGCGGCGCCGCCCTCGTTGACCTTGAAGTTGGCCGCGAGCGCGCCGACCGTGTCGGAAGCCGTATCGAGAATCGGTTCCTGGAACGCCACCGGGGCCGGCGGCACATCGGCAGGCCCGGAGTTGACGTCGCCGCCGCCGACGCTGACAAGCACCTCCGGCGATACGAAGATCAACGCGCCGAGCGCGGACCCGCGGCGCAGTTCGTAACGCACGCGCGTACCCGGCAACAGCGCGTCGGGCCGATAACCGACCGCCGAGCTTCCGATTGGATCGCGTGCTCCCGTCAGCATGTTGTAGCGGTACAGGCGGTCCGTGGAATTCTCTGAAGACCACGCCACGTAGACGTCGCAGGTGCTGATGGCGCTCGCAGCCTCGCAGTACGAGCTGTTGACAAGTACTTGCGTCGGCAGAGTCGCCTTGGCCAGCGTCACCGGATAGGTCAGCACGCTCGCGGGAATGCCGTTCGCCGGATCGCCCGGAAAAACGACGCCTGGGTTCGGCCAGACCACCGGCCGATTGATTCTGCCGCCGAGGTTGGCGGCGATATTCGACGACACGCTGATCGTCGCCGACGTTGCGCTGACGAAATTCCGCGTGAAGCTGCCGCCCGCGTATCCGTCCACGCACTCATTCTGGTTCTGCGTGGCCGGATCGTCGACGCAATCGGTCGCGATCGTGTAGCCGCTGCGCAGCTTGTTGTAGGTCAGCGCACGCCCCGTCACCGAATTGCCGGGCACGCTCGGACTGTTGGTCAGCGCCAGCAGCCAGACCGGCTTGCCGTCGACGTCGTAGATCAGCAGCTTCTCGGCTTCGTTGTACTGGGTGGCGTCGCGGCCCATCGAGTACAGATAGCCCCAGCCGGAGTGAGCGGCGTCGTACCAGTTTCCGCCGAACGCCGGCGTCGAAGCCTCGCCGACGTTGACCGCCGCCTCGCCGTAGATGTCGTAAACGCATTCCTGCGGCGGGTTCGCGAACGAGCCGGTCAGGTTCCAGCGCAATCCCATGCGCCGTGTCGACCCCGTATACAGGCGACCGCTAATCTCGCCGACCTGCGTGGATGTCACGCCGCTGTTCGCGGTCAGCGTGATCCGATACAGCGTGCCGCTCCAGGTCGAGGTCGACGACGTCAGCGTGATCGGAGACGTGGCATACCAGATCGGCGCACCGCTCGAGTCGTAGGTATACCAATATCCGACCATCGTGGTATTGGATTCTGCGTAGAAGAAGTCCCATCCCGTGCCGGAACGTTTGGGGTTGTGCCAATGCCCCGGATGGGTACGTACCGAGCCGGGATTGACCGGCGGATCGCCGGAAACCGGACACGCATCCTCGGTCGGCACCGAAATCGCTGCGGCGGTTCCGGACCCGCCCGCGAACACCGCGGCGAACAGGAGCAAACAGGCCAGCAACCAGAAATTTGCGGCGCGGGACCCGGGCCCAGGCGGGTTCGCCTGACGTTTTGCGGCATCCGCCGCGGTTTCCCTGTGATGAACGACCGACACGACGGACCTCGCTGGACAAAGAAATTAGGAAAAATACGGCGCGTGCGGACGTCGCCGGGACAAACGCACTGAGTCCTCGTCTTCCTGCCTGCGCGGAGAGCGACGACTGGAGATCGGGACATTGGCAGCACTGAATCGCAGCAGCCGAGAGCATCAACGGCAAAGCGCCGCAAACGTGATCACGCATCCGAACGAAGACCGGCTGCCGTGACTTGGCAGCGGTGCGTCTCAGCGGCCGGAAACGCAGGCGACAAGGCGCCCGACGCGCTCGCACGTCGGGCTGAAGAACCCGGCCGGGTCGCGGCGAATGGAGTGCGGAAAGTCAGGCATCGCCGCGCAGGATTGGCCGCTCCGCATTTCGGCGAAAGGGAAGGCAGGCCCGTGCTTCTTCCCGGCGGCCGCCGGTGGACAGACGGATGCCCGTGCGCAGACCGGCGCGGAAGGGGGGGCGCGAGGGCGGCGCGGAAAATCCGCGCCGCCCGACGGATCAGAACGCGTTGATGCCCGTCAGCTCGCGGCCGACGACGAGCTGGTGCACGGTTTCCGTGCCTTCGTAGGTGATGACCGATTCGAGGTTCAGCGCGTGGCGGATCGGGCAGTACTCGGTCGTGATGCCGGCGCCGCCGAGGATGTCGCGCGCTTCGCGCGCGATGTCCAGCGCCATGCGCACGTTGTTCCACTTTGCGAGCGAGACCTGGGTCGGCTGCATCTTGCCGGCGTCCTTCAAACGGCCCAGCTGCAGCGACAGCAGCTGCGCCTGGGTGATGCGGCGCGCCATGTCGGCGAGCTTGAGCTGCACGCTCTGCGTCGCGGCGATCGGGCGGCTGAACAGGACGCGCGTCTTGGAATATTCGGTGGCCTCGCGCAGGCAGGCGATGGCCGCGCCGATCGGGCCCCAGGTGATGCCGTAGCGCGCCTGGGTCAGGCAGCCCAGCGGTCCCTTGAGGCCCTTGACGTTCGGCAGGCGGTTCGCGTCGGGCACGCGTACGTTGTCGAAGAACAGACCCGAGGTCACCGACGCGCGCAGGCTCATCTTCTTGTGGATTTCCTGGGCGACGAAACCCGGCGTGCCCTTCTCGACGATGAAGCCCTGGATGCCTTCCTCGGTCTGCGCCCAGACGACGGCGATGTGCGCGAGGTTGCCGTTGGTGATCCACATCTTCGCGCCGTTGATGATCCAGTCGCCGCCGTCGCGCTTGGCGGTGGTCTTCATGTTGGCCGGATCGGAGCCGCCGTGGGGCTCGGTCAGGCCGAAGCAGCCGATGACCTTGCCGGCGGCCATCTGCGGAAGCCACTGGCGGCGCTGATCCTCGCTGCCGTAGGCGTAGATCGGATACATGCACAGCGAGGACTGCACCGACGCGAAGCTGCGGATGCCCGAATCGCCGCGCTCGAGTTCCTGGCAGATCAGGCCGTAGGCGACCGCGTTCATGCCGGCGCAGCCGTATTCGGTCGGCAGGCTGGAGCCGAGCAGGCCGAGTTCGGCCATTTCGGGAATCAGGTCGGTCGGGAACACGCCCTTGTCGAAGCAATCGCCGATGATCGGCAGCACGCGCTCGTCGGTGAAGCGGGCGACGGTGTCCTGCACCAGGGCTTCCTCTTCGGACAGCATCGAGCGGACATCGTAGAGATCGTAGGGATTGAGCGTGCTGGCGGCCATGGAAATTCCGGATTTCGCGCGGGAAATGAAGGAAGGGAAGCGGCAGGCGAAGCGCCGCCTGCAAAGCAGCGCGGCATTCTAGCGGCGCCCCCGGCAAAACTCACCCACGCAGGGATTGGCCCTGCCGGTATCGGGAAAATTGGCGCCGGCGTGGCGCCATCGCGAACCGCCTCGGTGCCGTCGCGGCCGCCGCTGCGTATGATGTCCGGTCTGCTCCCGCGCGCCAGGATCATGCAGGTTCCCATACTCACCTATCACGGCGTCAACATCGCCGGCGGCGGCTACGCCGACAACGACCACGTCGCATTCGCCGCCGATCTGGAGCTGATCCACTCGCTGCAGCTGCGCATAGTGCCGTTGCAGTGGGTCGTCGACCAGCGGCTCGGCCGCAGCCGCCGCGACCTGCGCGGCTGCGTCGCGCTGACCTGCGACGACGGCAGCAACTTCGACTACGACGACCTCGACCATCCGCAGCACGGCGTGCAGCGCAGCTTCTACAACAGCCTGCGCCGGTTCCGCGAACACCAGGGCGCGCGCGCTCAGCCCGACCTGCACCTGACCGCATTCGTCATCGCCGATCCGCTCGCGCGCGAACGCATGGACCGGCAATGTCTGGTCGGCCGCGACTGGATGCAGTCGCGCTGGTGGCGCGCGGCGCAGGACTCGGGGCTGGTCGCGATCGAGAATCACAGCTGGGACCACAACCATCCGTGCCTCGACAGCCCAGGGCCGCACGGCCTCGCGCGCGGCGACTTCCATGCGGTCGCCGGCGAGGCCCAGGCCGAGTTCGAGATCGCGCGCGCGCAGCACTATCTGGCCCAGCAGCTCGCGCCGCAGGCGCCGCGGCTGTTCTGCTATCCGTTCGGCCACGTCAACGACTTCCTGCGCGCCGACTGGCTGCCGCGGCGCGGCCCGGCCGTGGGCCTGGACGCCGCATTCGGCGACGGCGCCGCGCCGGTGACGATGGACAGCGACCGCTGGAACCTGCCGCGCTACATCTGCGGCTGGCACTGGCGCTCGCCCGAGGCGCTGCGCGGCATTCTCGAAAGTGCGGCGGGCTGAGCGGCACGCCGTCGATCTCCTACAAATCTGCACGGTTTCTCGGCAGCGCTTCCCAATTCGGCGGCTAGTCTCGGCTTCGACGCGGACCGCTCCCCGTCCGCCCCCGACGCGCGGCCGTCTTCCCGGCCGGCCGCGCGTCCCTTGCCCGCCGAGGTACGCCATGGCCTTCCGTCCCCTCCTGCCGGTGCTGCGCGACACCCACGCCAGTCTCGGCGAAACCCTGTCCGTACTGCAGGAGCGCGATCGGCTGCGCCGGCGCGGCTTCCTGCTCGGCTCGCTCGCCGCGGCCGCCGCACTGCCGCTGCGCTCGATCGCGTGCTCGCTGATTCCGGGCGAAACCGCCGGCCCGTACCCCGGCGACGGCACCAACGGCCCGAACGCGCTGACCCAGTCGGGCATCGTGCGTCCGGACATCCGTACGAGCTTCGGCGCGGCGGGCACGGCCGGCGCCGCCGGCACGCCGCTGAGCGTCACCTTGCGCCTGGTCAGCACCGTCTCGGGCTGCATGCCGCTGGCCGGGCTCGCGGTCTACATCTGGCACTGCAACGCGACCGGCGGCTATTCCATGTATTCCTCGGGCATCACCGGCCAGAACTACCTGCGCGGCGTGCAGGTCAGCGACGGCAACGGCGAAGTGACGTTCACCTCGATCTTTCCGGGCTGTTATCCGGGCCGCTGGCCGCACATCCATTTCGAGGTCTACCGCTCGCTGGCCGAAGCCACTTCAGGCGCGAACGCGGCGCGGATCTCGCAGCTCGCGCTGCCGCAGGACGCCTGCAGCACGGTGTATTCGCAGAGCTCGCTGTATCCGGGCAGCACGCAGAATCTCGCCGGCGTCACGTTGAACGGCGACAACGTGTTCGGCAACGACGGCGGCGTGTACCAGCTCGCCGCTGTCAGCGGCAGCAACGCGGACGGCTATGCCTCGTCGCTGGAAGTCGGCGTCGCGATCGAAGGCAGCGACGCGCTGTTCGCCGACGGCTTCGAGTGAGCCGTCAGCACCGCGGCGTTCGCCGCGTCAGAAAGGCCCCAGCGCGTGCACTTTCGCGGTCAGCGCGCGCTTGTGATTGTCGTGCAGCGGCTTGTGCCAGTTGACGATGACGTGCTCGTGCCCGGTCTGCACGAAACCCGCGGCCAGCGCGACTTCGAGCGCGCGCCTGTCGCCGCAATGGCCGAAGAACGCGTCGCAGCAGTCGGCGTATTTGCGGAACGCGTACTTCAGCAGATAGAACCAGAGACCGCCGGCCGCGCGCAGCGCCTCGCGCTGCTCGGGCCGCATGCGCCGCGCCGTGTCGCCGTCGGTACAGGAACCGCCGGACAGGTAGACGTCGCCGAACGGCATCATGTGCGAGAAGCCGGCCAGGTGCAGGCCGCCGTCGTCGGCGCGATACAGGCCGACGACATGCCGCGGGATGTTCGGCGGCGGATGGCCGAACTTGCGCCGGAACAGATCGGCGACGAGGAAGTCGGCGCTGTCGATCTCGGTGATGGTCAGGAAATCGTGCAGCTGTATCGGCAGGATTTCGCGCGGGTCGAAGTATTCGCCGCTGTGCATGCGTGGCCTCGCTCGAAGTCGTGGGATCGTCGCGACCGGCGTCCGTCGACCGGCGACGGCCGCCGTGCGCTCAGAACGGCATGAAGCTCCTGGCCTTCGCGGTCAGCTCGCGCCGCCGGCGCTCGCCGGGCTCGCGCGTCCAGTGCACGAGCAGGTATTCGATGCCGGTCTCGCCGAAGCCGAGCTTGGGCGTGGTCTGCAGCGCGCGCGCATCGCCGCAGCAGGTGAAGATCGCTTCGCAGCGCGGGCCCCAGCGCTCGAAGCCGTAGCGCAGGGTCGCCAGCATCAGGCCGCCGTAGTCGCGTAGCGCGTGGCGCTGGGCTTCGCTCATCGTGCGCAGCAGGTCGCCGTCGGTAGCGGCGCCGCCGGCCAGGAAGATGTCGCCGCAGTCGGTGAAATGCACGTAGCTGACCGGCACGAAGCTGCCGTCGTCGCGCTTCCAGAACGCGACCACGTGGTGCGGAAAATCCGGCGCCCGGGTCTTGTAGTTGCGCCGGAACAGGTCTTCGGCGAACGGCGGCCCCTGGTCCACCTCGGTGACGTGGATGAAATCGGCGATGTTCATCGCGCGATGGTCGCATTGCGACGGAGCGCGCACAACCGCAGCGGTCAATGCCCGGCGCAGAGCTTGAACTGCGCTTCGCCGCGACGCCGCGCCTCGGCGCGGGCCGCCTCGTCGAATTTCTGCAGCCGCGCGTCGAACTGCCGCTGCCGTTCCTGTCTGGCCGTCGCGGGCAGGCCTTGCTCGACGTCGATGCGCGCGACCGCGTCGGTGGCGGCGCCGAGATTGATCGCATACGCGCGTTCGTCGCGCGGGTCGAACAGCAGTTCGCCCCAGTAGTACTGGGTGAACAGCGCGCGCGTCGCGCAATGGGCCACCGCTTCTGCCAGGAAGCGCCGCGCGAGATCGCGGCGACGCCGATAGTCCTCGATCCGGGCGACTGCCTCGTCGTCGTCGAGCTGCGTGAACTGGTCGAACACCGCATCGGCATAGGCGACCTGGGCCTCGCCGTAGCCCGTCGCCGCGGCGCGCTCCAGCCAGTCCAGGCCGCCGTCGCGCAACGGTCCGGGCACGGCCTCGCAATCGGCGATGTCGTTGTGTTGTCCTCCCAGGCGGCGCTCGTAATTGGCCGTCGCCGCAGCGGACGTGACGGCGTTGCCGGGCGAGTCCGCATCGTCGCGCAACTGCTCGCGCAGGCGACGCAGGGACGCCTGCTCGCACGGCACGAGACGCGTGCCGAGCGCCGCCATCGCTGCGACGTCGCCGCTCTCGGCGCGCCGCAGCAGTTGGTCGAACACGTCGGACAGCCGCCGCGCCGAACGCAGATCCTCGGGCAGCGGCGGCGGTGGCGATGCGGCGACCTTGATCGCCGGAGCCGGAGCGGTCGCCGCCGGCCTAATGGCTGGAGCCGGTGCCGCGGGCGCTGGCGATGCCTGGGTCACCGGCGGCGCAGCCGGAGGCGGCACGGGCTTTGCGCTCGGCCGCAGCCACCAGACCAGAACGAACACGAGCACCAGCACGCCGGCGGCGATTCCGGGACGTTTCATTGCGTCGGCGCTCCCGCCTCGAAATCGCGATACAGCTGCAGGCCCTGCGCCTGGGCCTGCGCGAGCTGCTGCGCATCCAGATGCTGTGCGAGCGTCTGCAGGTACAGCTCGCCCAGGCGCGGCGGCCACTCCTGCGCCGCGGGCGAGCGGAAGAACGCGCTCAGGTACGCATACGACTGCAGCGGATCGACGTTCTCGAGCGGCCCCGATGCATAGGCGTCGCCGAGCAGGAACAGCGCGCGCGCGTCGCCGCGGCCCAGCGCCTGGCGCAGATACGCGCGCGCCTTCTGCTTGCGCCGCACGACCTCGTCCGCGTCCATCAGCATGTGACGGGGGCCGTTGTAACCGACGAAAGCGTACTGCGCGTAGTCGAGCATGGCCTCCACGCGGCCCGCATCGGCAGCACGCTCGAGCAGGGCCGGCGCACGGGTCCGGTCCTTCCAGAGCCGTTCCCTGTCGAGGCCCGCGCAGCGCTGCTCCAGCTCCGGCTGCGCCTGCTGCAACAACAGGATCACGAGTTCGGGAGGCGCCGGTGTGCCGGCGATCCGCGGCGGGTCCACGCCGGCCGCCATGCCGCTGATCACCGTCTCCTCGATCTGCTTGGCGCTGCCCTTCGAATGACGCCAGCACACGCCGAGCAGGCCGCCGAGCTCGGCCGCCGCATCGGCATCGCCGGCGGCCGCGCGCCGCTCCAGTCCGGCGAAGCGATCGGACGACGCGTCCGCCGCCGCGGTCGTGGCCGGCGCCGCAGCGACCGCTGCCGCC
>NZ_JANFVR010000219.1 GCF_024609805.1 Tahibacter caeni | reverse complement strand
AGTGTTTCCGGAGCGGGGCGAACGGCCGCCGGCGCGCGGCGCCGTGCAGGTGCTCGCCGCCGCCTATCGCTATCCGGGCCGCGACACGGGTCTCGCCGCGACGAGCTTCGACCTCGCCGCCGGCGCGCGCGTGTGCGTACGCGGCGCATCCGGCGCCGGCAAGAGCACCCTGGCGGCGCTGCTCGCGCGCAGCGCCGATCCGCAGCAGGGACGCGTGCTGCTCGACGGCGTGGACCTGCGGAACTACGACGAGGCGACGCTGCGCGCGCGCGTGGCGGTTCTGCCCCAGCGTCCGCATCTGTTCGCGGCCACGGTCTCTGACAACCTGCGCGTCGCCGATCCGGACGCCGGCGACGCGCGCCTGCGCGCCGTGCTGCAGGCCGTCGCGCTCGACGGCTGGCTCGCGCAATTGCCGCAGGGCTTGGCCACGCCGCTCGGCGAATACGGCGTCGGCCTGTCGGGCGGCGAGGCGCGCCGGCTCGCGCTCGCGCGCACCTTGCTGCGCCCGGCCGTGCTGTTCGTGCTCGACGAACCTTACGAAGGCCTCGATGCGCCGCTGCGCCGGCGCGTCGCGGTCGGCGTCGACGCCTGGGTCGGCGCGTCCACGCTCGTGCTGATTTCCCACCACGACGTGGCCATTGCGGCAAATGCGACAACGCTGCACTTGCAACCCATCGCGGCTGCAGGCGGGAATTGAAGACCCGCCCGTCGGGTCACTCCGTGTCGTCGTATTCGATCGCCACGCCGCGCTCGCGCGCGAGCGCCTCGACGACGCTGCGCACGCGTTCGACCGCGAGCGCGTTCGGCGCATGCACTTCGATCTGATGGAAGCCCTCGGCCGTGTCGTCGGGCAGGCCGGCCGAGCTCGAATCCTCGTCGTCCATGTGCGGCATCAGGTCGCCGACTTCCTCGACGTGATCCACGCCGGGAATCGCGCCGAGCAGGCCGATCAGTTCGTCGGCGACGTCGTCGCTGCCGGTCACTTGCAGGCGCAGCAGGGCCATGGCTCAGTCCGCCCGCATCTGGCCGCGCACCGGCGGCGGCGTCTGCGGCGTCGGCGGATGCTGCGGCGGGGCCGGATCGCCGGGCGGCTGCGGCTGAGGATCGCCCGGCGTGACGGGGCGATGGGCAAGCAGGTCGGATTCGCGGTTCATGCGGCGCTCCTCGCGATGTGGTTTGCCGTCGAAGCCGCAAGCCGCGTGCCAACCCTACACCGGCAGAGAACGCAACGCGGCGCCGCCGGCCGCATGCAGTACGCCGCGGCCGGCAGGCGCGGCCATGCGATCTGCACGGTGTCGCAGCTCAGCGCGTCTGCGCGAAGACCGTGATTTCCTCGCGGTCGTGATACAGCTGCTTGGCGCGGATCTCGAGTTCGCGGCCGGCCGCGGCGACCGTGGCCTGCATCGCCTCGAAGGCCTGCTGCACTTCGAGATAGCGCTTCTTCATAGGCAGTTTCAGGTTGAATACGCTGCGGTGGCACCAGCCCGCGGCCAGCCATTCGGCCATGCGCGCGGCGACGCGGCGCGGCTGCTCGACCATGTCGCAGACCATCCATTCGACGCGCTGGCGCGGCTGGAAGCGGAAGCCGTCCTCGCGCTTGTGCGTGACCAGGCCCGAAGCCATCAGCCCCTCGTCCATCGGTCCGTTGTCGACGGCGGTGACGTGCAGGCCGCGGCGCACGAGCTGCCAGGTCCAGCCGCCCGGCGCGGCGCCGAGGTCGACCGCGCTCATGCCGGGCTTGAACCAGCGTTCGCGCTCGCCGGCGTTGAGCAGCACCTGCAGCGCCTCGTCGAGCTTCAGCGTGGAGCGGCTCGGCGCCTCGCGCGGAAACTTGAGCCGCGGTATGCCCTGGTGCCACGGCGCGGAATGATCGATCAGCGCGAGGCCGAGCAGGCAGCGCTCGCCGGTCGGAAACAGTGCATGCAGACGCCAGGGGCTGCGCGGATCGAGCGCGCCGCTGCGGCGCAGCTGCTGCACGAACGCGTTGTTGAAGCTGCGGCAGAACGCGGTCAGCGGCTTGGACGCGTCGGTGTCGGGTGTCTCGACCCAGACGTCGCCGACCTGGAAGCCGGCCGGCAGCGCCGCGAGCAGCGGCGTCAGACGGTCCTCGCGCGGCAGCGCCTTGAACTGGCCGATCACGGCCAGCGACTGGCGCGCGAAGATCAGCCGCGACCAGCCGAACAGGCGCAGCAAGGCATCGGGCGCGCCCTGCTGCGTCAGCACGAATTCGGCGAAGCCCGCATTGCGTTCGGTGCGCGCGAAGCCGGCGACGCCGGCGGCGGCCGCGGTCGCGTCGAGCTCCTGCGCGGCTTCGCTCTCGAAGCCCGCGCGGCAGTAGACGACGATGCCGCTCGCGAACGGGGCGTTGGTCAGGGAGCTTGCCATCGAGGTCGGCGGGCTTCCGATCGCCGTCAATACATCAGGCCGCCGCCGGCGCTGTACGCCGCCAGCACGCGGCGCGCCTCGTCGCGCAGCACGTCGCGCCGCACCTGCACGCCGCGGCGTTCGAGCTCGCCGACCCAGTCCGCCGGCAGCGGGCCTTCGTCGAATTCGGTCAGTTCCTCGACGTCCTCGCTGCGCGCGCCGATCAGCATCTCGTCGATGCCGGCCCAGACGCTCGCGCCGTAGCACTGGCAGCAGGGCTGCGCGCTCGTCGCGAGGACGTAGCGGCGGCCGTCGTCGTTGAGGCGGTAGCGCTGCGTGCGGGCCTGGGCGGTCATGAACGCCATCATCTCCGCGTGGGCGACCGAGCAGTTGTGCGGTACGACACGGTTGACGCCGGCCGCGACGACACGACCCTCGCCGTCGAACACCGCGGCGCCGAACGGGCCGCCGGTGCCGAGCTCGACGTTGCGCTGCGACATGCGGATCGCGAGCGCGACCTTGTCTTCGTCGCTCGCGTAGATCGCGGCCGCATCGATTTCCTCGTGCAGCCAGGCGGGCAGGGTCAGATGGACCTGGACGTACAGCATGCGCATTCCTCGTGTCGTCGCCGCGCGCCGCGACGCCGAAGGCGCGGCGTCGCGGCAGGGGGCGGCAGGCGGGTTGCGCCGTGCCGCCGCGTTTCAGTTCTTGCCGGCCTTGGCCCAGGAATCGCGCAGGGTCACCGCACGGTTGAACACGGGCTTGCCGGGCGCATGGTCGTGCCGGTCGGCGACGAAAAAGCCCAGGCGTTCGAACTGGTAGGCCGTTTCCGGCGCCGCGTCGGCTGCGGCGGGCTCGAGCCAGCCCTGCACGACGCGCTTGGAATCCGGGTTCAGATGATCGCGATAGGTCTTGCCGTCGCTGTCGTCGTCCGGATCGGCGACGTCGAACAGGCGGTCGTACAGGCGGATTTCCGCCGCCACGGCGTGCGCGGCGCTGACCCAGTGGATCGTGCCCTTGACCTTGCGGTCGGCGCCGGCCAGGCCCGGCCGCGTGTCGGCGTGCAGGGTGCAGTGCACCGCGGTCACGTTGCCGTCGGCGTCCTTGTCCAGCGACTCGCAGCGCACGATGCCGACGCCGCGCAGGCGCACTTCGCCGCCGGGCACGAGGCGGTGGAAACCCTTCGGCGGCACTTCCATGAAGTCCTCGCGCTCGATCCAGAGCTCGCGCGAGAACGGTACGGCGCGCGTACCGAACGCCTCGTTCTTGGGATGATTCGGGAACGTCAGCGTTTCCGTATGGCCCGCCGGCAGGTTGTCGATGACGAGCTTGAGCGGATCGATCACGGCCAGGCGGCGCGCGGCGTTCGCGTCGAGCTCTTCGCGCACGCAGCCTTCGAGCACCGAGAACTCGATGACGCTGTTCTGCTTGGTCACGCCGACGCGATCGCAGAGCAGGCGCACGGCCGCCGGCGGAAAGCCGCGGCGGCGCACGCCGGACAGGGTCGGCATGCGCGGATCGTCCCAGCCGTCGACGAGGCCGTCCTGCACGAGCGCCATGAGCTTGCGCTTGCTCATGACGGTGTAGTCGAGGTTCAGGCGCGAGAACTCGATCTGCTGCGGCGTGCCGGTCGGCGCGGTCAGGCCGCGCGCGGTCAGCGAGGCGGTCAGCTCCGGATGATGCGGCAGGTCGATCTCGCGCAGGCACCAGTCGTACAGCGGCCGGTGGTCCTCGAACTCCAGGGTGCACAGCGAATGCGTGATGCCTTCGACCGCATCGGAGATGCTGTGGGCGTAGTCGTACATCGGGTAGATGCACCAGACCGCACCGGTGTTCTGGTGCTCGACGTGGCGGATGCGGTAGATCGCCGGATCGCGCAAGTTGATGTTGCCCGAGCTCATGTCGATCTTCAGGCGCACGGTGCGCGCGCCGTCGGGAAATTCGCCGGCGCGCATGCGCCGGAACAGATCGAGGTTCTCCTCGACGCTGCGCTCGCGGAACGGCGAGTTGCGGCCGGGTTCGGTCAGGGTGCCGCGGTAGGCGCGCACCTCCTCGGCCGACAGATCGCAGACGAAGGCCTTGCCGTCGGCGATCAGTTTCTCGGCGCAGCGGTAGAACACCTCGAAGTAGTCCGAGGCATGGCGCAGTTCGTCCCAGTCGAAGCCGAGCCAGCGCACGTCTTCCTGGATGGACTCGACGTACTCGATGTCTTCCTTGGTCGGATTGGTGTCGTCGAAGCGCAGGTTGCAGCGGCCGCCGAATTCGCGCGCGATGCCGAAATTCAGGCAGATCGACTTGGCGTGGCCGATGTGCAGGTAGCCGTTCGGCTCGGGCGGGAAGCGCGTCGCGACGCGGCCGCCGTGCTTGCCGGAAGCGCGGTCGTCGATGACGATCTGGCGGATGAAGTTGTTGTTCTGCAGCGGGGCTTCGTGGGTCATGGAGTCGCGGCCGCGGGCCGTCTGGAGTTCTCGGGTAAGACCGGCAAGTCTAACCCGGCCCCCGCCGCCGCCGCACGGCTACCAGCCGCGGTAATGCAGGCGCAGCGGACCGCGCGCGTCGAGGATGTCGACCCGCTTGCCGTTCTGGCGGATTTCCAGGCGGCCCTCGCGCGCGAGTTCGGCGGCGACCAGGCGCACCGGGCGCATGAGGTCGCGCCATTCCGTGCCGAGCTGGCCGGCCAGCTCGCGCGCCGCATCGCTCGGGCAGATGCCCTCGTCGCGGCTGCCGCGCAGCAGCGCGAGCAGGCAGTCGCGCGTGCGCTCGGCCAGCCCATCGTCGAAGCGGTAGCGCAGCGGAAACGGCGAACCGGCGGTTTCGATGACCATGCGGTTCAGCGGCGCGCGCGGAAGGGCAGGGAAGCGGCGTTCATCGCGATGCGGCGTACGCGAAGCCGGCCGGGGCGGGATCAGGCCGCATGCAGTTTTTCCGCCGGCAGGTCGATCAGGAAATACGGCAGGTCCATGACCGGCGCGGCGCGGCCCAGTTGCACGAGCGCGATCGAGGCCTGGCCGCGATGATGCGTCGCGTGGTTGAACACGTGCAGCACCAATGAGGCGTACGGCAGCGTATACGGCGTGCCCTGCACGTTGCGGTAGTTAAGGTCGCCGGCGACCGTCGCCGGATCGAGCGCGTCGACGAACGGCCGCCAGCCGCGCGCGAACGCCTGCAGGCGCTGCTTCAGCGCGACGCGGTCGGCTTCGAGCTGCTGATCCAGGCCGCTGACCGGAAACACCGTGTGCTGCAACCGCGCCTGCCAGAGATGCTCGACGAGCAGCAAGTGATTGAGCGTGCCGTGCACGCTGCCGAAGAACTGGCCGCAGTCGCGGAAATAATCCGCATCGGTCAGCAGGTCGACTTCCGCGTAGAGCCGGTCCAGCGCCCAGGCGTGGTAGTCGGCCATCAGGCGCAGGTGCTGGTGCAGATCCATGGAGCCGCTGCCGTCGGTGCAAAGCGCGCAGGATACGCGTTTTGACCGCGGGCCGCGCCGAGGCTAGCGTTACGACGTGCAACGGGAGCGTCCATGCGCATCGTCTACCGGGCCGAAAACATCATCGACGCGCACCTCGTGCGCAACGTCCTCGAGGCCGCCGGCATCCCCGCCCATGTCGGCGGCGAATACCTGACCGGCGCGATCGGCGAGCTGCCGGTCATGGGGCTCGTGACCGTCATGGTCGCCGAGCACGACCTGCCGGCCGCCAGCCGGCTCGCTGCCGAGGTCGATGCAGAGCTCAGCGAGCGGCGGGCCGCCGATTTCGACCTCGGCAGCGAGCCGGCGTAGCCGGCGGTGCCGGCTACGCCGCGGGAATCGGGAATCGCAGAAGCGGGCTGAGGCCGGCTCATATCCCTTTCGGCTCCATTTCTCAACATCCGGCTGAGGCTGCCTCGCAGCGCTTTTCCCATGCAGATTCACCATTGCCGATTCCCGCCACAACCTTGACGCCCCTTATGCTCATCCCTAGCATAAGCGGCCCATATATGCTCACTCTGAGCATAAGAGGTCGCGATGGCAACGCTCTCTGTGTTACCCGGCGCCGTGCCGGAACTGACTCCGGATCTGCTCGACCGCTACGCCCCGCTGTACCAGCGCGTGCGCGAGGTCATCCCCGAACTGGAATGGCAAACCCACCTGCCGTGGATCGACGCCATCCAGCGCCTGAAGAAACAGCGCAACGCCGTCATCCTCGCGCACAACTATCAGGCTCCTGAAATTTTCCACACCGTCGCCGACATCACCGGCGACTCGCTCGCGCTCGCGCAGCAGGCCGCGCGCGCCGACGCCAGGGTGCTCGTGCAGTGCGGCGTCCATTTCATGGCGGAGACGTCCAAGATCCTCTGCCCCGACAAGACCGTGCTGATCCCCGACACCGAGGCCGGCTGCTCGCTGGCCGAGTCGATCACGGCGCAGGACGTGCGCCTGCTCAAGGCGAAGTATCCCGGCGTGCCGGTCGTCACCTACGTCAACACCTCGGCCGACGTGAAGGCCGAATCCGACGTCTGCTGCACGTCGGCCAACGCCGTGCACATCGTCGAATCGCTCGGTGTGGACAAGGTCATCTTCCTGCCCGACAAGTATCTCGGCCAGTACGTCGCGTCCAGGACCCAGGTCAAGGTCGTGCTCTGGGAAGGCGCCTGCGAGGTGCACGAGCGCTTCAGCGGCGAGGAACTGCGTTCCTATCGCCGCGCCCACGGCAACGTGCGCATCCTCGCGCATCCGGAATGTCCGCCCGACGTGCTGCTCGAAGCCGATTTCGTCGGCTCGACCGCGGCGATGGTCACGCACCTCGCCGAGCGGCGGCCGCGCCGCGTCGTCATGATCACCGAGTGCTCCATGAGCGACAACGTCGCCGTGCAGTTCCCGGAGATCGAGTTCACGCGGCCGTGCAATCTCTGTCCGCACATGCGCCGCATCACCTTGCCGCGCATCCACGATGCACTGCTGCACATGCGCCACGAAGTTCAGGTCGATGCCGCGATCGCCGCGCGCGCGCGCCGCGCCGTCGAACGCATGCTCGCGATCGGACGCAAGGAAGCCGCATGAACGCCGGGCCCGACTGTGTCGTGCTGTACCGGCCGACCGGTCCGAAAGAACTGGCGCTGGTCCGCGACAGCGGCTGGCGCCGCTGGCCGCCGCGGCTGCCGGACCAGCCGATCTTCTATCCGGTGACGAACGAGGACTACGCGATCCAGATCGCACGCGACTGGAACGTGCCGGCCAGCGGCAGCGGCTACGTCACGCGATTCCGCGTCTGCGCCGATTTCATGCGGCGCTACCCGCTGCAGACCGTCGGCGGCCGCGAGCACACCGAATGGTGGATTCCGGCCGAGGAGCTCGAGCAGCTCAACGACGCGATCGTCGGCGCGATCGAGGTCATCCACGAGTTCCATCGCGCGAATTGAAGCGTTCCGGGCGGAAGCAGTTTCAAGCCCTCCTTTTCACTCGGGTCGGCAGAGGGCAGCCCGGCTCGCAGCGCCTTCGTTGATCAGCGTGACGACGGCGCCGGTGCAAGAAGCAAGTTCCTGGAGCGGTCAATGCATTTCGATCTCATCGTCATCGGCTCCGGCATCGCCGGTCTGACCACGGCGTTGTCGGCGGCGCCGCGGCGCGTCGCCGTGATCACGCGCGGCACGCTCGCCGATGACGGCGCCAGCCGCTGGGCGCAGGGCGGCATCGCCGCGGCGGTCGGGC
>NZ_JANFVR010000218.1 GCF_024609805.1 Tahibacter caeni | reverse complement strand
GCCGCGCCGGCCGCGGGCACGGCCTATGCCGACGGCCTGCTGCTCGCCGCGCTCGGCCTGAAGCCCGGCGACACGCTCGAACTCGCCGGCCGCCCGCTGCGCATCGCCGGCGAGATCCTGCGCCAGCCCGACGGCGGCCAGCTGTTCACGCTCGCGCCGCGGCTGATCGTCGCGCTGGCCGACGCGCAGGACAGCGGCCTGCTCGGCGTCGGCTCGCGCGCGCGGCACAAGCTCATGCTCGCCGGCGACGCCGCCGCGCTCGACCGCTTCCAGGCCTGGGCCAAGCCGCAGCTCGCCGACGGCGCGCAGCTGGTGACAGTTGCGGAAGCGCAGCAGAACCTGCGCAGCGCGTTCGAGCGCGGCGAATCCTTCCTGCGCCTGGCGGCGCTGCTGTCGGCGCTGCTGGCCGGCATCGCGGTCGCGCTGGCCGCGCAGCGCTATGCGCGGCGCAAGATCGACGAGGTCGCGCTGCTGCGCGCACTGGGCCTGGGCAAGCGGCGCGTGCTCGCGAGCCTGAGCCTGACCGTCCTGCTGCTCGGCGTGCCGGCCTGCCTGCTCGGCGCCGGCCTCGGACTGGCCCTGCAGCAGGGCGTGCTGACCTACGCCGGCAATCTGCTGCCGGCCGCCGCGCCGCCGCCCAGCCCGTGGCCGGCGCTCGCCGCGATGGCGGTCGGCCTGGCCGTGCTCGCGGGCTTCGCGCTGCCGCCGCTCGCGCGCCTGCGCGACGTGCCGCCGATGCGCGTGTTCCAGCGCGCGATCGCGCTGCGCCCGCGCCGCTTCGACCTGCTCTACCTGCTGCCGCCGCTCGTCGCATTCGGCCTGATCGCGAGCCAGAGCAGCAGCGCCGCCATCGCCTCGGCGCTCGCCACGAGCCTGATCGGCGTGACCGCGGCGACCGTCGCGATCGGCCTCGTGCTGATCGCGCTGCTGCGCCGCGTCGGCCGCCGCCTGCCCGGCGCGCTGCGTTTCGGCCTGGCCAACCTGGCCCGCCGGCGCAGCCTGAGCCTGATCCAGGCCACGGCGCTCGCGCTGAGCTTCACCGCATTGCTGCTGCTCGCCGTCGTCGGCCCGGGCCTGCTAGCCGCCTGGCGCGCCGACCTGCCGCCGCAGACGCCGAACCAGTTCCTGCTGAACCTGCAGCCCGAGCAACGCGACGGCGTCGAGCAGCGACTGCTCGGACTCGGCGTCAAGAACCTCAACGTGCAGCCGCTCGCGGTCGCCAAGCTCGTCGCGATCAACGGCAAGACGCCGCGCGCCGAGGACTACACCGACCGCCGCGCGGCCAGCTGGATCAACGGCGAGACGCGGCTGTCCTGGAGCGACACCTTGCCCGCGGCCAATGTGCTGAAGGCCGGCAGCTGGTTCGACGGCGAGGCCGGCGAGCCGCAGGTCTCGGTCGAGCGCGTCTGGGTCGACATGCTGCACCTGAAGCTCGGCGACACCCTGGGCTTCACGATCGGCGAGCGCGCGATCACCGCGCGCATCACCAGCATCCGCGAAGCCGACTGGACCTCGTTCCGGGTCAACTTCTTCGTGCTGCTCGATCCGGCCAGCGCGGCCGGACTGCCGCACAGCCTGATCGCGAGCTACTGGCTGCCGGCCGGGCGCACCGCGGACCTACGCGCGGTCTCGCGCGAGTTCCCGAACCTGTCGATGATCGACATCAACGCCGTGCTCGACCGCGTGCGCGACATCATCGACCGCGTCAGCAGCGCGGTCATGGCAGTGCTCGGCTTCAGTCTCGTCGCCGGCCTGCTCGTGCTCGTCGCCGCGCTCAACGTCAGCGCCGAGGAA
Organism: Tahibacter caeni; assembly: GCF_024609805.1. Lineage (GTDB taxonomy): Bacteria > Pseudomonadota > Gammaproteobacteria > Xanthomonadales > Rhodanobacteraceae > Tahibacter > Tahibacter caeni. The sequence goes on along the minus strand of NZ_JANFVR010000218.1, from coordinate 6,289 downwards.
CGCCGCTTCGAAACCGCGATGCTGCGCACCCTCGGCGCGCGCCGCGGCCAGCTGCTGTCGACCGTGCTCGGCGAATTCGCGCTGCTCGGCCTGATCGCGGGCCTGATCGCCGCGATCGGCGCCGCGGCCGCAGGCCTTTCGCTCGGCCGCGCCGTGTTCCAGATCGCCTGGACTCCGCCGCCGCTGCCGTTCGCGCTCGGCGTGCTCGCCGCCGTCGCCCTCGTGACCTTCGCCGGCTGGCTCGGCACGCGCGGCATCGCGCGGACCTCGCCGCTGCTGGTGCTGCGCAAGGAATAGCGAACGCACGCCCGCTCCCCGACAGCGATCGGGGAACGGGCGCGCGGCTGCGCGGCCGGAACTCGTCGGCTACGCGCCACGCCGGCACGTCGAGGTTTCCTCGCAGCGCCGCGGCGAAACACGCGGCACGGGCCACTCGCGGGCGCGAGGCCATAGACTTGCCGCTTTGCGCGCCGTCGCCGCGCTCCGGAGATCCGCATGAGCCAGCCCCGTATCGCCCTGGTCACCGCCGCCGCCGCGCGCACGCTCGACGAAGACCTGCCGCCGCTCGTCGACGCGCTGACGCGCGCCGGCGCCGAGGTCGCGGTGCTGGACTGGGACGACGCGGCGGCGGACTGGCGCGCGCAGGACCTGGCCGTGCTGCGCTCGACCTGGGACTACACCGACCGGCTCGCGGAATTCCTGGCCTGGGTCGAGCGCGCGGCGGCGCAGACCAGTCTGCTGAATCCGCCGCCGATCGTGCGCTGGAACACCGACAAGCACTACCTCGGCGAACTAGCGGCCCACGGCATCGCGACCGTGCCGAGCGCCTTCGTCGAACCCGGCGCCGACGCGGCCGCGGCGCTGCAGCGCTTTCTCGACGGCCATGCCGACGGCGCGGCGTTCGAGTTCGTGGTCAAGCCCTGCGTCGGCGCCGGCTCGCGCGACGCGCAGCGCCACGGCATGGCCGCCCGCGAAGCGGCCGTGGCCCACATGCAGCGGCTGCTCGACGCCGGCCGCAGCGTGCTGCTGCAGCCCTACCTCGCGCGCGTGGACGAGCACGGCGAAACCGCGCTGCTCTGGTTCGACGGCGAATTCAGCCATGCCATACGCAAGGGACCGCTGCTGCGCCGCGGCGACGGTCCGACGCGCGCGCTGTTCGCCGCCGAGCACATCACCGCGCGCGAGCCCGCGGCGGCCGAGCTGGCGCTGGCGCGGGCCGTGCTGGCCGCGATTCCGTCGCCGCAGCCTCTGCTCTACGCCCGCGTCGACCTGATCCAGGACGACGCCGGCGCGCCGCGGCTTCTGGAGCTGGAACTCAGCGAGCCCTCCCTATTCTTCGGCTTCGGTGCGGGTTCGGCCGACCGCTTCGCCGCCGCGCTGCTGGCCCGCGCGCAAGCTGTCCGGACCAGCCGGCCTGCCGCCCCTGCGGCGGCGCGGTAGAATCCCTGACTTTCCGCCTGCGGCCGCGGCCGCTTTCCCTGGACTTTTACGGAATCCGCTGCATGAAGATCCTCGTCGGCTACAAGCGCGTTGTCGATTACAACGTGCGCATCCAGGTCAAGCCGGACGGCTCCGGCGTCGTCACCGAAGGCGTCAAGCTGTCGCCGAACCCGTTCGACGACATCGCCCTGGAAGAAGCGCTGCGCCTGCGCGAGAAAGGCGTCGCGACCGACGTCGTCGTCGCGACCATCGGCCCGGCCGATTGCCAGGCCCACCTGCGCAACGGCCTGGCCATGGGCGCGAACCGCGCGATCCACGTGGTCACGACCCAGGCGGTGCAGCCGCTGACCGCCGCGCGCACCCTGCTCAAGCTCATCGAAAAAGAACAGCCGGACATCGTCATCCTCGGCAAGCAGGCCATCGACGACGACTGCAACCAGACCGGCCAGATGCTCGCCGCGCTGTGGAACCGCCCGCAGGCCACGTTCGCGTCGAAGGTCGAGATCAACGGTTCCGCAGCGCGCGTCACGCGCGAAGTCGACGCCGGCCTCGAAGTCATCGATGTGGACCTGCCGGCCGTGATCACGACCGACCTGCGCCTCAATGAACCGCGCTTCATCAAGCTGCCGGACATCATGAAGGCCAAGTCCAAGCCGCTCGAGACGATTCCGCTGGAATCCCTGGCCGTCGAATCGGGCGACCATCTCAAGACCACGGCCTATGCCGCGCCGGCCAAGCGCAGCAAGGGCGTCATGGTCAAGGACGTGGCCGAACTCGTCGCACTGCTGAAGACCAAGGGTCTGGTTTGATTCCCCCGCGCCGGCGCCTGCCGCGTCACGCGCAGCGCCGCGCCCTCAACGGATGAAGCTCATGAGCAAAGTTCTGATCGTCGCCGAGCACCTCAACGGCAAGCTCAATTCCAGCACTGCGCGCTGCGTGACCTGCGCCAAGGCGTTCAACGCCGAAAGCGTCGCCGTGCTCGTGCTGGCCGATGCGCCCGACGCCGTCGCCGCCGAAGCCGCCGCGATCGCCGGCGTCGACAAGGTGCTGACCGTCGCCAATCCCGCCAACACCCATGCGATCGCCGCGGTCTACGCGCCGCAGGTCGTCGCCGCGGCGCAGGGCTACAGCCACGTGCTCGCGCCGTCGACGACGTTCGGCAAGGACCTCGCGCCGCGCATCGCCGCGCTGCTCGGCGTCGCCCAGGTGTCCGACATCGCCGACGTGCTCGGCGCGTACACGTTCAAGCGGCCGATCTACGCCGGCAACGCGATCGTCACGGTCGAGGCGCCGGCCGACGCGACGCTCGTCGCGACCGTGCGCACGGCCTCGTTCGCCGCTGCCGCGGCCGGCGGCTCGGCCACCGTCGAGGCGCTGAACCTCACCATGGAACTGCCGACGCATACGCGCTTCGTCGAGCTGCAGCAGGGCAAGAGCGACCGCCCGGATCTGCAGAGCGCGAGCCGCGTCGTGTCCGGCGGCCGCGGCGTCGGCTCGGCGGAGAACTTCGCCGTGATCTACAAGCTCGCCGACAAGCTCGGCGCCGCGGTCGGCGCCTCCCGCGCGGCCGTCGACGCGGGCTACGTGCCGAGCGACCTGCAGGTCGGCCAGACCGGCAAGATCATCGCGCCGGAGCTGTACATGGCCATCGGCATCTCGGGCGCGATCCAGCACCTGACCGGCATCAAGGACGCGGGCACCATCGTCGCGATCAACAAGGACGGCGAAGCGCCGATCTTCGAGATCGCCGACATCGGCCTCGTCGGCGACCTGTTCACGCTCGTGCCCGAGATCGAAGCCGCGCTGGGCTGAGGCCCAACCGGCATTCCGCGAAAAGGCCCGCCGCGTGCGGGCCTTTTCATTTGGCCGCATGCCGGCCCCAGCCGGCCGCAGACACGACCTGCGGCAGTCGCGATGCGCCGGTCGAGCGCGTAAGCTGCGGCACTTTTTTCGTCCGGCCCGCCCAATGCGCCTCCGCACCGCCTTGCTGCCGCTGCTCGCCCTGTCCGGTCTGCCGGCCGCCGCCGCGCCCCTGACCATCGACGGAAGCATCGACGAGGAACGCTGGCGCGACGCGCACGTGTTCCGCGACTTCAAGCGCACGCAGCCGTACACGCTCGACGCGGCATCGGTCGTGACCGAGGCGCGCATGCTGTCCACGCCCGAAGGCATCGCGTTCGCGTTCCGCTGCGAACAGCCGGCCGGCTTCACGCGGATCAAGCCGTTCACGCCGCGCGACCGCATCCGCAACGCCGATCGAGTCAACGTCAACATCGACTTCGATGCCGACGGCAAGATCGGCTACAACTTCACAGTGTCGCTGTCGGACTCGATCGAAGACGCGATCATCACCGAGGAAAACCAGTTCAACACCGACTGGGACGCCGACTGGCAGCACGCCGTGCAGGAAGACGACGCGGGCTGGAGCGTCGAAATCCTGCTGCCGTGGACGATCGCGAGCATGCGCGGCAGCGACACGCCCACGCGCGTCGTCGCCGTCAACGTCGACCGCGTGCTGGCCGAGCGCAGCGAACGCTCGGCCATGCCGCCGGCGTTCTACGGCAATCCGGTCTACCTGTCGGCGTTCGAGCGCGTCACGGTCACGCAGCACCGCGCGCAGATCCTCGACCTGTTCCCCTATGTCTCGGCGCTGTACGACCTGAAGAATCCCGGCAGCGAATTCCGCGCCGGCGCCGACCTGTTCTGGAAGCCCAGCGGCGATTTCCAGCTGACAGCGACGGTCAATCCGGACTTCGGCCAGGTCGAGTCCGACGAACTCGTCGTCAATTTCGACGCGATCGAGACCTTCTATTCCGACAAACGCCCGTTCTTCACCGAGAACCAGGCGCTGTTCGACCTGCGCAGCTCGCCCGACGGCGTGCTGTTCTACACGCGCCGCGTCGGCGCGGCCTCCGACGACGGCAGCGGCCGCGCAGCCGACATCGCCGCGGCGCTGAAGTTCAACGGCGCGGCCGGCGACCTCAAATACGGCGCGTTCCTGGCCGACGAAGACGGCGAAGCCGGACGCCGCTTCGCCGCGGGACGCCTGCTCTACGATCTCGGCGGCTCCAGCAACGCCGGCCTGCTCGTCACGTCGGTGGACCGGCCCGCGCTGGACCGCCGGGCCGACGTGCTCGCGAACGACTGGCGCTGGCAGCTCGCGCCGTGGCTGCGCCTGGAAGGCCAGCTGCTGCTGTCGCAGATCGAGCAGAGCCGGGAGACCACGCGCGACAGCGGCGGCGTGCTGCGCCTGACCGCGATGCCCAGCGATCAGCTGCAACATACGGCGATCCTGACCCATCTCGGCGGCGCGCTGGATTTCAACGACGCGGGCTACATGCCGCGCAACGACTTCAACCGCCTGTACTGGGAAACCAACTACAAGCACAACGACCTGCCGGCCGATTCCGCGACGGCCGCGGTGGCCTGGAAGGCGATCGGCATCTACCGGACCAACGACGACGGCGATCGCCTGAACCCGTACGGCTACCTGACGCGCACCGCCGAGCTGCGCGCCGGCGGCAGCTATCTCGTCGAGCTGCGCCTGGACGGCAGCGGCTACGACGACCAGATCTCGCGCGGCAACGGCAAGGTCTGGCGCGACGCGCGCGAATGGCTGTTCATGCAATACGAGAGCGCGCGCCGCGGCCGCTGGCAGTACACCCTGGGCGCCTGGGTGCTGCAGGAAGGCGTCAGCGGCCGTGCGCTGCAGCTCGAGTCCGAGCTCAGCTACAGCGTCAGCGACCGCCTGACCATCGACGGCGAGATCACGCCGCGCTGGAGCCGCGACTGGCTGATCTGGACCGGCGACGGTCGGCTGGCGAGCTACCGGCGCACGCAATGGGCCACGGCGCTGAATGTCAACTGGTTCCCGAAGGCGCGGCACGAACTGCGCGCGAAGCTGCAATGGTTCGCGGTCGACGCGCACGATGCGCGTAGCTATCGCATCGGCCCGCACGGCCGGCTGCTCGCCGATTCGACCGCGACCGACGACTTCAACGTCAACAGCTTCGGCGTGCAGCTGCGCTATCGCTATGAACTCGGTCCGCAATCGGAGCTCTATCTGGTCTACAGCCGCGGCGGCGAGCAACGGGACGACCGCCGCGAGGACAGCGGCGACCTGTTCCTCGATGCGCTGAGTTTGCGTGATGCAGATCAATTTCTGGCCAAGCTGCGTTATCGATTCTGAGTCGTCGTTCGTCACATTGATGAACACCGCAACGGGTCGCCATCGCGAGCCTTGCGGCGAACACTTGTTCATGAATTCCTCGACGCACGGCTGCGGCGGCTCTGGCACACTTCGGCGGGGCAGCCTCGCTGCCGCGGAGTGGCGACGACACGGACGACAGACTGAAATACCTATGAAGAAGCCGATCTGGGAACCGGGCCCGGAGCGCGTGGAACGCGCCAACCTCAATCGCTTCGCGCGTTTCGCGCGCGAGCAGAGCGGCAACGAAGACCTGCGCGGCTATGCCGCGCTGTACGAATTCTCGATACGTCATCCCGAACGTTTCTGGCCGCTGGTCTGGGAGTTCTGCGGCATCCGCGCGAGCGGCACGTTCCACGAGACGCTCGTCGCCGCGGACCATCCGGCCGACGTGCGCTGGTTTCCGGGCATACGCCTGAACGTCGCGCAGAACCTGCTGCGCTTCCGCGACGAGCGCTGCGCGCTGATCGGACGCGACGCAGCCGGCGCCGGCTACGAGATCAGCTACGCGCAGCTGCAGCTGCAGGTCGCGCGCGTCGCGGCCGCGCTGCGCGCGCGCGGCATCGGTGCCGGCGACACCGTCGCCGGTCTGCTGCGCAACGGCAGCGAGCCCGTCGTCGCCATGCTCGCGAGCGTCGCGGT
>NZ_JANFVR010000217.1 GCF_024609805.1 Tahibacter caeni | reverse complement strand
TGCGGCGGCGAGCAGGCCGGCGGTCGACGCGTCGGTCGCGGCCAGCGGCGTCGCCGCGGCCGGCAGGTCCGCCGCGAACGCCGCGCCGAGCGCCAGACCTTCCGGCAACTGTGCCTGGAGTGCCTGCCACCAGGCGGCCGTGGCGGCCGGGCCATGGACCAGTACGGCGGCGTGGGGCGTAGCGGGAGAGATCGGGGGCACGGGCGATCAAGTCCTTGTTGCGCGGACGAAACCGCGCACGCGAAAAAGGGCCGGATTATCGCGGATAGGCGCCCGCGGCGAAACCGTGGCGGCCGCCGTCAGCGGTTCAGCCGCATCGGGTACACTGCGCCGGCTTGCGTCGCGCCGGAAGCGCGCCGCAGATTCCGGGGCCGCCGCGCAGGTGCGCGGCGGCTCGCCTGCATAGGTCTGGATTCCGCATTGTCATTCTTAGCCCGCTGCGCCGAGCTGGCGCGTCTGCTCTGGCGTTGGCTGCGCGCGCCGTTCTGGGCAGGCCTCGGTTTCATCGTCGCCTTCATCGTGCCGTACGCGCTGTACCTGGACACCCAGGTGCGCGAGCGCTTCGACGACCTGTCCTGGGAGACGCCGACGCGCATCTACGCGCGGCCGCTGGAGCTGGTGCCCGGCATGCCGCTGGATGCGGCCACCCTGAAGACCGAGCTCGAAGCTGCGCGCTACGACGAGATCACCGGCGCGCGCGCGCCCGGCAGCTTCATGCACGACGGCGACCGCTTCGTCATTTCGCGCCGCGCGTTCGCCTCGCTGGACGGCCTGGAGAAGGCGCGCCGCGTCGAAGTCGTGCTCGTGCGTTCGCGCGTCTACACTGTCAAGGACATCGACAGCGGCAAGGCGCTGGAGCGCGTGCGGCTGGATCCGGCGCGCATCGCGACCTTGTACGGCGCCGAGCAGGAAGAGCGCCGCGTGGCCAAGCTCGGCCAGATGCCGCCGCTGCTGGTATCGGGCCTGCAGGCCGTCGAGGACCGCAATTTCAAGCATCACCACGGCGTGGATTTCGTCGCGATCCTGCGCGCGAGCTGGGCCAATCTCGTCGCCGGGCACGTCGTGCAGGGCGGCTCGACCCTGACCCAGCAGCTCGTCAAGAACCTGTTCCTCGACCGCGGCCAGAACTTTCTGCGCAAGGGCAACGAGGCGCTGATCGCTCTGCTGATCGAGGCGCGCTACGACAAGCACCGCATCCTCGAGGCCTACGTCAACGAGATCTTCCTCGGCCAGCAGGGCGGCCAGGCCGTGCACGGCTTCGCCGCGGCGAGCGAGTTCTATTTCGGCCGCGAGCTCGGCACCCTGCGCGCGCCCGACGTCGCGCTGCTGGTCGGCCTCGTGCAGGGACCGAGCTACTACGATCCGCGGCGCGCGCCCGAACGCGCGCTGGCGCGGCGCAATCTCGTGCTGCAGCAGTTCTTCGACACCGGCCTGATCGACGCCGACGAGCTCGCGCGCGCCAAGGCCGCGCCGCTCGGCATTTCCGAAACGCCGGGCCTGCCGCGCAACCGCTTCCCGGCGTTCCTCGACCTCGTGCGCGCGCAGCTCAAGCGCGACTACGACGATGCGGCGCTGCGCGGCGCCGGCTTGTCGGTGCTGACGACGCTCGTTCCGTCCACCCAGCTCGCCGCCGAGAAGGCATTGCGCGACAGCCTGGCCGCGCTCGGCAAGAAGCAGGACGAGACCCAGGCCGCGCTGGTCGTGACCGGCGCGCACGACGGCGAGGTGCAGGCCGTCATCGGCGATCGCGCGCCGGACCAGCCCGGCTTCAACCGTGCGCTCGACGCGCGCCGGCCGATCGGTTCGCTGGTCAAGCCGTTCGTATTTCTGGCCGCGCTGGCCCAGCCGCAGCGCTATTCGCTCGCGAGCATCGTCGAGGACGCGCCGGTCAGCCTGCCGCAGCCCAACGGCAAGAACTGGATGCCGCAGAACGCCGACAAGACTGCGCACGGCCGCGTCGCGCTCGTCGACGTACTGACCTACTCCTGGAACTTGTCCACGGTGCGCCTGGGCATGCTCGTCGGCGTCGACCGCGTGCGCGCGCTGATCGCCTCGTTCGGCTTCGGCCGCGAGATCAATCCGAATCCGTCGCTGCTGCTCGGCGCGCTGGATCTCTCGCCGCTGGAAGTGGCCCAGCTCTATCAATACTTCGCCGCCGACGGCCATGCGCTGCCGGTCGTCGCCGTGCGCGGCGTGCTCGACCGCGACGGCAAGCCGCTGCGCCGCTATGGCAGCAAGCCCGGCGCCGGCGACTACGTCGAGGCCGCGCGGCTGGTCACCTACGCGATGCAGCAGGTCAACCTGCGCGGCACCGCGCGCGCGGTCGGCGCCGGCCCGCTGGCCGGACTCAATTCCGCCGGCAAGACCGGCACCAGCGACGATTCGCGCGACAGCTGGTATGCGGGCTTCAGCGCCGATCACCTGGCCGTGGTCTGGGTCGGCCGCGACGACAACAAGCCGACCGGCCTCGTCGGCGCGACCGGCGCGCTCAAGGTCTGGATGGCGCTGTTCGACGCGGTGCCGACGCGGCCGCTGGACCTGAATCTGAGCCAGGGCATAGAACTGGCCTGGGTCAATCCGGAAACCGGCCAGCGCACCGAGTCCGGCTGTCCCGGCGCGCGCCAGTTGCCGTTCCTGGCGGGCTACGTGCCGGAGCAGGAGCAGGGGTGCACAATGGAACGTTTGCGCGAATGGTTCGGCGGCGAAGCGCAGCAGTAGCGCCCGCGGCCGCAGGGCAATCACGAATCGACGGAAAGGCAGGACAACGATGAAAAGCAGCATGCAGATGCGCGGGATCGCCGCGGCGGCGGCGCTGGCCGTACTGGCCGGTTGCAGCGGCGGTGGCGGCACCGTCGGCGGCGAGACGCGCGCCAAGGCCGTGCGTCCCGATCACGACATGGTGCAGGCGATACGCCAGGCCGGTGCGTCCACGGCCTCGTCGGTGGAAGTGCAGCCGCTGCGCGATCCGTCCGTCGACGGATTCCTCAAGCAGGCCGCCGATTTCGAAGCCGCGCACAACTACAACGACGCGGTCGGCGCGGTCGACCAGGCGCTCAAGCTCGCGCCCGACGCGCCGGAAATCCTGCAGCTCAAGGCCGAACTGCTGGTCGGCCTGCGCCGCTACGCCGACGCCGAAGCGCTCGCGCGCAAGTCGTTCGAGCTCGGGCCGCGCCTCGGCAGTCTGTGCGCGCGCAACTGGCAGACGGTAGTCGAGACGCGCCGCGCGGCGAAGGACGAGGCCAGCGCCGAGAGCGCGAAGGCGCAGCTCGCCGCCTGCAAGGTGCCGCCGCGCCAGCGGCTGTAACGTGCGGCACGACGTTCGCGACCTGCTCGGCGCCGAGGGCCCGTTCGCGCGCGAGGTGCCCGGCTTCGCGCCGCGCGCCGCGCAGCAGGCCATGGCCGCGGCCGTGGCCGAAGCGATGGACGAGCGGCACATCCTGATCGCCGAAGCGGGCACGGGCACCGGCAAGACCTTCGCCTATCTCGTGCCCGCGGTGACCTCGGGCAAGCGCGTCATCGTGTCGACCGGCACGAAGACGCTGCAGGACCAGCTGTTCCATCGCGACCTGCCGCGCGTGCGCCAGGTCACCGGTGCGCGCATCAAGGCCGCGCTGCTCAAGGGCCGCGCGAATTATCTGTGCCTGTACCGGCTCGACCAGACCCATCGCGACGGCCGGCTGGCCTCGCGCGAGCAGGTCGCGCAGCTGCAGGCCCTGCGCGGCTGGGCCGGACGCAGCAGCAGCGGCGACCGCAACGAGATCGCCGAGGTGCCCGAGGATTCGCCGCTGTGGCCGCGCGTGACCTCGACCGCCGAGAACTGTCTCGGCGCCGATTGCCCGATGTTCAACGACTGCTTCGTGATCAAGGCGCGCCGCGCCGCGCAGGAAGCCGATCTCGTCGTCGTGAACCATCACCTGCTGTTCGCCGACCTCGCGATCAAGCAGGAAGGCTTCGGCGAGATCCTGCCCGGCGCGAATGCGTTCATCCTCGACGAGGCGCACCAGATTCCCGAGCTGGCCGGACAGTTCTTCTCGGTCAGCTTCTCGGCGCGGCAGCTGCAGGAGCTCGGCAGCGACGCCGAGGCCGAATGCGGCTCGGTGACCGGCGCGTTCGCCGTGCTGCGCGATCCGATCGCGGCGACCACGTCGGCGCTGCGCCGCACGCGGCTCGCGCTCGACAAGCTGCCGGCGCGCGGCGCCTTCACCGCGGTCGAGGAAGACCGCTTCGCGATGGCCGAGCTGCGCGAGCTGCAGACGGCGTTGCGCGCGCTCGAAGCCGCGCTCGCGTCGCAGGCCGAACGCTCGCGCGGCCTGACCGCGCTGCACGAGCGCGCCCAGGGACTGATCGAGAAGCTCGATCAGGTGCTCGACGGCGCGAGCCACGACTGGGTGCACTGGTACGAGCTCAGCAGCCACGGCTTCGCGCTGCATGCCACACCGCTGGATCTCGCGCCGCCGCTGCGCAATCTGCGCCTGCAGAGCCGCGCGGCCTGGATACTCACCTCGGCGACGTTGTCGGTCGCCGGAGAGTTCGGCCATTTCGCGCGCCAGCTCGGTCTCGACGATCCGGTCACCCTGAGTCTGCCGAGTCCGTTCGACTACGCGAATCAGGCGCTGACCTACCTGCCGCGCAACCTGCCTGATCCGAGCGCGCCGGACTACACCGACCGCGTCGTCGACGCGGCGCTGCCGGTGCTGCGCGCGTCGCGTGGCCGCGCGTTCCTGCTGTTCACGTCGCACCGCGCGCTGCGCCGCGCCGCCGAACGGCTCGCGACGCAGCCGTATCCGCTGTTCGTGCAGGGCACGGCGCCGCGGCACCAGTTGCTGACCGCATTCCGCGCGTCGGGCAACGGCGTGCTGCTCGGCGCGGCGAGCTTCTGGGAAGGCGTGGACGTCGCCGGCGAAGCCTTGTCCTGCGTGATCATCGACAAGCTGCCGTTCGCCGCGCCAGACGATCCCGTGCTCGAGGCGCGCCTGGCCGCGCTGCGCGAAGCCGGCGGCAATCCGTTCGTGCAATGGCAGATTCCGTCGGCCGTCATCGCGCTCAAACAGGGCGCCGGCCGGTTGATCCGCGACGTCGACGACCGCGGCGTGCTCGTGCTCTGCGATCCGCGCCTGAGCACGCGGCCGTACGGCAAGCTGTTCCTGCGCAGCCTGCCGCCGACGCCGGTCACCCGCGAGCTCGCCGACGTCCAGACATTTTTCGGCGTCTGAATCGCCGCGCGTTGCTGCAGTGCGATCCGCACCGCGGCGGAGCATATCACCGTCTCGAGACGCATTTTTCACGCGGTATTCACGCATTGAGCGGCGCTTGTTTCGCGGCGCGGCCGTGCGCGCCGGAAAAAATTCCCGCATTGCGGCATTGCAGATTGTGACCCCCCTTCGGGCCCTGCTATAAGAGTTGTCTGGACGAATGTTGTGGCAAGCCTCACTGAACGGCCACCGGGGGCTCGCGCCCGTATCGGTCTTCCGTAATGTCTCGTTTGCGATCCCACGTTCTTCCGTGCGCCGGCTGCGCTTGTCGGGTGATCAGGCCGCGGCCGTTTTTTTCGTGTGTGTGTCTGTGTCGGGAGGTTCCATGGGTAAGTCGATTCGGGTAACGGCGCTGGCGTCGGTCATCGGCGTCGTGCTGGCAGGAGGAATGATGGGCTCGTCGCCGGCGGCGGCGCAGTCGGCGACGGCGACTGCCGCGGCGGCCGAGAGCTACATCATCACGTTCAACGAACCGGGATTGCTGTACTACACCGGCGGCGCCGCTTCCCTGGAAGCGACCGCGCCGGCGATCAAGGGACAGCGCAAGCTGGACACCAGGAGTCCGGCGGCCGCGGCTTACACCAAGCATCTGGCTGACATCCGCGCGCAGCGCGTGCAGTCGATCTCCTCGGCGCTCGGCCGCGAGGTCAAGGCGACCCATCACTATGCGATCACGATGAACGGCATCGCCGCGGAGCTGACCGCGAGCGAAGCCGAAGCCGTGCGCAACCTGCCCGGCGTGCAGAGCATCCGCGCCGCCGGCTTCGAGCACCTGGACACCTACCGCGGTCCGACCTTCATCGGCGCCGACTCGGTCTGGAACGGCACGGCCGTTCCGGGCGGCACCGGCACGCGCGGCTTCGGCGTCGTGCTCGGCGTCATCGACGGCGGTACGAATTCCGACCATCCGTCGTTCGCGAACGACGCGGCCTGCGGCTTCAGCGGCGCAAATCCGAAGCTGCTGAGCTTCGTCGACTGCAGCAGCACCGACAGCATGACCGGCGCCTGCAACGGCTCCAATCCGGAAGCCACCGACGACGGCCACGGCGTGCATACCTCGAGCACGGCGGCCGGCAACACACTGACCTCGGCCACGGTGCCGACGCCGGTGATCCCGGCGCCGTTCACGAGCATGTCCGGCGTCGCGCCCTGCGCGTCGATCCGCCAGTACAAGGCCTGCCCCGGCACGACCTGCCCGGGCGCCGACATCTCGGCGGCGATGCAGAACGCGATCGCCGACGGCGTCGACGTCGTGAATTACTCGATTTCCGGCGGCCGCACGCCGTGGACGCCCGGCGACGGCGACCGCGTCTTCCTCGACATGGTCAACGCCGACATCGTCGTGTCGGCCTCGGCCGGCAACACCAGCACGACGATCACGAACCCGACCGGCCAGGTCAACCACCTCGGCCCGTGGGTCATGACCGTCGCCGCGTCCACGCACGACGACAACATCCTCGCGCTGGTCAGCCTCGCCGGCCCCGGCACGCCGCCGCCGGCCGGCGTCGGCGTCGCCGCCAAGCAGGGCAGCACGACGCCGATCGGTTCGATCTTCACCGGCCAGCCGATCAAGAGCTATCCGACCAACCTCGAAGCCTGCACGGCCAGCGGCGGCGTCCCGGCCGGCTACTTCACCGGCTCGGTCGCCTACGTCCGTCGCGGCAACTGCAACTTCTCCGAGAAGATCACCAACGCCGTCAACGCCGGCGCAACCTTCGTGCTGGTCGGCAACAACCAGGCCGGCCCGCTGTCGATGGACACGACCGGCTCGCCGACGACGGTCCCGGCCTACAGCGTCAAGCAGACGCCGGGCGACGCGATCCGCGACTTCATCGCCGCGAATCCGACGACGGCGACCTTCAGCTTCGATCCGACGCAGAAGAAGGGCGACGTGCTCGCGGACTTCAGCCTGCGCGGTCCGGTGCCGACCGGTTATCTGCAGGTCACCAAGCCCGACATCACCGGCCCCGGCGTGCAGATCTACGCGGCGCTGGCGGATCCGACCCAGTACGGCTACCTCAGCGGCACGTCGATGTCCTCGCCGCATCTGGCCGGCTCGGCTGTGCTCGTGCGCGCGGCCAAGCCGGCGTGGACGCCGATGGAAGTGAAGTCGGTGCTGCAGCTGACCGCGAAGATCACCGGCAACGACGACGACGCGAGCTCGCCCTGGGATCCGGATGACGTCGGCAACGGCCGCGTCGACCTGACCAAGGCGATCAAGGCCGCGCTGACGATGAACGAGACCTACGCGAACTTCCTCGCGGCGAACCCGAGCGGCGGTTCGATCCAGCCGCGGACGCTGAACATCCCGTCCATGCGCGACGTCGCGTGCAACGTCAGCTGCTCGTTCACGCGCACCTTGAACAGCAAGGTGGCGAGCGGCACGACCTGGACCGCGACCTACGTGCCGCAGTTCAGCGCCGGCGCGCCGGTCGTGACGATCACGCCGTCGAACTTCACCGTGGTCGGCGGCGGCACGCAGACGCTGAACATCGCCGTGAACATGGGCTATGGCGCGATCACGGCGCCGCTGGCGTTCGGTTACGTCGTGCTGACGCCGAGCGACAACACCCTGCCGACCGAACGCCTGACGCTGTCGGTGGCCGGTACGCGCGACGGCATCTTCGCGAACGGCTTCCAGAACTGATCGAAGCACCCGGCCGGTCTCCGGCCGGCCGGGTCCGATCGCAGGCATTCAGGGCCTTCCGCGAGGAAGGCCCTTTTTCGTTGACCGGATTTCCGTCCTGTTCGCCGCCAGAGGCGGCTGCGGTGTCGCCGGCCGCCGGCGCCGGCGCATGAAAAAGCCCGGGACAGGCCCGGGCTCGAGGAAGGCGGCGGCGCCGGCCGCC
>NZ_JANFVR010000216.1 GCF_024609805.1 Tahibacter caeni | reverse complement strand
GCCAGAGAAAGAAGCGGATCAGCATGGTTGCGCAGCCCGCCGCGTCGGCGGCACGCCGCCGGGCCGGCCGGCCCGCGCGGCGGCGGCCGCACTTCCGGGGGCTTCGGCTAAACGCTTATGCAACACGGTTGATGGCATCATTGCTCCTTCGTAGTCGCGACAGCGGCGGCCAAACCCGCTAGTCTGCGCAGTCCTGTCTCAACGTCGCCGCGTCGGCGCCGGCCACGATTCTACGTTTGCGGAGATTTCCCGTGCAGAAGCTTGCCCTTCCCCTGCTGATCGCCAGCCTGGCCCTGGCCGCCTGCGGCCAGTCCAACAACTCCGCGAACCAGGCGTCGTCCACGGCCCAGGCGCCGATGCCGACTTCGGTGACCGGCTCGATCTCGCTGAAGGTGCCGGCGCCGGTCGGCGCGGAAGCGCAGCTCAAGCTCGCGCTGGTCAACGTCAGCCTGAAGCCGCCGGTCACGGTCGCGCAGAGCACGACGAATCCCGGCGCACTGCCGGCCCAGTTCCAGCTGCCGTTCGAGCCCGGCAAGATCGACAAGAACGCGCTGTACGTGCTGAACGTCGAACTCATCGACGGCGAGCGCCGCTACGTCGCGCCGCGCGAGTATCCGGTCGTCACGAAGGGCTCGCCGGCCAAGGTCGACGTGGTCATGACGCCGGAGCCGACCGCATCGGAGAAGCTCGAAGCCGAATACGCCGGCCTGGAACGCGCGATCGGCGGCATGAAGCGCTCGCAGGGCTCCAGCGAGGACGAGGCCAGCACGACGGCCTGGGACGGTTTCTTCGACAACAAGAGCACCCTGCGCTACATCCGCGAAGTCACCGACTACGGCGACAAGGGCCGCGTCAATTTCTACTACGCCTATCGCGACGGCAAGCCGATGGCCGTGATCCAGGAACGCGTGCCGGCGATGGCGGAAAAGCCGAATGCGGTCATGCGCGCGGGCTGGAACGAAACCGGCGCGCTCGTGCTCAAGACCAAGAAGGACGGCGGTGCCGTCAGCGTGCTGGCCGACGCCGAAGCCAAGACCCTGTACGACCGCGCCGTCGCGAAATACGACGCCGTGTCGAAGCGTCCGCCGGGCAAGTAAGCCCCGCGACGAGCGATGCCGCTTCCGTCACGGCAGCGGCGTCCGCAGAACGAAAACGGCCGGCATCGCCGGCCGTTTTCGCGTCCGCGATCCGCTGCGCGTGTCAGCTGCCGCGGCGCGCCATGAACGCGATGCGCTCGAACAGCTGCACGTCGGCCTCGTTCTTGAGCAGCGCGCCGTACAGCGGCGGGATCGCTTTCTTCGCATTGCGCTCGCGCAGGGTCTCCACGGCCAGGTCCTCGGCCAGCAGCAGCTTGAGCCAGTCCAGCAGTTCCGACGTGGTCGGCTTCTTCTTCAGGCCCGGCGTCTCGCGCAAGGCCAGGAACGCGGTCAGCGCCTCGTGCAGCAGCTCGCGCTTGAGGCCCGGGAAATGCACCTCGACGATGGCCGCGAGCGTGTCCGCGTCGGGAAAGCGGATGTAGTGGAAGAAGCAGCGGCGCAGGAACGCGTCGGGCAGCTCCTTCTCGTTGTTGGACGTGATCATCACGATCGGCCGGTGTTTCGCGCGCACGGTCTCGCCGGTCTCGTAGACGTGGAAGTCCATGCGGTCGAGCTCGCGCAGCAGGTCGTTCGGGAACTCGATGTCGGCTTTGTCGATCTCGTCGATCAGCACGACCGCGCGCGTCTCGCTCGAGAACGCCTGCCAGAGCTTGCCCGGCACGATGTAGTTGGCGATGTCGGTCGCGCGCGCTTCGCCGAGCTGCGAGTCGCGCAGGCGCGCGACCGCATCGTATTCGTAGAGGCCGTGCTGCGCCTTGGTCGTGGACTTGATGTGCCATTCGACCAGCGGCGCGCCGAGCGCACGCGCGACTTCCTCGGCGAGCAGGGTCTTGCCGGTGCCGGGCTCGCCCTTGATCAGCAGCGGGCGCTGCAGGGTGATCGCGGCATTGACGGCGAGCTTGAGCTCGTCCGTCGCGACGTAGCGGTCGGTGCCTTCGAATCGCATGGGGATATCCGCTGCCGGGTGGGGAGGACGGCGGCCGCGCGCAGGCGGCCACCGTGGATCAGTTGCGCTTGGCCTTGGCGAAGGCGTCGGCGAACGCGCTGCTGGCCGGCGTCGGTGCGCTGCCGGGCTTGGGCCCGAAGCTGCGCGGACCGTTGTCGCGCCGCGGGCCGCGTTCGTCTCGGCGCGCGCCGCCGCCGGCACCGGCTGTTGCCGCGGCTTCGCCGATCGGGTCATCCAGGCGCATGGTCAGCGCGATGCGCTTGCGCGGAATGTCGACCTCGAGCACCTTGACCTTGACCACGTCGCCTGCCTTGACCACTTCGCGCGGGTCCTTGACGAACTTGGTCGACAGCGCCGAGACGTGCACGAGGCCGTCCTGGTGCACGCCGATGTCGACGAACGCGCCGAACGCGGCGACGTTAGAGACGCGGCCTTCGAGCACCATGCCGGGCTTGAGATCCTTGAGGTCCTCGACGCCTTCGGCGAAAGCGGCCGTGACGAACTCGGGGCGCGGATCGCGGCCGGGCTTCTCCAGTTCCTTGAGGATGTCCTTGACCGTCGGCAGGCCGAACGTCGCGTCGGTGAACTGCTCGGCGCGCAGCCCCTTGATGAACGCGCTGTCGCCGATCAGGCTCTTCACCTCGCGGCCGCAGGACTTGATGATGCGCTCGACGACCGGATAGGCTTCGGGATGCACGGCCGAGGCGTCCAGCGGATTGTCGCCGGCGGCGATGCGCAGGAAGCCTGCGCACTGCTCGTAGGCCTTGTCGCCGAGTCGCGGCACCTTCTTGAGCTGCTCGCGGTTGCGGAACGCGCCGTTGGCGTCGCGGAACTTGACCACGTTCTCGGCCACCGAGGCGGACAGGCCGGCCACGCGCGCTAGCAGCGGCGCCGAAGCCGTGTTGACGTCGACGCCGACCGCGTTGACGCAGTCCTCGACCCTGGCGTCCAGCGCGCGTGCGAGCTTCACCTGGTTCACGTCGTGCTGGTACTGGCCGACGCCGATGGCCTTGGGTTCGATCTTGACGAGTTCGGCCAGCGGATCCTGCAGGCGCCGCGCGATCGAGACGGCGCCGCGCAGGCTGACGTCGAGCTCGGGGAATTCGCGCGCGGCCGTTTCCGACGCGGAATAGACCGAAGCGCCGGCCTCGCTGACGACGACCTTCGCGAGCTTGAGCTCGGGCGCCTTCTTCATGAGCTCACCGACGAGCTTGTCGGTTTCGCGCGAGGCCGTGCCGTTGCCGATCGCGATCAGGTCGACGCCGTACTGGCGGCTCCAGGCCGCGAGCTGGGCGATGGACTGGTCCCACTGGTTCTTCGGTTCGTGCGGATAGATCACGCCGGTGCCGAGCAGCTTGCCGGTGCCGTCGACGATGGCGACCTTGCAGCCCGTGCGTATGCCCGGATCCAGGCCCATGACGACCTTCGGGCCGGCCGGCGCGGCGAGCAGCAGATCTTTGAGGTTTTCGCCGAACACGCGGATGGCCTCGTCCTCGGCGCCTTCGCGCGTCTTCCCGAACAGGTCCAGCGCCAGGTGCAGGTGCAGCTTGATGCGCCAGGTCTGGCGGCAGGTCTCGAGCAGCCAGGCGTCGGCCGCGCGGCCGCGCTGACTGATGCCGAAATGCGCCGCGACGCGGCCTTCGGCCTCCGCGTGGCCCTGCTCGGGTTCGGTGGTCGGCTCGAGTTCGAGATCGATGACGCCTTCGTTGCGCGCACGGAACAGCGCGAGCATGCGATGCGACGGGATCGCCTTGATCGGCTCGACGTGGTCGAAGTAGTCGCGGAACTTCGCGCCTTCGGCTTCCTTGCCGGCGACGACTTTGGCGCGGACCTGGCCGCGTTCGGTCAGCCAGCCGCGCAGCTCGCCGACGAGCGCGGCGTCTTCGGAGAATTCCTCGAGCAGGATCGCGCGCGCGCCGTCGAGAGCC
Source organism: Tahibacter caeni (assembly GCF_024609805.1). Lineage (GTDB taxonomy): Bacteria > Pseudomonadota > Gammaproteobacteria > Xanthomonadales > Rhodanobacteraceae > Tahibacter > Tahibacter caeni. Next base: position 4,213 of record NZ_JANFVR010000216.1, on the reverse strand, counting down.
GCCTTGACGTCGGCCACGCCCTTTTCGGCGTCGACGAAGCGCAGCGCGAACTCCTCGGGCTTCTGCGCCGGATCCTCGCGCAGGCCGTCGGCCAGCAGCTGCAGCCCCGCCTCGCGGGCGATCTGCGCTTTGGTGCGGCGCTTGGGCTTGTAGGGCAGGTATAAATCTTCTAGTCTTGCTTTTGTATCGGCTTCCAGGATTTCCTTTTTCAGATCGTCATTGAGCTTGCCCTGCTCGGTGATGCTGGAGAGGATGGCTGCGCGGCGCTCTTCGAGTTCACGCAGGTAGCGCAGCCGCTCCTCGAGGTTGCGCAGCTGAGTGTCGTCGAGGCCGCCGGTGACTTCCTTGCGGTAGCGCGCGATGAACGGAACGGTCGCGCCGCCGTCCAGCAGTTCGATGGCCGCCTGCACCTGGGCCGGCTTGGCGACGATTTCTTCGGCAATCTTCTGTTCGATCGTAAGCATGAAACCTGGTCTTCCTGGTTGAGCGGCGGCGTGCGCCGGTGGCGCGCGCCGGGCCCGGCATTCTAGTGCCTGGCGCCCGGGTTTGCTGCCGGAGACGGTCCGATTTGATCAGGATCAATAGCCGCGGTGCGCACGGCTGCGACGATGCGCACAGTCTTCCACAGCGAGGTTTTCCCCCATGGCAATGCGTATCCCCGTAACGCTCGCGCTGCTCGCGTCGTCGCTGCTGGCCAGCGCCACGGCCAGCGCCTACGACTGGACCTTCAAGGTCGGCGCGCACCAGGTCGATCCGAAATCGGACAACGGCACCCTGGCCAACGGCGCGCTCAAGGCTGACGTGTCCGGCGACTGGCGCCCGACCTTCCAGCTCGAGTACTTCCTGAATCCGAACTGGGGTGTCGAGGTGCTCGCGGCGACGCCGTTCAAGCACGACGTGACGCTCAACGGCGCCAAGGCCGCCGAGGTTTCGCATCTGCCTCCGACCGTGTCGGTGCAGTACCACTTCAACCCGGGCGGCAAGGTCTCTCCGTTCGTCGGCCTCGGCCTGAACTACACGGCCTTCTTCGACGTGAAGGAACGCGGTCCGCTGGCCGGCACGCAGCTGACCCTCGACAAGTCCTGGGGCGCCGCGGCGCATGCGGGCCTGGACTTCACGCTCAACGAGCGCTGGCTGATGTCGGTCGACGTGCGCTGGATGGACATCGACACCGAAGCGCGCGTCAACGGCGCGAAGGTCGGCACCGTCAACATCGACCCGCTGGCCTACGGCGTCGCCGTCGGCTATCGCTTCTGATCCCGCGGCCTGCACGCGTCTGCGCACGGATCATCGTGCGCGGGCGCCTCGCAGGGTTTCGTTCTTCACGCGATCCAGACGCCCGCCCGCCGCTGCGGAGCGCCGTGGCTCAGGCCGCGCGACGCTTCAGATGCACGAGCAGCAGCGAGATCGCCGCCGGCGTCACGCCGGCGATGCGGCTGGCCTGGCCTATAGTCTGCGGCAGCGCGCGCGCGAGCTTCTGCGCGACTTCGGCGGACAGGCCCGACACCTTCGCATAGTCGAATCCGGCCGGAATGCGCGTGTCCTCGTGACGGCGCTGGCGTTCGATCTCGTCGCGCTGGCGCTCGAGATAGCCCGCGTACTTCACGCCGATCTCGACCTGCTCGGCCACGCGCGCGTCGGCCACGGCCGGACCGATGCCGCTGACGCGCGCGAGACTCGCATAGTCGAGCTCGGGACGGCGCAGCAGGTCCAGCGCGCTCGCTTCGCGCGTCAGGCTCAGGCCCAGCGTGGCTTCGAGCTCGCGGCCCAGGGCGTTGCCCGGCGCGGCCCAGATCGCCGCGAGCCGCGCGTTCTCCGCGGCCACCGCGTCGCGCTTGGCGCGGAACGCGTCGTAGCGGTGCCGATCGACGCAGCCGAGTTCGTAACCGAGCTCGGTCAGGCGCAGGTCGGCGTTGTCCTCGCGCAGTTGCAGACGGTATTCGGCGCGCGAGGTGAACATCCGATAGGGTTCGCTCGTGCCGTTGGTGACGAGATCGTCGACGAGCACGCCGAGGTAGGCCTCGTCGCGGCGCGGCGTCCACGGTTCGCGCTGCTGCGTCTGGCGCGCGGCGTTGAGTCCGGCCAGCAGGCCCTGCGCCGCGGCCTCCTCGTAGCCCGTCGTGCCGTTGATCTGGCCGGCGAAGAACAGGCCGGCGATGGCCTTGGTCTCCAGCGAGGCCTTGAGGCCGCGCGGATCGAAGTAGTCGTACTCTATCGCATAGCCTGGACGCGTGATGTGGGCGTTCTCGAATCCCTCGATCGAGCGTACGAGCGCAAGCTGCACGTCGAACGGCAGCGAGGTCGAGATGCCGTTCGGATAGATCTCGTTCGTCTCGAGCCCCTCGGGCTCGATGAAGATCTGGTGCGAATCCTTGTCGGCGAAGCGCACGACCTTGTCTTCGATCGACGGACAGTAGCGCGGGCCCACGCCTTCGATTTTGCCGGTGTACAGCGGCGAGCGGTCCAGCGCCGCGCGGATGATGTCGTGCGTGCGCTCGCTCGTGTGCGTGATCCAGCACGGCAGCTGGCGCGGATGCTCGGCGACGTCGCCGAGGAAGGACATCACCGGCAGCGGGTCGTCGCCGGGCTGGGCCTGCAGTCCGCTGTAGTCGATGCTGCGGCCGTCGATGCGCGGCGGCGTGCCGGTCTTCAGGCGGTCGGCGCCGAGGGTCAGCTCGCGCAGCCGCGAGGCCAGGGTCGTCGCCGGCGGATCGCCGGCGCGGCCGCCGGCGTAGTTGGCGAAGCCGATGTGGATCTTGCCGGCGAGGAAGGTGCCGGCCGTCAGCACGACGGCCTGCGCGCGGAAGCGCAGGCCCATCTGCGTGACGACGCCGACCACCTTGTCACCGTCCAGCATCAGGTCGTCGACGGCCTGCTGGAACAGGCTCAGGTTGGGCTGGTTCTCGACGATGCGCCGGATGGCGGCCTTGTACAGTGCCCGGTCGGCCTGGCAGCGCGTCGCGCGCACGGCGGCGCCCTTGGAGGCGTTGAGCACGCGCCACTGGATGCCGGCCTGGTCGGCGGCGCGCGCCATCGCGCCGCCGAGCGCGTCGACTTCCTTGACCAGGTGACCCTTGCCGATCCCGCCGATGGCCGGATTGCAGCTCATCTGGCCGATGGTTTCGATGTTGTGGCTCAGCAGCAGGGTCTGCGCGCCGCAGCGCGCCGCAGCCAGCGCCGCCTCGGTGCCGGCATGGCCGCCGCCGATCACGATGACGTCGAAGGTTCGGGAATAGTCCATGGCGGCGAGGCTGGCTGGCGCGGAAACGGCGCGAATTCTAGCGGTTGCGGCAGCGTCGCGCAGGCGCATGGCGGGCTCGGCCGAAAGCGGGAAACGAATCCGCCGCCGTTGGCACGCCATCTGCATTGACTAACCCGCACTCCCACCGACGCACGGCGTTTGCGAGCACGTCGATAGTCGGAATTCAGGGGCCGGCTCTGCGTCGGTGGGAGGACGCACCTGAGATGGCCGTGGTGACGCTTCTAGCTACAGGGGTTAGAGGCTGGCGCCCGGCGGTCTTAGGAACAGGGGGAATCCAAGAGGACCGTATGCCGGGCGCCAGTAACCGGCCGGACGCCGCAGATTGCGCAAGCAGCTGCGGCGTTTTCGTTTTGACGGGCGCAGAGTAGCCGCGCGGCCCATTATCAAACCGTGAAGCCGATCGAACTCTGTCAGCGCCGAACGGGATCATTCAATCGCGTCAGGAAGCGACCTACGCGGTCACATACTGGAAAAAAAACGACAACCGTGACGCTCGACTCAGTTTCCGGAGCCTGGCACGAGAACTGCATCACAGATCACGTAGCTGAACGGAAACCAGGGGACTTCAAATGAACGCCGCCATCGATCCGATGATTCAGGTCAATCCGCTGTTCATGCGCGTGGATCTGCTGATCGAAGTCAGCAAGCTCGAGCTCGCCATCGCGAGCATCCGCCGCCAGAAGACGAAGGCCGAAGTCGAATCCCTGGTCGCACCGCTGGCCTCCCGCGTTGCGCGCATCAACGAAGCGCTCGGTCGCCTCAGCGCCTGAAACCACCGTCTCTCTCCTCCGCGCCCGACCCGCGCGGACTTGCATGGGCCCCGCTAGCGGGGCCCTTTTTTTTCCGGATCCGCCGGCGAGCGGCGGAACTCGCCGCCGGCTCGCGGCGGTCAGCCCTCACGCTCGCGGCGGCCGCCGCCGTCGCTGCTGCGTGACGGTGCGCTCGGCGCCG
>NZ_JANFVR010000215.1 GCF_024609805.1 Tahibacter caeni | reverse complement strand
CGAGGCGCAGGCTCGCGACCCGGTCGAAACGGACGTCGAGCGCGACCGCGCGCACGGCCGCCGCGGCGCGGGTCAACGCCGGCAGCAGCGGTTCGCGCAGGCCGCGGTCGCGGCCCGTCGCGCAGAGCGGCACGTACAGATGGCTGAACATCGCCGGCCGCCCCGCTAGGCCGCCGTCGCGCGCGATGCGGTCGGCCTGCTCCACCATCAACGCCCGCGCGACCAGCGGCGGCTCGAGCGCAAAGCAATACTGCTCGTCGTCGTTTACATCTAGCGAAATATACGACTGCATGATGAGTCTCGCCCGGACTGTGCGAGCAGGCAGGGGCGATCATCATAGCCGCCCGCCGAAACATTGCGGTCCGCGCGCGTTGCGTGGTTTGCGCGAATGCGCGCGGCGTCGGCGCGACGCGATGCCGGCCATCGTGCTCGCAACGCGGCGGCAGCGCGCCGCGTCCGCCGCCGTGTGCTGCAGCGCGATCGCCGTGGCCGGCGACGTTTCCGGCCCGTCGTCGCAGGGTCACGACATCGGCGTGGCATTGCGCGACCGTCGCATGCTGCGCTGCAGCTTTCCCCTTCGGACACTGTGCACCCGTACCGCGCCGTGGCCCACTGCGCAGGCCTTGTTCCCACCCCTGAGGATTCGGCCATGCCTTCGTTCCCGTCTTCGTGCGCGAGCCTGCGCGGCCCGCGCCTGTCGCTGTCCGCCGGCCTGCTCGCACTCGCCCTGTCCGTGCCGGCCTTCGCCCAGACCGAGGTCACCGGCTTCGGCAGCAACCCCGGCAATCTGCGCATGTTCAAGTACGTGCCGGCGAGCCTGCCGGCCGGCGCGCCGCTCGTCGTCGCGCTGCACGGCTGCGCGCAGAGCGCGGCGAGCTACGACGCGGAGACCGGCTGGCAGCTGCTGGCCGACCGCTGGCATTTCGCGCTGCTGCTGCCGCAGCAGCAGAGCGCGAACAATTCCAGCAGCTGCTTCAACTGGTTCGAGACCGGCGACACCACGCGCGGCCAGGGCGAGGCGCTGTCGATCAAGCAGATGGTCGACCGCATGATCGCCGACCATGCGAGCGCGAGCGGCCGCGTCTATGCGACCGGCCTTTCGGCCGGCGGCGCGATGACCGCCGTGCTGCTCGCGACCTATCCGGACGTGTTCGCCGGCGGCGCCGTGCTGTCGGGCCTGCCCTACCGCTGCGCGACCAGCCAGACGAATGCGTTCTCCTGCATGAATCCCGGGACCGATCTGACCCCGGCGCAATGGGGCGACAAGGTGCGCGCGGCGAGCAGCTGGAACGGCCCGTGGCCCGTCGTGTCGATCTGGCACGGCGACGCCGACTACACCGTGCGGCCGGCCAACCAGACCGAGCTCCTGCAGCAATGGACCAACGTGCACGGCGTCGACCAGACCGCCGACGTCGCCGACACGGTCGCCGGCTATCCGCACAAGGTATACAAAGACTCATCCGGCCAGCCGCGCGTGGAGACCTACACGATCACCGGCATGGGCCACGGCACGCCGGTGGACCCCGGCAGCGGCGAAACCCAGTGCGGCACGGCCGGCGCCTACATCCTCGACGTGAACATCTGCTCGAGCTATTACATCGGCCGGTTCTGGGGCCTCGACGATCTCGACGGCGTCGCGCCGACGGTCGTGCTGACCGCGCCGGCCGCCGCGAGCATCGTCAGCGGCGCCGTCACCCTGTCCGCGACCGCCAGCGACGACGTCGGCGTCGACCACGTCGACTTCCTGCTCGACGGCAGCCTGCTCGGCAGCGACGCGAGCGCGCCGTACACCTTCAGCTGGGATGCGACGAACGCGAGCAACGGCGCGCACGTGCTGCTCGCCCAGGCCTACGACCTCGCCGGCAACGTCGGCAGCTCGGCGGCCGTGGACGTGACGGTGACCGGCGGTACGGGCGGCGGCGGCGGCGGCACGCCGGTCACGGCCGAGTTCGGCAACGAGGACGCGAACGACGGCTACGTCAAGGCGAACGCGAGCGGCGGCGCCGCGGCGGTCGGCACGCTCGAATCGATCTACGGCCTCGCGATCGGTCGCGGCACCGACGGCAATTTCAACCGCGCCGTGCTCTCGTTCGACACGTCGTCGATCCCCGACGGCGCGACGATCACCGCGGCAAGCGTGACCGTCGCATATCGCAGCGCGTCGGGCAATCCGTGGACCAGCCCGGCCGGCAACAGCCTGCTCGTCGACGCGCAGGCCGGCTGTCTCGCCGCCTGCACGATCGAAGCCGGCGACTGGGCGGCGGCAACGAGCGCGAGCGCGGTCGCCCAGATCGCCGCGTTCAGCGGCGGCAGCCAGAGCAGCACCGTGTTCTCGGCCGCCGGCCTCGCCGCGATCAACCGCACCGGGCGCACCCAGCTGCGCCTGCGCTTCAGCGCGAACCAGACCGCGACGAACTACGTCTGGATCGACAAGGGCGCGACAGCGAAGCTGTCGGTCACCTATCAGCCCTGAGCGCGACCGGGCCCGGGCGCTCGCGGCGCTCGGGCCCGGCTACTGGTTTGCGGGATGCTTCGGGCAACGCGCCGCGACTCGCCGCGGCGCTCAGGCTTCGGTGTATTCGCCGATCGCGCGTTCGGCGACGGTCAGCCCGGCGCAGGCCGCATCGAGGCGCTGGTAGTCGGCCTCGAACGCGGCGCGGAACGCGCGATAGGCAGCCTCGTCGCGCCAGCGGTCGATCGTCAGGTAACTGCCGTCCTCGTCGCGGTCGCGCAGCAGCGAGGTGCCGAGATATCCCTCGCCGCGGCGGAACAGCGCGACCCAGTCGCCGTCAGCGCCGTAGCACCGCTCGAACGCGGCGCGCTGCGCCGCGTCGACCTGAAACTCCCAGACGTAGACGTAGCCGGCCACGGGCTCAGCCGATCAGCGCGAGCGCCGAGCCGGAAAACGCGACCACCGAGGCGTAGTCCTTCGGCGTCTGTTCCTTCGGCAGCGAAGCCGCCGCGGCCGTGCCGAACTGCGTCACGCCCTTGCCGATCTGGTGGCGCAGGTCGTAGCGGCGGCCGGCGAACTCGAACGGATTGCTGATCAGCAGCCGCGCCGAGAACACGTTGGAGCTCAGCAGCGGATGCGTGTCGTGCGGCTTGCCGGCCTCCAGCGTCGTGCCGACGACGACACTGACGCGGCGGAACGTCGCGATACGCTGCCCGCGCGCGAAGCTCTGCGGGTCGTCGAAGTCGCCGGCCGGCTCCGGCTGGAGATAGACCGAGAAATCGCCGGCCGGGTCCAGGCCCAGCTTCAGGTCGCCGTTGCTGACGCCGCGCGCCGTGAACGGCTCGGCCGCGAACGTGAAATGCGCCGTGCGCTCCGACGGCTTGCCGTCGAACAGGTCGGCTTCGATGCCGGCCAGATGCAGGAAGTAGCCGTAGTCGGCCAGGCTGTGGTCGGCACGCTCGTAGAAGCGGCCGGTCACGTACCAGGCCAGTTCGCCAGGCAACAGAAGAGCCATGATCACCTCGTAGACCGGAATGCGGCCGCGGCAATGTCGGCCAATCGCAACGATCACGCAAGAGGCGGCGGGTTGAAAGCCGGCCGCGGCGCCGACAAGATGGCCGCCCTCGCAATGTGGAGCGCGCGCATGTATGGACTGATCGGAAAGTTCGTCGCCGTCGCCGGCCAGCGCGACGCATTGATCGCTCTGCTGCTGGACTGCACCGGCGCGATGCCGGGCTGCCTGAGCTACGTAGTCGCGACCGATCCCAAGGACGCCGACACGGTCTGGATCACCGAGGTCTGGACCCACGAAGCCAGCCACAAGGCGTCGCTGAACCTGCCGGCCGTCCAGGCTGCGATCAAGCAGGCCATGCCGCTGATCGCGAGCTTCGGCGAAGGCATGCAGACCCGGCCGGTCGGCGGCTACGGCCTGGCGTCGTCGAACGGCTGAGCGCGCCGGCCCGCGGCGGCCGATGCCGGCGCCGCGGCGCCGGACACGGCGGAAGCTGCTGTCCCGGCCGAATGCGCTGCGGAAAGAACTGGCGCCGGACGCGGAACCGGCGACGCCGGTTCGTTCGCCGCGACGCCATTCATGCGCTGCAACAACGCGGCGACGCGCGCGTCGGCCTGCGCGTCGGGTGGATCCAGCCCGTGGCTGCGCCGCCAGGCGCGCACGATCTCCACGGCGTCGGCGTCCAGCGTGATCCGCAGGCTCGCGGCGGCGGCCTGCGCCTCGGCACGATCCGCCCCGCCGCCCGCGGCGGCCAGCAGCAGTATCGGCAACAGCTTCCCGTTCGCGCGCTGCATGTTCGCCCCCGCCGCCGGCCCGCGAATGCGGGCGACGGAGCGATTGCAACAGCGCGGACGAAAAGCTGCCGTGAAATTTTTACAGTTCCACGTTGCAAGACCCACTATTTTGGCGTAGGGAAAACACCCGCGCCGGATGAGCCTGCCAGCGCGGCGGCTCACTGCGCCGTGCTGCGCGAGAACAGGTTCATGACGAGCACGCCGGCGACGATGAGGCCCGTGCCGAGCAGCGCCGGCGCGTCGAGCTTCTGGCCGTAGGCCAGCCAGGCCACGGCCGTGACCAGCACGATGCCGAGACCCGACCAGACCGCATAGGCCACGCCGACCGGGATCGCGCGCAAGGTCAGCGACAGGAAATAGAACGCGACCGCGTAGCCGGCGACGACGAGCAGCGACGGCCAGAGGCGCGAGAAACCGTCGCTGGCCTTCAGCGCCGACGTCGCCGCGACCTCGGAAACGATCGCGACCGCAAGGAACAGCCAGTTCTTCATAGCGCCTCCCGCGCGAGCCCGGCGCATTGTGCGGGCCGCTCCGGCAGGCAGCCAGTCTTGCTCCGGCGGCGGTGCCGTGCGCAACGGCGCGACTCGTCGCGCCGCGCCGCCACGCGGGATGCCCGGCGGGCACGCCTGCCCGGCCGCCTAGGCTTCGCGCAGCTCGGTCGGCGTGCGGCCGGTCCAGCGCTTGAACGCGCGGCGGAATTCGCGCACGTCGCCGAAGCCGACCTGGCTGCCGACCTGGGCCACGCTGAGGCGGCGGTCGCGCAGCAGCTCGAGAGCGCGCTCGCAGCGCACGCGGTCGTGGATCAGGGTGAAGCTTTCGCCTTCGCCGGCCAGCTGGCGGCGCAGGGTCCGCTCGCTGCGGCACAGCGAGACGGCCACGTCGAGCAGGCGCGGATTCTGGCTCAGGCGCAGGCGCAGCTGGCGCTCGACCGCGGCGACGGTCTCGCTGCGCGCGGGCGGCGCGGCCTGCAGCTCGCGCTGCAGCGCAGCGAGCGCCTGGCGCGAGGTGACCGGGTTGTAGTTCGGGAACGGCAGGTCGAGGACCTGCGCATCGACGACCAGGCAGTTGTGCGTACTGCCGAAGCGCAGCTCGCAGCCGAACAGCTCGCGGTAGTCGCCGACGTGCGCCGGCGCCGCATAGGCCAGCTCCAGGCGCAGCGGCCGCAGCGCCGGGCCGACGAGCTCGCGCGCGACGGCGAGCACGCTCGAAAACATTTCCTCGCAAAGGAACGGCAGCACGGCCGCGTCGTGCAGCGGCGCGCGCGCGAACAGCGCGAGCTCGCCCGAGGACAGGCTCTCCACGTGCAGGTCGAGCAGCGCGCCGGTCGCGCGCTGGTGGGCGATGCCGATGCCGATCGCATCGAGGAAGCTGCGCGCGGTCTTCATCGCGAGACCGAGCAGGCCGAAGTTGCCGATGTCCTGGCGCCGGCCGAGCACGAGACCGAGATCCGGGTCGGGCAGGTCGGCCAGCGCGCGGCGGACGATCGCGATCGCCTGGCGGTAGGAGACGCGCGCGCTCGGGTCGCAGACGTCGCCGGGACTCAGGGCGTAGCCGGCGAACCAGGCGCCCGCGTCGATACCGCGCTCCTGGGCCAGCTGCACGAGCGTGCAGAGGATGTTGGTCGGCAATACCGCCGCGGACAGCCGCGGATCCTCGATCATCGTGCTCGCCCGCGCCATCGCTCTCTCTGAAAGTGCTCTGCCGTTTCCGCGGCGGGGCTCCATGCGCCTGCCGCTCGTCCCGCAAACCTGCCCGCGTGGCCTCGATGCCCCCGACGATCGACGCCGGATGCCGGCGTGCTCGGGGGACGTTTCGCGGCTTGGCCGTTTTTCCCCCCTTAGTATGCCGCTGCCGCCCTCGCTTGTGATGCGGCGACCGCACAAGACTGCGGGGATTCCCCGCGTCGGAGTCGGCCATGCGTCAATGTATACCCGTGTTCGCGATCGCCCTCGTGCTCGGCGCCTGCGGCGAGTCGTCGAACGGCCCGCCGGCGCCCGCCGCCGACGCGAGCTACGCGCCCAAGCTGCAGCAGCAGCTGCTCGACGCCAAGCCCGGCGACGTCATCGAGATTCCTGCCGGCCGCTACGCCTTCGACCGCAGCCTGACCCTGCGCGCGAGCGGCGTGACGATACGCGGCGCCGGCATGGACAAGAGCGTGCTGAGCTTCAAGGGCCAGAAGGCCGGCGCCGAAGGGCTGCTCGTCAACGGCGACGATTTCACGATCGAGAACCTGACCATCGAGGACTCCAAGGGCGACGGCCTCAAGATCAGCGAGTCCAGGCAGATCACGATACGCGGCGTCAAAGTGCAGTGGACCGGCGGTCCGAGCACGAAGAACGGCGCCTACGGCCTGTATCCGGTCAAGACCAGCAACGTGCTGATCGAGGACTGCGTCGCGATCGCCGCCTCGGACGCGGGTATCTATGTAGGCCAGTCGCGCGACGTCGTCGTGCGGCGCAGCCGCGCCGAGTCGAACGTCGCCGGCATCGAGATCGAGAACACGATCAACGCCGACGTCTACGACAACGTCGCGACCGGCAACACCGGCGGCATCCTCGTGTTCAACATGCCGGCGCTGTCGCAGCAGGGCGGCCAGATCCGCGTGTTCAAGAACAGGATCGTCGCGAACAACACGGCCAACTTCGGCGCCAAGGGCACGCCCGTGGCGAGCGTGCCGGCCGGCTCGGGCATGGTCATCAACTCCAACGACGACGTCGAGATCTTCGACAACGACATCGCCGACAACGCGACGGCCAACATCATCGTGTCCAGCGTCTACTCGACCGGCTACAAGGACAGCAGCATGGCCGACGGCTTCGATCCGTATCCGGAGCGTATCTACATCTACGGCAACCGGCTCAAGGGCGGCGGCGATTCGCCCGACGGCCTGGACCTCAAGGCGCTGAAAGTCGCGTCGATGGGCCTGACCGGTCATTTCCCGGACGTGCTCTGGGACGGCTACTTCAACAAGCAGCGCACGATCGACGGCCAGCCGGCGGCGGGGCCGCAGATCTGCCTCGAGGACGTTTCCGGCGTCATCAACGCCGACGGCCCGAACGGCTACGACAACCCGAACACCGACATCGGCCCGTTCCGCTGCAGCCTGCCGAAGCTGCCGGCGATCGACCTGGGCCGGAGCTGATCGGTGCGCAGGACCGCGCGGATTTTCGCGTTGCTGGCCGGCCTGCTGCTGGCCGCCTGCGCACAGCGGCCGGCGCCGGTACGGTTCTTCGCCGACGGCATGCCGGCCAGGCTGTCGGAGTGGGGCGTGCTCGTCAGCGACGGCCGCCGCCTGAGTCTCAACGACGGCGTGCTGCCGTACGATCTCAACACGCCGCTGTTCAGCGACTACGCGCACAAGCTGCGCACGGTCTGGATGCCGCCGGGCGTCAGCGCGAAATACGATCCCGACAACGCGTTCGATTTCCCGGTCGGCACGGTCATCAGCAAGACCTTCTATTTCCCGCTGCCCGACGGCGGCGGCGAGAACCGCGTGCTGCGCAGCGACCCGGCGGCCAGCAGCTTCGTCGCCGGCGCGATCGACCTGCGCCGCACGCGACTGATCGAGACGCGCCTGCTCGTGCGGCGCGAAGCGGGCTGGATCGCCCTGCCCTACGTCTGGGACGCCGACCAGCGCGACGCGACGCTCGCGCGCATAGGCGCGCTGGTGCCGTTGCAGCTCGTCGACGCGGCCGGCGCGACCGAAGAGGCCGCCTATCAGGTGCCCGACCAGAACCAGTGCGCGAGCTGCCACAACACGGACAATCTCGCGCGCCGGCTGCAGCCGATCGGCCTCAAGGCGCGACATCTGAATCGCGATTTCGACTACGCGGCCGGCCGCGCCAACCAGCTGACGGCGCTGGCGGCCGCCGGCTATCTCGCCGGACTGCCGCCGGCGGAACAGCGGCCGCGCGCGGCCGACGCGCGCGACACGTCGGCCGACC